>NC_015723.1:0-335575 GCF_000219215.1 Cupriavidus necator N-1 | reverse complement strand
CCAGGTCGCTATCGGCACGGAAAGCCAGGGCGTCGCGCGAGAAGGCCTTGAACCTGGCCTGCAAGCGGCGGATAAAGGCGTTCTCCTGATCGAAGCCGATCGCCGCAAAACGGGACAGATCCGCCAGCGACTTCGGCACGCCATGGGATGCCAGATAACTTTCGTGGGCATGCAGACCCAGTTCGATCCCGCCGACGCGCGTGGCCACCAGCGCTGCCTGCTCGGGCCGGAACATCCGGACCGCGATATCCGCGTCGCGGCGCAGCAGGTCGTCGGCCTGGTTCGACAGCACCAGTTCGATTTCCAGTTCCGGATGCTCGTTGTGCAGCGCCGCCAGTATCGGCGGCAACACTTCGACGCCGATGACTTCGCTTGCCGACAGGCGCACCGTGCCACGCACGCCCGCTCCGTGGCCGCTGGCAACCCGCCGCATCGCCGCGGCCGTCGCGGCAATGCCAGCGGCATAGGGCTTCAGCTCATGCGCCGCGTCGGTCGGCGCGAATCCGTCGAATGAGCGGGTGAACAGCTTCAGCCCGAGGGCGGCTTCGAGACTGTCGATATGCCGGCCGACGGTCGGCTGCGTCAGGCCCATTGCCCGCCCGGCTGCGGACAGCGAGCCGGTCTCCAGCACATGAAGGAAGGCCCGGTACCACTCCCAGTCTGGTTCGCGCTTGGGCATGGCTATGCATTTATTTATAGTGACCAGCCGATTATAGGCAATTTCCTTTTAGCCCACGAGCTTGCAGACTGAAGCCGCTTTCAGCACTGGTGCCAACTCAAAAGGAGATTCGTCATGTCCAAAGTCGCTCTTTTCGGCGCAGCCGGCGCGATCGGGCAAAGCGTGGCCGCCGCGCTGCGCAGCAAGGGCCGGCCCTATCGCGTGGTCGGCCGCAGCGCGGGCAGCCTGCGCACAGCCTTCGGGACGGACCCGCTCGCCGAGGTCGTCACCTGGAATCCCGATTCGCCCGAGTCGGTGCAAGCCGCCGCCAGCGGCATCGAGACGCTGATCTACATGGTCGGCGTCAACTACTGGCAGTTCCAGCTGCACCCCGAGTTGATGCGCAAGACCCTGGATGGCGCCGTGGCCGCTGGCGTCAAGTACTTCATCCTGATCGGCACCGTCTATCCCTACGGCCGGGTCCAGACCGGCAACCCGGTCCGCGAAGACCATCCGCGCGAGCCGCACACGTTCAAAGGCCGCATGCGCAAGGCCCAGGAGGATCTGCTGATGCAGGCCGATGCCAGCGGGCGGATCCGCGCCACGGTGCTGCGGCTGCCTGACTTCTATGGCCCGGGCGTGCAAGCCAGCCTGCTGCACCGCGCCGCGCAGGCGGCCGTGAATGGTGGCACGGCTGACATGATCGGGCTCCTCGACCAGCCGCACGAATTCGTCTATGTGCCCGACGTGGGGCCAGTGGTGGCGCGGCTGATCGACACGCCGGCGGCCTTCGGCAAGATCTGGCACCTGGCGGGCGCCGGTGTCACGACGCAGCGCGAGCTGGTCTCGGAAATGGAACGGCAGACCGGGCGCACGCTGAAACTGCGCGTCGCCGGCAAGACGATGCTGCGCCTGCTGGGCCTGTTCAACCCGTTCATGCGCGAGCTGGTCGAGATGCATTACCTGATGACGGACCCGCTGGTCATGGACGACTCCGCGCTGCAGCGGCTGGTCGGGCCAATTCGCAAGACACCATATGTCGAGGGTATCCGCCAGACACTGGCCGCGGTACGGGAGACCCAGCCCACGGCAATCGCTGCCGCCTGACAGGCCATCATGAGCTACCCCCTGCCAGGGGCGCCGTATTCCGCATACGTCAAGGCTCGCGATCATGGCTCGCTCCGCTGCGCCATTGTTTCTATAGTCGTATGGGGCGCCAGGCCGAGCCTTCGTGGCATCGGTTGAAGCACGGGCCGCGCCGCCGAAAGACCCACGGCGTGCCGCCATGATCGGCGAGCCGTATTCATCCACGAACAGGAGTCCAGGTCATGAGCAACAAGCCTACGGTTGTGTTGGTGCACGGGTTCTGGGGCGGCGCCGCGCATTGGCGCAACGTCATCATTGAGCTGGCACGCAAGGGCTATACGTCCCTGCGCGCCGTGGAGCTCCCGTTGACTTCGCTGGCTGACGATGCCGAGCGTACCCGCAAGATGATTGCCCAGCAGGCAGGCCCTGTCCTGCTGGTGGGGCATTCATACGGCGGCGCCGTGATTACCCAGGTGGGTGACCAGCCGAATGTGATCGGGCTTGTCTATATCGCCGCCTTTGCTCCCGACGCGGGAGAGAGCCCCGGCGCAATCACGCAGCAGCATCTTCCTGCCGCAGCGCCGAACCTGGTGCCCGACAGCGATGGCTACCTGTGGCTCAACCCCGACAAGTTCCACGAGAGCTTCTGCCGGGATCTTTCGCCCGACGAAGCCCTGGTGATGGCGGTGACGCAGAAGGCGCCGCTTGCCAGCACCTTTGGCGATACCATCACTGCGCCGGCGTGGAAGAAAAAGCCGTCCTGGTACCAGGTCTCCAGCGAAGACCGGATGATCGCCCCGGAGAACCAGCAGAAGATGGCGGCCCGGCTCAATGCCAGGAAAGTCGTGACTCTGGCGGCAAGCCATGCTTCGCTGGCGTCCAAGGCAGCAGACGTCGCGGCCTTGATCGACGAGGCTGCAAGCGAGGCCATCAAGGCGTAGCCACTGCCGACTCTACTTGTCCACGTATGGGGCGGTGTTGATCAACAGGATTTTCTCGTACTCACTGATCTGCGCGACCCGGTGCAAAGTCGTTGAGCGAATCGTAGCCAACACTCGTGTAGAGATGGGGGCTGATGGCCAGCACCCCGACGTGGGCAAGCCCGATCGTAGAGACGTCCGTCAGTGCGTGCGCGCCATCGCCTCGGAATGCGAGGTGCGAATGTCCGTGGCGTTGAAATTTGCTCAACGATTTCTCTTCACCGCAGTCATGGCTTCGGCAAGCGCTTGGGAAAATATCGCGGCCGACTTCGTTCGGCTACAGCCAGGCCCCGGCCCATCCTCTGGTGCAAGAATTTTCGTCTGGAGGCAAGCACGAGCCCTTCATGCACCGGCACCCGCCTCGTCCTTCCAATCACCACCCAACGCCAACAATAGCGCAATGCGCTGGTTAAGATGGTTGGCCTGCACGTTGATAAGATCCATCTCGGCGGCCACGAGTGCCTGCCGCTGCTTCAGCACGCTCCGCGTATCCGAGGCGCCGATACCCGCGCGCGCCTCCTCTCGCAGCACCAGTCCACGGCTTTCATCCACCCGCTCCCGCAGTTGCCTGGTGCGCTCGTCATAACCGGATTCGGCCTGCAGTCCCGCCTCCACCTCGCTCAGTGCCTGCAGCGCGGTGTTGCCATAGGCGATCAGGGCGGCTTTCTCTTCGGCGCTGTAGTAGTCCGCCCTGGCCTTGAGCTCTCCACCCGTGAAGATCGGTGCGAAGAACGAACCACTGAGTCCCTTGATCGGGCTGCCGGCCTGGTTGAGCAGGAACACGTCGCTCCGGATGCCGGTGATGGCTGCGCTGATGGAAATGCCCGGCAGGCGCGCTGCCTCCGCCGACTGCCGCATATCGAAGGCCGCCGCAACACGGTGCGCCGACGCCGTCAGGTCGGGCCGACGCTCGACCAGGTTCGCCGGCAAGCCCGCAGCCGGGGCCGGGGGCATGGCCGGCAGTTCCGGCCCGGTCGCGATTTCTCCGGCGGGATAGCGGCCCAGCAGCAGTTCCAGCGCTTGCGCGGCCTGGCTTCTGGCCAGTTCGGCTTTCCCGATTGCGTCGCGTTGCGCGCGGAGCGCATTCCGCGCTTCCAGCAGCTCGGTCTCCGGTGCTATCCCGATCTCGACGCGCTGGCCGGTGATCCGCACCAGTTCATCCTGAATGGCGGCGATCTGCCGCAGTCGATCCTCCAGCGTCGCGTTCTGGATCAGCGTGAACCATGCCCTGGCAGTGGTCGCCGCGACCACGCGCTGGGCCCAGAGATAATCGTCCCTCGTGGCCGCATATTGCGATTCCGCAGCGCGCGACTGGGCGCGGATGCGTCCCCAGAGGTCGATCTCCCAGCTCGCGCCGATCGATAGGATCTGCGTTTCCGAATTGCCCGCCCTGCCCTTCACGCCTGCGCTCGGGAGCATACCGCTGCGCTGGATGGCGACCAGCGCCTGCGCCTGATGCACGCGCACCGCGGCCAGCCGGAGATCGCCGTTGTACGCAATGGCCTCCCGCACCAGCCGCTGCAGCTCGGCATCGTCGAAGGTCGCGAGCCAGCCATTTGCGGCGGCGCCGGCCGTTGCCGCGTTCGCCCACGTGGCCTGTCCTTCGAGCGCCGGCACGGCCTGGCGTCGAAGGGCCGCGCCCTCGGGCGGTGTCTGCAGGGCGCAGCCGCAAAGCATGGCGACCGGAAGCGCCAGCAGCAAGGTCTTCTTCAGTTGAAACGACGACACGGACTTCCCTCTTCCAAATCTCTGGCAAATCGAATCGAGTGAGCCTAGTGAAGCTTGAACACCAGGTAGTTCAGCTTGGAACTGACGCGCAGGAAGACCATGCGGATAATGTGAAACATCTCCATATGCTCCGTATAGATCGCGCCCGCTCCGACTGCCCCAACCGGAAGCATCAGCCCGCTAGATTGGTCGCGCAGATCGAGCTTGACCGCGAACCGGTTCGGCACCACCTCGGTGGCCCCGGTGTTCGGGATCATGCCGCCCTGCGCAATCTGGCCTTGCGATTGTGCCCAGACGATCGAATTGACTTTCGCCTTGATGATCTCGCCCGGATTCGTCGGCAGATAGATCTCGGCGCGATCGCCCTCCTTGACGTTGTAAAGCTCGTTCTGGTTGTAGAAGGCAACAACCTCCTGCGAATCCTCGACAAAACTGAACGCCGGCGAGAACGGGAACGGCACGAGCATGGTGCCCACGCGCACCTGCAGGTTCACGACCTTGCCATCGGAGGGCGCCCGGTAGACGGTCTGCTCAAGCTCCCATCGGGCGTTCTCGAGCATGACTTCGGTTTCCGCCCGCTTCGCGCGTGCCGTTGCAATGGCGGCAAACTCCCCCTGGCTTCTGGCCGACAGCTTCTGCCGGGCCTCATCCTCGGTGGCCTGCGCGCTGACCAGCTCGCCTTCCAGTTCACGCTGGCGGGTCAGTGCATCTTCCCGGTCGAACTTTGACCCGGCCCCCGCCGCAAGCAGCGCGTCATGCTCCTTGGCCCGCTGGCGGGCGAGCGACAGCCTGGCCTGCACAGTGCTGACCCGTCCAGCCGCGCCGCGCACCGATTCGCTGAGCTGGCGCGCCGATGCCTCGGCTTCAGCCAGCGCGGCATCGTCGGCCATCAGCCTGCCTTCGAGCTGCCTGACCGAGGCCTGATAGGGAGTCGGATCGATCCGCAGCAGGACATCGCCCTTCTTGTAGCGCCGGTTGCCTTCGGCCGGCAGTTCGACGATGCGGCCGCGGACCTGTGGCACCACCTGCAGGACCTTGCCCACCACCCGCACGTCATGGGAAGACGGGGCCACCACGTTGAGCGTAAGGACCAGCATCGTCATCGCAACCACGGGAATCGTAAACACGATGACCATCGACGTCGTGTTCCAAGGCAGCCATCTGAACTTGAAGAAAATCAGCCAGACGGCGAGCGCGTAGACACCAAGCAGCAGCGCATCCATTCAGATCTGCTCCTTTCCGGCGTGCTTGCCGCTGGCGATGTCCATCGCCGTGGATGCCCGCAAGGTGACGATGTTCCTCGGCCCGTAAGAGACTCCATGCCCAGCTACCTGCGTCGACGGCACCTTGTCATGGCCTGGCGCGTCATCGTCTTCCGGTGCCTTGTCTGTGCCGTACGCGGCCCGGTAGAACACGGGTTTCGTGTGCGCCCAGAGCCAGGCCAGTGGCCACAGCAAGCCCCCAAAGAAGAGCGACAGCAGGCATAGCGAATGGATGGCCTCCTTTTGCGGATGGCGCTTGCGATGTGCGATCTTCTCGGGCCAGATATGCAGCATCCAGAACAGGTAGACCCCTGCCACCGGCACGAAGAACAGAACCACCCAGGAGATGGCATTGGCCGCGGTCTCCAGGGCCTTGCCACTGAGTACGGATGCGAAAGCAGGTTCGCTCGATGCCAGCAGGCCGATGCCCGCCAGTAGATAGGGGCGCAGTTTCATCGAATTTTTTTGAGATGGAGCGTTGGCGCTCGGTTGCACAATGCACGGGCCGGTCAAGAGCCGGTTGCCTCGTTGCGCGGGCCGCCCCGGTAGGCGTCATCGCGCGCGTGTCCCGCGTGCCGGTGGGATGGTGATTCGTCCTCGCCTTCGTCCGCTGACGCAGCGTCGGCGTACAGAAGGTTGTACTTGCTGCTGGCGGGCTCGCCGGCAGCGCGGCAGACCGCGGGCTTCGAGGCAAGTCCGGCTTGCGCGCACGCATCGGGCTGATCTCGCAGACCCTTTGACTCCAGTCCGCGCGGGAGCTGCGCATATGCTTGCCCGGCGCCCGCGATCAGCAGCGCAATGCCAAAGGCCCGGACGGCCGGGCGGCAGTTGTTGATCATGTCTGCAGGTTCCTTCGATTGGATTCGGATGCCGACGACGTGCACCGGCGCAGCCGGTCACGTCTCGATGAGGCCCACACCTTATGGCAGCGGGCCGGTCGCGGCTATCAAAGAACTTCGAAAGTCCGGGTGCGCGGCATGGATCCGCTCTCGGTACGGCGGCGCTTTTCGAATTCCTTTGATAGCCCCCACGGCGTGACCGACCTACCCTGTTCCCCGTCGTACATCGCTCGGGTGTAGTCCAGGCTCGCCCGACCCGCAGAGCCCAATGAATGCTGTTTCCCCTATCGTTGCGGGCCTCGTCGCCGTCGCAGCCGCCAGCGCCCTGTCCGGGTGCGCAATCCCAACCGCCGAGACCTTGAGCCCGTTCCAGGAGCCGTGGCCATGGACGAAGCTCGTCGCCGTCAATCGGACCGATCACGATGTGCTGGCGGTGCGCGCCGGCCATTGCGAGACCGGGCCCTCGTTGCGGCAATCGCAATCCGCGCCTTCGTTCTGCTTCCTCGGCAAGAAGCCCGAGCGGCCCATTGCAATCACCTGGAACGATGCCGGCGCCGGTGCGCAACACACCTCCACGGTGCCGCTTCCGCCCCTGTGGCCAGAAGATCCCCGCCCCGAGGACTTGACAGGCGGCTACCTGTGCGTGCTGTTGCGCAATGATGCGCGAGTGAGCCTGACCGTCACCGCCAGCGCGCAAGCCTGCGCTGTTCTGTAGCGGATCGCGATTGCAGGATTGCAGGGCTCCACAGGCTGGCGCACTGAGCCACCGTGGACCGGCCATTTCAGCACGGTCCACCTGACAACAGCGCTTACTGCACCGAGTAGCCGCGGCCCGTCATGCAGGCCCGCCAGGCTTGCCAGTACGACGTCATGGCCCAGTCATTGCTGGCTTGCGCCTGTGCACTGGCGGCAACGGCCTGGCGGCGTTGCTGGCGATGCGCCACGCCACCCGCGATGGTTCCGACTGCCGCGCCCGCCGCGGCGCCCTTGCCTGCGTCGCCGCCGATCGCGCCCGCCACGGCGCCAGCAGCAGCCCCGCCCGCCGCGCCGCGTATACGCTCACCACCGGGCACGATGACCGGAACCGGCGTGCTTGCCACCCGGTACGGATTGATGCCGGTCTGCTGTCTGGCCCAGCCGTAGCAGGCGCCATCGTCATTGGTCTGCTGATACGCCGATTGCCCTCGCGCCGGATAGGCGTAGGGCTTCTGCAGCATGGTCTGAGCCCGCGCCGTTGCGGCCGTGCCGGATACCGCGCCCGACATCAGAACGAATGCCGTACACGCGGCAAGCGCAAAGTCTGGACGATTGCTCATAAGCTCTCCTGATGAGGTGCCAGGTCCGGGGCACCCACGGGCGTCGGTCCGTCATGCCCCGGTGATACCGGCGCACGCCCAGGCGTGACGGCATCCGGCGGTGGCAGCCGACGCTGCGCCGCTTGTCCCTGGCCAAGGAAGAAATGCCCGCCGGGGAGGCGGGCAAACTGCGAGGTCTTGCCTGGGGAAATACCCAAGACGGGTGCCTGCAAGACGGTCTGTACCCGTCCCCTCAATGCTGACTGCGCAGAGGTGCGTTCGCAATCACAGGAATTAGAAAGAGGCGGGCCGGCGTGCCGGCAATGCTGCTAGCCAGCGGACAGGCACTGGCACAACTGCCTGAGGCTTTGTGCGATATACGCGGACTGAAGCTCGATCTCGTCGTCCCAGCCGTCCGCATCCGCGGCGTAGTCGCGCAGGTCTTCGCACAGCTCGGCCAGTTCTGACGGCCCGACGACCGCCAGGCCGCCCGCGATACGGTGCAGCAGTTGCGCCAGCCCAGTCATGTCCCGTCCGGCCCGAATCGCGTCGTACTTGTCGAGATCCGCTCCGGTCTGGGCGAGGAATGCTTCGACATATCCGGCAGGAATCCGTGGCAACTCGGGGAGAGCATCGTCACCGGGCGATGCGGTTGTCTGCTCCACGTCCTCATGGCCAACGCCATCGTCACCGCGTGCAAGAACCGACGCCAGCGCGGCGAGAGACACCGGCTTGGTCAGATAGCCAGTGAATCCCCTTGCCCGCCCTTCGGCGACATCCTCGGGCCGTGCGCTTGCGCTCACGGCATAGACGGGGATGTCGATGCCGGCGTGCCTCATTTCCCGAAGCAGGTCGAAGCCGTTCATGACGGGCATGTCGATATCGGTCAGGACCGCGTTCATGCGATTCCCCCTCAGTGCCGCCATGGCCTCGATGCCATTGCCCGCGACGATGACTCTCGCGCCCAGTGCGCGAAGCTGGTCGCGCAGCAGATTCCGGTTCAGCAAGTTGTCTTCCGCGATCAGCACGGCGTGGCCCACAAGCGGCGATGTGGGGCGCCCGACAAGGCCTTCCTCGCTCCGCTTCGGTGGCTGTGCTCCGGTGATGACCGCCAGCGCTGCTGCATGGATGCCTGCGAGGCTATAGCTGGAAACCTCGCGGCCGCCATCCGGCCGTGTCGTCGCAACCAGCGGCCCCAACTGCTTCAGCCAGACGACCGAGGCCGGCTTCGGCCACCAGGCCATGACGTGCCCAGGATCAAATGCCTCGGTCACCAGCAGGCAGTCATAGCTGTCTGCATCCACGGGCTCATCCAGGTTTGAGCGCGCCGACGGCTGGCACGCGCCCCAGTCGAAGTGGTTCAGCAATCCCTCGATGCACTCGGGTTCGCGGGACAGCACCAGCGTCCGGTTCGGCGGCAAGCCTGGGCGCACCGGGGGCGGCACCGCGTCGGACACGCCCAGCGGCAGACGAACCGTGACGCGCGTTCCCACGCCCAGGGTGCTGTCCAGCATGATGCGGCCACCCATCCGTTCCACCAGCCGCATGCAGATCGACAGGCCCAGCCCGGTTCCCCGCGCCTGGGCGATCCGATTGTCGGCGACCTGGGAGAACGGCTGGAAGAGCCGGTCCCGGTACTCATCCGGTATGCCGATGCCGGTATCGGCGATGACGATCTCCAGATTCCCTTCCAGCCATTGCGCGCGCAGGACGATCTTGCCCGCCTGGGTGAACTTGAACGCGTTGCCAAGCAGGTTGTTGACGATCTGGGTCAGGCGCACGGGATCGAGATCGAGCTGCGAGGGAATGCGGCTGCTGTACACCGCCAGGAAGCTCAGTCCGCGCTGCGCGGCAAGCGGGGCATGGGCGATCGCGATGCGGCCGAGAAGCTCCGTGACGGATACGGGCTGTACCTCGATGCTCAATGCGCCCACGTCGATCTTCGAGAAATCGAGCACGTCGTTGACGATCTGCAGCAGTCCCTCCGCCGACACCTGCATCGCGCCCACCCTCATCCGCTGCTCCGGCCCCAGAGGCCCCATTGCGACGAGTTCCATGTTACCCAGCAGCGAGGCAAGCGGCGTGCGAATCTCGTGGCTCATCGACGCGAAGAAGGCCACCCTGGCCCTGGCGGCCGCTTCGGTCGCGAGCCGGGCTTCATGCAGGAGCCGCTGTGCACGCGCCGCTTCCGCATAAGTGCCGGTCAGGAAGCGATAGTTCCAGTAGCGGTACATCGCGAACAGCAATGCAATCAGCACGGCTGTGATTGCGCCGATGACAATCAGTTCCTCCGTCATCCCCCGAATCTGATGCCCGATCGGGAGCGCGAAGATCAGGTGCCCGAAATCTGCCACGAGTGGCGGGCGGCGCACTGCCCAGCCATAGTCCGGGACCCAGTGGAATAATCCGTCCGGCCGCGCTTCCAGCCTGGCATTCAGGTGTTGCGCGTTGGCCCGTGCGCCGGCCGCGACCAGCGGAGTGCCAAGGCTGTCGAACACGATCGGTTCGGGGATCGACAGGTTGGGCCCGGCAGGCCGCAGTAGCTCGTGCAGTGGGATGCGTGTCAGCACGACCGCGTAAAGCGTGTCTCCCTTCGCGACCAGCGATGCGCCAACCATCTCCGGATCGGTGCCTGCCGCACTGGCCGGGACGCCCAGCCATTCGACGCGTTTTTCCCTCGCGGCCTGCAGAACATCGATATCGCGGCTCCGGAAGCGATCGAGGATCGTCCTGGTGATGAGTGCCGGCGGCATCGGCGGCGGTATCGACCGCGCCGCCGATCCCGATGCATCGGGCGATTCATAACGATACGTCGCACCGCTGGCGATCGAGATCATTTCGATCGACGGCCTCTGGCTGGCGGCAATCAGCGTGCCGACCGACTGGTCGCAGCTCTGCTGCAGCACGTCGTCGGCCGGCGCGGACGGAAAAACCTGCGTGCAGAGGCCGCCCTGACTGCCCGGTGAGAGCGCAAGCGTGCCATTGGCACGCAGTTCCAGGATCAGGTTGCTCGCGGCCAGTGTACTCCGGCGTTCGAGGACGGCATCGACGACACCCTGCTCATACAGGCGGGCCACCTGCTCCTGGGCGCGCAGCGAGCCATTTAGCTGAACGAACACGCCCGTGGAGGCGATTGCCACGGCAAGCAGCCCCAGCAACACAATCACCAGCGAGAAGACCCGGCGTTCCCGCTGCAGATTCCGCTCAACCGCGCGGAGGTCGGGCGACGGCTCGAACGTGCCCTGCATCATGTCAGACCGTTGTCGCGCGCGTACGCGACGAGGTCCGCGTTGCTGGTGATGTTCAGCTTGCGCATGGCCGAGCGCTTCTGTGTCGCCACGGTCGCCAGCGTGCGGTGGAGGTATCCGGCGATTGCGGTGACGGTGCTTCCCGCGGCGAACATCCGCACGACTTCGATCTCCTTCGGAGACAGCGCGCTGGCGCTTGCGCCTGCCAGCGCGCCGGCGCTCGACATCCTGGCCGATACCCCCGGCGACAAGCGCAGGCCCTGACCGGAGATCGCATCAATGCAGATCTGCCGCAGGATGCCTGGGTCCTCGTTCTTCCCCACGATGCCGGCGATACCGGTCTCCTGGATGCGCGTGAGCAGACCGCCGTTGGTCAGCATCGTAAAGACGACGATCGGCGTGTCGGGGCTGGACTGCTTGAGTCGCCGGATCAGGCGAAGTCCGTCATCGCTCTCTTCGGAACGTCCCATTGTGAAATCCGTAACAATGAGATCGGGCCGGTGCGCCTCCAGCGCAGCGAAAAGCTCCCTGCCGGAAGCGCACATCGCAGAAACCTGGACATTCGGGATCTCGCTCAGGGTGGTCTTGACGGCGAGTTGAATCACCGGGTGATCGTCCGCGATCACGGCGGAGATGGTACGTGGTGGCATGCGCGTTAATTCTCCACACCCCGGATCGGCTCCGGGAGGGTATCTGCTACTACAGCCTGCAATGGATGGTCCGGCCTTGAGGCGAGAAATGCCTTCGCTCGCTCAGCGGCACAATGAATGAATCGGGGTGGCGCGACCAGCCGGGGGACCAGCCTGCATAGGGCTCGCGATTGTATCAATTGGCCCACACATCCATTTGACGAATCGGGTCAGTTGCTTGACTGATCGTCCCACGGGCCGCACAGGCCGCAAACCACTGACGGTGCCGACGGCGTCTTGGGTGACGCCCCGGTCCAGGTAAGCCTTGCCGCCTCGGCCTGCAGGATTGATGGGCAGCGGGGACCTCGTAACTACTGCGGACATAGCTCCATTGACGAGCCGCTGCGCTGGCCAATTGGCCAGCGAACGCCGTACTATCAACATCACCCTGCATTCACCGTTGACCGCAAGCCGTGTAGCGGTTCGCCAGCAATTACGAGATAGCCATGCCCCGATACGTTGCCTTTCTTCGCGGCGTCAGCCCGATGAACGCCCGGATGCCCGAACTCAAGCGCTGCTCGAGGCCGCGGGCTTCTCCGAAGTGAAAACCTTGCTCTCCAGCGGCAACGTCGTGTTCGACGCGCGATCGTGGTCACTGGCCAGCCTGGAGCGACGCGCCGAGAAGGCGATTCAGTCTGAACTAGGCCACAGCTTCGACACCTTCGTCCGGCCGGCCCGCTATCTCCAGGACCTCATCGACTCGGACCCTTTCGCCGAGCTCAGCCTTGCGCCTTCGGCCAAGCGGATTGGCACCTTTCTCCGCAGCCCGGTGCCGCCAGACGTGAAGCTGCCCATCGAGCGCGACGGCGCAAGCATCGTCAAGGCCCGTGCCACGGAGGTCTTCAGCGCCTACGTGCCCGACCCGAAGAAAGGCCCGGTGTTCATGCGCCTGCTCGAACGCTCGTTCGGAAAGGACATCACCACTCGCACGCTCTACACGGTCATCAAGTGAGCCAGGGCATAGGCCTTATGCGTAAGGCGATCGCCCGGACACTCGCACCGACTGGCTGAAACGGGTCGAACGACCTCATTCATCTACGCTGCCCGGGTGTTGTTTCGAGGCTACTCCATGGGCTGTTCAGTCCGTACCACCAGTTCCATGAACCCTGAATTCTGGTCGTACTCCCGGGCAAAACGATGTTCGGGAAGCAGCGCCAGCAATATCTCCGCGGTTGTACGGACCGTGCAACCGCGTGCCACATGACCACCGAACACTCGCCCGCGCGAGTCCGCAACCGACATATGCAGGTGCGCTCCATCCGATGACAGGGATCCGGCGAGCGTCAGGACTTCCAGATTGCCACGCAGTTCGGTAGGGCCTTCCGCCCCGGCAAATCGCAATTGGGCAACGCTGAGGCTCCCGATGCCCTGGATGACGAAGGCCGCATGCAGCTTGAGCTGACTCAGCACGTCTTCGAGTGCGGCACGCAGATCGTCGCCGGGAGAGAGGCGTAAGGGATGTGCTTGCATCACGCGGCTCCAGGTTGGGGCTTCGTGACAGGTTAAAGCGAATTGAGACCAATCGCAATTGAGCACCAGCTTTCGCTCATTGGCGTCGTGCTCTGCGCGGCACGAGGGTTTCGACGGCCGCCAACTTCCGGCCGGGGTCGGTCGCGTAACACGTTACGTTACACGTAACGCCTCCCCCGCGGCTGCCAGTCGCCCGCAAAGGCCGGCAGGTCTGCGTCAGCCTCCCGGAAACCCGCAGCGGGCCTGGCTCCCGCGCTTGCGCGCGATGGCACGAGGCTGCCTTGCCAGAGTTGGCATTGCCCTTGCTGGTTCTGGTGCAGGGCGCTGGCCACGAAGCCAACGCCGGCAAACCGGAGGAGACAAGGATGAGCTGGACGAACCGTGGAGCGGCCGCCTGGGAGCAAGTCCTGGGGCGCAGCCGCGAGGCACATGCCGTGGTGATCGATGACATGCCGGTGTACCGGCACGGAGTCATGCGGCTGCTCGGGGAAATGCCGGGCATTGGCCGGGTCGAACTCGTGGAGACGGATGCGCTGGCGGCACGCAATGCGCGCCTGCCGGCTCCGCCATTGCTCGTGTTCGGCATGCCGCCGGATCTTGCCGACGGCTGGCACCTGCTGCGCCTGGCCAGCCTGGTGCTGAAGCCAAGGCGCCTGCTGCTGGTCTCGGATAATATGTGGCTGCGTCTGCCGCCAGGCCTCGACGGCCGGTTTGCCCGCTCCCTATCCAGGTCCGCTTCGCTCGCAACGGTCGAACGGGACGTGCGCGCGCTACTGGAGCTTCCGTCCGCTGCGGAAGCCCCGCCCGGGCAAGACGCCGGGTCCGTAGCCTTCCAACGCCCGTTTCACGTGCTCGCGTAAGCCGTTCATGCGGCCACGGACTGCCTGCAACGGCCGCGCACTACTTATAGAGCTGCGGCGAACCCAGCACGAAAACTCTTGCGCTCCGGAGAAATAAAAAGGCCCCACGGGTTACGTGGGGCCAGACGGAACTGCAGGCAAGTCGCCTTACGGCCGGTCAACCGAAATATCGTAGAAACTATTGGCCGGATTGACGCTGATCGCCACGGTCAGGCCTGTGTTTGCCACGTTCATGCCGATAACCTCAGCGGCATTTGGTGCGGCAGGGCGATAACGCAGCCCATCCGACGGCATGTTGTTATGCCAAAGATCGACGCGACCGTCGTTACGTTGACGAGTATAGGTATTTGCTGCCGTGTCGACGGACGTCACCGTGTTCGAATACTCCGAGATTTCGGTCCCCCCGTTGATATTGATCACAGCATCCCAGTAGGCGTTGACGGCCCCCACGGCCGGCAGACCACGCGGCGTCGGCCGCTTTGCGATCATGAAGCCGCCCTTGTGCACGATCACAACCGCGACGCCGCCATCGACGCCCTTGAAGGCGAACGCTCGGGCCGTTCCTGTCGAATCCGTGACATTGAATCCGCCATCCGCGTTGACTGACACGACCGGAAGGTCTTCCGCAGGCCAGGGCGAGCAGCCGCTCAACCCGCAGTCGGCACCGCTGGCGAACTTTCCAGTGCTGTCCACGGTGAACTTGATCAGTCCCGGCGCGAGCGTGCCGCCGCCCTCGGGCCGTTCGAAGCCCATGGCGATCCAGTCTCCGGTGATTTCGCTCAGCGGAATGGTCTGGTCAGGAATCACCAGGCTGGATGGGCCGTTGCGGCGCTCAAGGCCGATACCGGACTTGGAGACCAGCAGCCTGGCGTCGGTGTTGCCGAAGCGGCAGGCCTGCGTGTCGTTCGCCTGGAATTGTTCGACCGCCCCGGTCGTGTCGTTCGTCTGCGTCAGCTTGACCGCATCGATTGTGAACCTCTGCACGCTGTTGGCAGTGAGGCCAACCTTCTGGTACTTGCCGCTGCGGAACGTCGCGCAGGTTGCCGACGCGGGCTGGAGAATGGTTTGCACGCCGGCTGCCGAGCCGCTGTTGGACGCGACAGCAGCAGACAGCTGGGAAAGGGAGGTTTGCGACGACTCGAGCGCGGCGCCGAGCGTATCGAGCTTCTGGTCAAGCGCATTGCCCGGCGTGTCGCCATGCGCGGCGACCAGCGTGCCCTTGAGCGGGTCCACGCCAGCGAGATCGACCGTCCCGGAAAGGATCAGTTTGACGGACTCCACCGCAGTGGCTACACCGTCCGTGGTCAGCTTCGCCTGTGCCTGAGCGTCAAAGCTGTTGAAGAAGTCCTGGGTGCTGCCGCCTGCGATCGACGCAGTGATCAGTTCGGTGAGAGGCGTGATATTGGCGGCGGCAGTCGTGCCGGTTCCAGCTTCCACGACGGAGTGAAGGATCGTGCCGTCGGGGGTCGTTACGCTGAGCACGCACGGACGCGTGGCGTCGGGAATGCTGATGGTAAACGTCCCGTCGGCGGCTGTGGTGGCGGTACCACTGCCGTTGGCGCACTTGGCCTGGACCGTGGCATTGGGCAACGCGGAACCCACGGCGGCCGTTCCCGCGATGGTGGTGGCCGGTGTGCCAGGCGTCGACGGCGTCGATGGCGCCGACGACTGGGTGTCCGAGGACCCGCCTCCGCACGCGGTCAGTGCTGCCGCTGCAATAGCGGATATTAGAAGTCTGATTTTCATGGTTTTGATTTCCCCCTGTCGTATGAATGAATGCAAGCTCGTTGCCTCACCCGTTCACTGTGGGCGATCGAAACCACCCGGGGGCGATTCTGCGAAGAACGCAGAGCGACGCGCATCATTCATTCAGATGAAAATCCGCAGATACCCCCAATGAGAGGGGCATAAATCCCCTGACAGCTTGGGCAAGCTAGGCGGGTCCGTAAGAGACCGTCAGCGTCGCGACAATCAGGCAATCGCTGAATTAGAGAGCTTTGGGGAGAAGGGGAATTGCCAAGGGATCATCTCATCGGGGACCTCTATGAGGCCGCAGTCCGGGAGGACGGCTTTCTGGAGGTGTTTCAGACAGTCGCCGAATCATTGGGCGCCAATGTATTCCATATGTTCAGCTGGGATGCACTGCGCAACGCCCCGCGTCTGTCCATCTACACGCCCGACAGGGACTGGGATGCCATCGTCGAGAGTTACGATCAGTACTACGGCGCATTGGATCCACGGCGCAGCTTTGTCGAAGCCGCGGCCCTAGGCGAATTTGTCTGCTGCCAGGACCGCCTTACCGAGCAAGACGTTGCGCGCAGCGAGTTTTTCCAGGACTACCAGCTTCCGTCAGGGTTGCGCTATCTGCAGGGCGTACGCCTGGCTCGCGCCGGCAGTGATGACATTCTGCTGGGCTTGCTGCGAGCGAAAGACAGGCCGCCATACACACTGGAAGAGCGCGCCGCGGCGGCGGGCCTGGTCGGGCACCTGCAGCGCTCCATCAACCTCTGGCAGGACGCCAGGACCCTGCATCGCGACGCCGCGCTTGGCAATGAACTGATGGAGCAGCTGGGCCTTGCGGTGTTCACGCTGGACAGGCGTTTTCGGCTGGTCTTTGCCAACCAGGCTGCCGAAGCGATGCTGCGCGCAAGCGCCTGTTTGAAACTGGAGCATGAGCGCCTGGCCGCGACCACAGCGGCCGAGAATGATGGCCTGCAGGCGGCCATGGCGCGCGTGGGAAAGACGCGCAAGGGCGAAAGCCTGGCGTTGCGGGCCGCATCGGGAGCCACGCCCGAAATATTCCTCAATATCGCACGCGTTCCCGGCCGGGACACGCGCGCGGCGTTTGGCGATGCAACCCTCCTGGTTACAGCCAGGCGGCGCGGCACGGCGCCGCTGGTAACCGCAAGACAGTTGCAGGGGGCCTTCAGGCTGTCAGCGGCCGAGGCGGCTGTGGCTGAAGCGTTGATTTGCGGCAAGACCCCTGACGAGTACGCCGCCAGCGCCAGGGTCTCGCTCGCCACCGTGCGTACGCAGTTGCGGGCGATTTTCGACAAGACAAACACGCGATCCCAGGCCGAAGCCGTGGGGGCAATGCTGTGGGTGCTATCGCAGGCGGGGGGTTGATCGCTAGGCTGGCCTGATACCAGGGTACACGTTATGGCCGCCGCTGATGAGCCGCCAGCATGGACTACATTCAGCCAGTGGCCGCTATGCCTGAGAACTCAAAGGTTCAGCAGACGTGCGGCGTTGCCCCCAACGACCATGCGCTTCTGGTCATCAGGCAGAGCGAGACGATCCAGGAAGCGCACGGGTTGCTCATAGCCCATGTCGAAGCAATAGTCGCTGCCGAGCACGAGGCGGTCCGCCCCAATGTTCCGAATGAGAAAGTCAAGGGTTGGGCCGGAGTGCGAGATCGTATCGTAGCTAAACCGGCGCAGGTAGCTGCTGGGCTTCTGTGCCACGCGCTTCGTTTCCGAACGCATCGACCAGCCCGCATCGATCCGCCCGACAAGGATTGGCAGAGCGCCACCCGCGTGAGGCAGGGAGAAGTGCAACGCAGGATACTTGTCCAAGACCCCGCCCAGAATCAGATGGGACGCAGCGATCGCGGTATCGAACGGATTGCCGAGCAAGTTGCTCAAATAAAAGTCGGCGAGTCGCGCGCCGCCCACTGTTTGCTGGGGATGAAGAAAGATCGGCAGATTCAGCTGCTCGATGCGCTTGAATATCGGCGAAAACAGCGGGTCATCGAGGTCACGATTGTTGATGTTCGTTCCCATGTAGATGCCGCGCACGCCCGGCAATCCCGCCGCAAATTCAAGTTCATCGATCGCGTCATTCGCATTCAGCATCGGCAGCGTCGCCAGTACGACGAACCTGGTGGGATGCTTCCGGTGGACATCGGAGGCCGCGGTGTTCCATGCTCTGGCGAGCTTTGCGTTGAGTGTGCGATCGGCCCAGTAGACCATTGGCACGCTCAGGGAGATGGCCTGGACGTCGACCCCTGAATTGTCCATGTCCCGGACGCGCTGCTCCACGTCGATAAATTTCATGGGCAGAGGCCCCAGTCCGCCGGCAGGTGTCTGGAACGTGAAGGAGTCGTCGTTGCGGAAAAAGTGGCCGCCGAACTGCTTCCCTTCGCCACCCAGAAGCCCCAGGAAGCTTTCGGAATAATAGTGCGCGTGTATGTCGATCGAAAGCGGTTTGCCGGTGCCCGCAGCGGCCGTGGACGGCTGCGCAGCCAACGCTGGCAATCCTGCCATCATGCCCGCGGCGATTGCACTCACCGAACCAAGCAGTCGACGCCGTTTGGGCGATACGCAGCAAGGACAATCCATGTCTCTGTCTCCTTTTATTGTTGAAGTTCCAAGCACCACTTGCCTTCATCCGGCCTATTCCGGCGTGTGGCCAGCGCGGCTTGGAGGACGCTGACCATGCGTACGCAAAGTACAACGCCAGTCAATTTATCGTTCGATTATTTGCGTGGCATTGTAGGACGGTGGGCTTCAATCAGAAAGCGGAGAAAGATCCGGGATTACCCTGTTGTCGCGGCCCGATGAGCGCCGGCGGCGGGGACCAGCGCCAGGACGCGGCCCGATAAGAGTCCAGTGTGCTCTCTTGGTCGCACACCAGCCGATAGCACCTAGGGTAAATCCTCACATGCATCACGCTTGGCCCTCCGGACCCGCTCGCCTACAATTTATCTACCGATCACTTATCGATCGATAAATAGCAGAGGCAGCCATGGCAATTATGAAACTTGCGCACTACTCGATCCGCACCACGGACCTCGACCGGTCGTGCGCCTTCTATCAACGCATTCTTGGTTTCCGTCAGGGATACCGCCCGCCGTTCGATTTCCCCGGCGCCTGGCTGTATTTGGGAGATGACGAAAGCGAGTTCGGCGTGGTGCACATCATCGGCGTCGATCCGGACAACCTCTTTGGCCTGAGTGCCTATCTGGGTGACCGTCTTCTCCCGGTTTCCGGCACCGGCACAGTCGACCACATCGCCTTCCTTGCCACCGGTGTTCAGGAAATGTGGGCGAAGCTGAAAGCTGAAGGCGTGGCTTGGCGCGACCGCACGGTGCCGAGCCTAGGCCTGCACCAGGTGTTCATCGAAGACCCGTCTGGCGTCACCATCGAACTGAATTACCCCGCTGCAGAAGTCGCGGGCCTTGACATCCCAGGTGGCAGCGCGACTGCGCACAGCATGGCAGTGACAGGAGAATGATCATGACAGTATTTTCCAGGCAGCCCAAGGCGATCGTAGTGGGTGGCTCGCTGGGCGGGCTCTTTGCGGCCAATCTTCTGTCTCGCGACGGCTGGGACGTCGAAGTCTTCGAGCGCGTTCCTGAGGCGCTCGCAGGCCGCGGTGCCGGCATTGTCACGCACCCCGAGTTGTTCGAAGCGCTGGCCGCGGCAGGTGTCCAGGTCGACGATTCGATCGGTGTGCGCGTGCAGTCGCGCCTGACGCTGTCACAGGACGGATCAGTGCTCTCGCAGCGGGAAATGCCTCAGATGCTGACGGCTTGGGGCAAGATGTATCAGGTGCTGCGCGCAGCCTTCCATTTGGGTTGTTATCGACCGGGGGGAAGCGTGGTTTCCGTCGAGAGCGAGCCGGGTCGTGCCGTCGTGACCCTCGATGATGGTTCCACGCATTCTGCCGATCTTGTCATTGCCGCCGACGGTTTCCGCTCCGCGCTGCGCGAGCGTCTGCTGCCTGATGTCCAGCTCCAGTACGCGGGCTACATTGCGTGGCGCGGCCTGGTGGACGAAATGGCGCTCAGCGAGTCCACGCGGGATGCGCTGTTCGAAAAGTTCGGGTTTTGCCTCCCACCGCACGAGCAGATTCTCGGCTACCCGGTGGCCGGCCAAGACAACAGCACCCAGCCCGGCGAGCGACGCTATAACTTCGTGTGGTATCGCGCCACCAGCGAGGACATCGATCTGCCCAATCTGCTGACCGACGCCAGCGGCAAGCGCTGGTCGGGTGGTATTCCCCCTACGCTGATCCGCCCCGACGTGCTCGCGGACATGGAAGAAGCGGCGCTGACCCTGCTGGCGCCCCAGTTTGGCGAAGTCGTGACAAAGGCCGCGCAACCGCTGTTCCAGCCAATCTTTGATCTTGAAGTCCCGCGCATGGCGTTCGATCGCGTCGCGCTGTTGGGCGATGCCGCCTTCGTGGCGCGACCTCACTGCGGTATGGGTGTGACCAAGGCTGCAGGCGATGCCATGGCACTGGTGAAGGCGCTGCGGGCTCACGACACCGTACCGGCGGCGCTCGAAGGCTACAGCGCTGAGCGCGTTCAAGTGGGGGCGGCGATCGTCCAGCACGCCCGCCACCTCGGCGCCTACATGCAGGCCCAGCTCAAGGACGAGACCGATCGCCAGATGGCCGAGCGCTATCGCACGCCGGAAGCAGTCATGCGCGAGACGGCGGTGTCGACGCGATTCTGATCGCATTACCGCATACCGCTATCCCCGGCGGCGGTGCGCTGCCAGCCAGTTACGCTGCCGCCAACAATAGAGAAGATCCGTCCAAATGGAGACAAGCATGGAACACCTTGCCGCAACGTATCCGCCAAGCGGTGATGAGGCAACATCGACGCCGCTTCCCCCACCCAATCCGGTGCTCAGCAACCCGGCATTCCAGGCGCTGGTCCGCGCGCGCCGCAGCTTCGCGTATACGCTTACGACTCTCATGCTGGCGGTGTACTTCGGGTACATCCTCACGCTCGCCTTCAACCCGGCGCTGCTCGGACGTCCATTGACGCCGGGACAGCCAATGTCCATCGGCATTCCGATCGGATTCGGCATGTTCGCGATCACCTTCTTCCTCGTCGCCCTGTATGTCCATCGTGCCAACACCGTGCATGACGCGATGATTCACGCGATTCGCGAAGGGGCGGCAAAATGAAGCGACTTTCACTGTTCATTGCATTGTTTTCGGCCACCTTGCCAGCCATCGCCGCCACACCGACGGTCGGCCAGGGGCTGAACGTCATCGCCATCGTGATGTTTCTGGTCTTCGTCGCATCAACGCTGCTGATTACGCGCTGGGCCGCCAGGAACACCCACAGCGTTGCAGATCACTACGCCGCGGGGGGCAAGATCACCGCCATGCAAAACGGCTGGGCCATCGCCGGCGACTATATGTCCGCCGCGTCCCTGCTCGGCATCTCCGCACTTGTCTTCACCAGCGGCTATGATGGTCTGATCTATTCGATCGGCTTTCTGGCAAGCTGGCCCATTATCCTGTTCCTGATTGCAGAGCCACTGCGCAACCTGGGCCGGTTTACCCTGGCCGACGTGGTCTCCTACCGCTTGCAGCAACGCCCGATCCGCGCGTTCTCGGCGTCGAGCTCGATCGTCATCGTGCTGCTTTACCTGGTTTCGCAAATGGTGGGCGCGGGCAAGCTGGTGGAGCTGCTGTTCGGCTTCAACTACACGGCGGCAGTAGTGCTGGTCGGTGTGCTGATGGTCATCTATGTCTTTTTCGGCGGCATGCTGGCGACGACGTGGATCCAGATCATCAAGGCTGTCCTCCTGCTGGCAGGCGCGGGATTCATGGCGTTCATGGTGCTGGGCCGCTTTGGCTTCAGCCTCAATACCTTGTTCGCCGAGGCTATCGCGGCCCACGGCAAGCACACCGCGATCATGAGTCCGGGAGGCCTTGTCTCCGATCCGGTCTCGGCCGTCTCCCTCGGGCTCGCGCTAATCTTCGGCACAGCGGGACTACCGCATATCCTGATGCGCTTCTTTACGGTCGCTGACGTCAAGGCGGCGCGCAAGAGCATCCTGTATGCGACCGGCATCGTCGGGAGTGGCTACGCGCTGATCATCATCATCGGCTTCGGCACGATTGCGCTCGTTGCCAACGACCCCCTGTATCACAACGCCTCGGGCGCGGTAATCGGCGGTGTCAACATGGTCGCCGTGCATCTGGCGCATGCCGTAGGTGGCAACGTCTTCCTTGGCTTCATCTGCGCGGTGGCATTCTCTACCATCCTGGCGGTGGTTGCGGGCCTGACGCTGGCTGGCTCATCGGCCATCTCCCATGACCTTTATGCCAAGGTGCTGCGCCAGGGCACGGCGACGGACAAGGACGAAATGCGGGTGTCGCGCATGACGACACTGGTGCTCGGGGTGTTGTCGATCCTGCTGGGCATCCTTTTTGAGAAGCAGACCATCGCTTTCATCGTCAGCCTGACGTTCTCCATCGCCGCCAGTTCTAACTTTCCCGTGCTGCTGCTCTCCATTTACTGGCGCGGGCTGACCACGCGGGGTGCCGTCGTCGGCGGCTCGCTCGGCTTGTTGACTGCGGTGCTGCTGACGGTGCTGAGCCCGACGGTCTGGGTCCAGGTGCTGGGACACGCGAAGGCGATCTATCCCTACGAATATCCAGCGCTGTTCTCGATGCTGGTCGCGTTTGCGGGAATTTACGTCTTCTCTGTGACTGACAAATCCGCTCGCGGCGCGCGGGAGCGCGGTGCCTTCCGCAATCAGCTGGTGGATTGCGAGCTGGGCTTGATCAAGCGTCAATAAGCGGGGGCTGCGGCGGGGTGTCCGGCGCCAGTTCGGCCGGACTCCCCTCACCGCGGCGCAGGGCTAGCCGTGCACATCCGGGCTGATTCGGCATATTCCAATTTATCACTTGATTGGTACAATGGAAGCGGCACCCCCCATCCGGGGCTCTGCACAGGTGAACAAATGGAACGAGGCGCCACCACAGCCAAGCACGGCATACCGGCCAAGCCCGGCAAACGGCTGCTCCCGGAAGAGCGGGAACAGCAGATTGTCCAGAAGGCCATCGAGCATTTCACCCGGAATGGTTTCTCCGGCAGCACCAGGGAGCTGGCGAAGCAGATCGGCGTTACGCAGCCGCTGCTTTACCGCTATTTCGAGAGCAAAGATGCCCTGATTGAGCGCGTCTACAATGAGGTCTTCCAATGGCGGCCAGATTGGGAGCGGCAAATCGCCGACCGGTCTACTCCGCTGGCGCAGCGGCTCTACGCCTTCTACCTCGACTATGCGTCAGTGATCTTACGCGAGGAGTGGATCAGGATCTTCATTTTCGCCGGCCTGACGCGCGAAGGCATCAACAACAAATACCTCAGCAAGCTTCGCAGCAAGGTCTTCCTGCCCGTGCTGGCCGAAGTCCGGGCAGAGTACGGTATCCCGGAACCGCGCAGCGCCGCCGAGCTTGATGCCGAGGTCGAGATGATCTGGAGTCTGCACGCCGCCATCTTCTATCTGGGCGTGCGCAAATGGGTCTACGGGCTCAAGGTCCCGGCTGACCTGGGCGGCGTTGTGCGCCAGAAGGTCGATATGTTTCTGCAGGGCGCGCCCGCTGTCATGCGGAGCCTTCGGCTCTGACATGGACAAGCTGCTGGCATTGAGAGTTTTTGTCGAGACTGTCGACGCCAAGGGCTTCTCTTCTGCGGCCAGACGGTTGAGCCTTGCCACCTCGTCCGTGACGCGCATGATGGACAGTCTCGAGGAAGATCTCGGTGCGGTCCTATTGAACCGGTCGACGCGGCAGGTCACGGTTTCTGCTGCCGGTGCCGCCTACTACCAGCGCGCGCGAAAGATCCTGGATGCCGTTGCGGAAGCGGACGCCCAGATCGCCGACCGCGGCGACACGCCGGTCGGCCAACTGCGCGTCTCGCTGCCGGTTGCGTTCGGGCGGCGTTGCATCGCGCCTTTTCTGGGCGGTCTGCTGGCACGTTATCCCAAGCTCGAGCTGGAAGTGACGCTGACGGACGAGATCGTGGACTTGCTTAGCGAGCGTATTGACTTGTCCATCCGGCTTGGCAGTGCGGCATCGCTGGATGATGTGGTTGCGCGCCAGATCGGCACGTTCCGCCGCAAGGTAGTAGCCAGCCCGGCCTATCTCCTGCGCCACAGCCTCCCCGCAGCACCACTGGACCTGGCGGGGCACGAGTGCTTGCGGTTCAGCTATGGCGTGGGGCAGCAAGTCTGGACCTTTGTCCGTGACGGCGAAGAGGTGCAAGTCCCCGTTCGTGGCAACTTCAGAAGCAACAATTCCGAGGTACTGCGCGAGCTAGTGATGTCCGAAACAGGTATCGCGCTGTTGCCGGACTGGCTTGTCGCAGAAGACATCCAGCGCGGAAATCTGACGTCGCTCTTCGATGACTGGTCCGTCAACCCGAACCGCGCCACTTCCGCCATCTCGGCACTCTTCCTGCCCAACCAGCGCGGGTCAAGGCGTATTGGCGCGTTTCTCGACTTTCTTGGCGAGATTCCCGGGCCGACTTATCGGGGCGATACCGCACGGTAGCCCCCCGCCACTGCCAGTGCGAAACACTGGCCATGGTGGCACGGAATCCTGTGATGGTCCCGTACCCGGCGCCTGAGCCATCGTGCGCCGTCCAGCACTCATCCGGCAGCCGGGGTCCCAACCAACGCAACCTCACCTTGCCGCCCACGCAATGCTTCTTTGCGCGGCAGACCGATTCTCGCCGGATGCACCGGCCCCTACTCTGTGAACCATCTCTTCCGAGATCCGGGCACGCCAGGCATTGCCCTGCCGCCCCGCATTGATCGTACCGACTTGATGGAGATTTACCGTGACCAAGCATCTGATGACCCCCGTTCACATTGGCAACCATACGCTCTCGCACCGCGTCGCGATGGCGCCGTTGACGCGCTCCCGGGCGGGCCAACCGGGCAACGTTCCGACCGCGATGAATGTCGAGTATTACCGCCAACGCGCCAGCGCAGCACTGATCGTCACGGAAGCAACGCAAATCTCACAGCAAGGCCAGGGCTACGCCTGGACGCCGGGGATCCACTCCGGAGAACAGGTGCAGGGCTGGCGTGCCATCAGTGATGCCGTGCATGAGGGCGGCGGCACCATCTTTCTGCAACTCTGGCACGTCGGTCGCGTATCTCACCCGGTCTTCCAGCCTGATGGTGCGCTGCCCGTGGCACCCAGTGCGCTGCCTGTGCCTGGAAAGACGTTCATTCTGGACGAAAGCGGCAACGGTGTCTGGGGCGACGTACCGGTTCCCCAGCCGTTGACCACCTCGGGCATTCGCGACATCGTGGAGGACTACCGGCGTTCCGCCCGCAACGCCATCAGGGCAGGCATGGACGGGGTCGAGATCCACGCCGGCAACGGTTACCTCCTCGACCAGTTCATCAACTCCAACAGCAACGCGCGTACTGACGCCTATGGCGGCAGCATCGAGAACCGGTCTCGTCTGCTGCTCGAAGTCGTCGACGCCGTCATTGCGGAAATCGGGGCTTCGCGGGTTGCCGTGCGGCTGACGCCAATGGGCCGCTTCATGGGCATGGGCGATGACACCCCAGAGGCCACCTTCGGCCACATTGTGCGCGCGCTGAGCGAGCGGCGCATGGCCTACTTGCATCTGGTCGAGCCGGCCATGGTCGGAACCGACAAGGACGATGACACCGATCCGCGCTGGGACGCGATCATTCGGCAACTGCGCACGGAATACCGCGGCGTGCTGATGCTCGCTGGCGGCTACGACCGCGACAGCGCGGAACAGGCGCTTGCCGACGGACGTGCGGACATCATCGCCTTTGGCCGTCCGTTCATTGCCAACCCTGACTTGCCAGCGCGCTTCCGGAACGGCTTGCCGCTGAATACGCCCGACACCGCTTCCTTCTTTGGCGGCGGGGCCAGTGGCTACATCGACTATCCGAGTGCTACCTGAGCCAGGCCTGCGTGGGATGCCTGCCCACGCAGGGAACGCGCGCCACCGGGTTTCTTTAAGCTACTGCCCGGGCCGGCGAGTCCGCTCGCCGCCGTGACGCCTCGCGCTCGGCAGGTCGACAACGCCCATGCCGGATATTCCCTGGCGCACTGCGTCGACAAAGAGCCGAAGTCTTGCTGGGTAGAAGCGGGCATAGGGATAGATCAAGTACATTGGCAAAGGCTCCGCCTGCCAATGCGGCAGAAGGTGCAGCAGCTCGCACTCTTTGTGAATCGGGCTTCGTGGCGTGCCTGGTGGAAGACATGTGGCGCAAGGCAGACACGCGAACCGTTAAGGCGTCCACGTGGCAAAATTGCTTCACTCGGCCGCCGTGACCAGCTCACCGGTACGACAGTTGCGGAGACATTGGTTCGATGCATCCGGTCCGGAAACACCGGCAGTTATCGACTTGAGAGCGGAACACGGCAGATGAACTCATTGTTTTCCTTCGGCACTGAGACGGGCGTCGGCTTCCAGGTCGCATGGGAGGACGGCGATCGCGTTGTCGGTCGAGGCTGGCTCCTCGGTCCGGAAGGCGAGCCGAAAGCTGTACTGGCTGTGTGGCCCGCAGCCGAGCACCCGCCCCCCTCTACCCTCGCTCGCCTCGCTCACGAATACGGCTTGAAGGGTGAGCTGGACGGCAGTTGGGCAGTGCGGCCGCTAGCGCTTGTGGGGGAACATGGTCGGACTGTTTTGCTGCTTGAGGACCCCGGCGGCGAGCCGCTTGCCGGGCTACTGGGCGCCCCCATGGAAGGGGGCCGTTTCTTGCGCCAGGCGATCAGCATCGCCGCGGCCCTGGACCAGCTCCATCAGCGGGGCCTTATTCACAAGGACCTCAAGCCGGCCCATATCCTGGTGAATGATGCCCTTGGCGAGGCGCGGCTGACAGGCTTCGGCATTGCCACGCGCCTGTCGCGCGAGCGCCAGGGACTGGCGCCACCGGAAGAGATCGCCGGCACGCTGGCCTACATGGCCCCCGAGCAGACCGGACGCATGAACCGGCCAATCGACGCGCGCAGCGACCTCTATTCGCTTGGCGTCACGCTCTACCAAATGCTCACCGGCGTGCTGCCGTTTGCCACCGACGACCCGATGGATCTGCTGCACAGTCATCTCGCCCGGCAGCCAGTACCGCCGGCGGAGCGGATACCGTCGATCCCGGCCTTGCTCTCCGCCATCGTGATGAAGCTGCTCGCCAAGACGGCGGAGGAGCGCTACCAGACGGCAGCCGGACTGGAGGCCGATCTACGGCGCAGCCTGACCGCATGGGAAAGCCTGGGACGCGTTGACACCTTCCCGCTTGGCGAGCATGACCTGCCTGATCGGCCGTTGATTCCGGAACGGCTCTACGGACGGGAGCGCGAGATTGAGACCTTGCTCGCTGCCTTCGACAGGGTAGTAACCCAGGGCACGCCGGAGATTGTGCTGGTCTCCGGCTACGCCGGTATCGGGAAGACCTCGGTCGTGTTTGCGTTGCGCAGCGCACTGGCTCTCAGGAATGGCCTCTTTGCCTCGGGCAAGTTCGATCAATACAAGCGCGACATCCCGTATGCGACGTTGGCACAGGCTTTCCAGAATCTGATCCGCCCACTGCTGGGCAAGAGCGAGGCCGACTTGGCGCCCTGGCGCGCCACACTGGCGCAGGCGCTGGGCCCGAATGGCGGCCTCATGGTGCCGCTCATACCCGAGCTCGGGCTGATTCTGGGGCCGCAGGCGCCGGTTCCGGAGCTGCCGCCGCGCGACGAGCAGCACCGATTCCAGATGGTTTTCCAGCGCCTGCTTGCCGTCTTTGCCCAACCCGCGCATCCGCTGGCACTCTTTCTCGACGACCTGCAGTGGCTGGACGCGGCAACACTCGATCTGCTCGAGTATCTGGCGACCCAGCCGGAGGTACGCCACGTGCTGCTGATCGGAGCCTATCGGAATGACGACGTCAAGCCCGGACATCCGTTGCTACTGCGATTGTCGGCAATCCGCCAGGCCGGGGGGCGGGTAAATGACATCGCACTTTCCCCCCTTGGGTTCGAAGATGTAAGCAGACTCATCGTCGATGCCTTGCATTGCGCACCTGGGGACGCCGCACCTCTGGCCCGCCTGGTGCAGGAGAAGACTGGCGGTAACCCATTTTTCGCCATCCAGTTCCTTACCGCCCTGACCGAAGAGGGGCTGCTTGTTTTCGATCATCGTGGCGCGCGCTGGTCTTGGGACCTTGAGCAGATTCGGTCCAAGGGCTTCACCGACAATGTGGTCGATCTCATGCTCGCCAAGCTGAGGCGCCTTCCAGCGGCGACCCGTAGCGCCCTGAAGCAGTTGGCGTGTCTCGGTAATGACGCGGCGATCGCTACCCTGGCCATGGTCCAGGATGCCAGCGAGGCGGTGCTGGACGCGGCTCTGTGGCCGGCAGTACGTGCCGGACTTGTGTTGCATTTGGGAAATACCTACCGATTCCAGCACGATCGTATCCAGGAGGCGGCCTACGCGCTGATTCCTGAAGACGCGCGGCCGGCAGCGCACCTCGCTATTGGCAGACGGCTCGCTGCGGGCACGCCGCCTGAGGCAATAGCGGAGCGTGTCTTCGAGATCGTCGGCCAGCTCAACCGTGGCGCCGACCTTATCACCGCGGCCGAGGAGCGGGAGCAAGTGGCCGAGCTGAATCTGCTCGCCGGCCAGCGCGCCAAGGCGTCCACGGCCTACGCCTCGGCGCTGACCTATCTCACCGCCGGTGAAGCGCTCATGCAGGGGGACGCCTGGAAGCGCCGGCCCAAGTTTGCTTTCGCGCTCGAGTTCCACCTCGCCGAATGCGAATTTCTGACCGGCGCGCCGGCCGCGGCGGACGCGCGCCTGGCCGAGCTTGCGTGCCGTGCCGCCAGCCTCCCCGATCTGGCCTCCGTCACCCAGCTGCGGCTGGAGCTGTTTCTGGCCCTCGGCCAGCGCGAGCGCGCCGTCGAGGTGGGCCTCGACTACCTGTACCGCGCCGGCGTCCAGTGTTCGGCACACCCGACAGATGAGGAGGTTCTGCAGGAATACGACCGGATGTGGCGGCAACTTGGCGACCGCCCGATCGAGGCGCTGCTCGACCTGCCGATGATGACCAATGCGGTCGCGTGCGAGACCATGGATGTCCTGACCGCGCTGATGCTGCCGGCCTGGTACACCGACGTGAACCTGGGCTCCCTCATCATCGGGCGGATGGCAAACCTCAGCCTCGAGCATGGCAACAGCGACGCGTCGTGCCTCGCCTATACCTGGCTCGGCATGCTCCTGGGGCCTCGGTCCGGCGACTACAAGGCGGCATTCCGCTTCGGCCAGCTCGGCCTGAACCTGGTCGAGCAGCGCGGGCTGGACCGCTTCAGGGCCCGCGTCTACCAGGCTTTCGGCGGCCACGTGATGCAATGGACGCAACCCATCCGTGCCGCGCGCAGCCTGGTGCGGCGCGCTTTCGACGTGGCCAGCAAGCTTGGTGACCTTACCTACGCGTCCTTCGCACGCAACAACCTCATTACGCAGTTGCTCGCCTGCGGCGATCCGCTTGCCGAGGTGCAGAATGAAGCTGAGGCCACGATCGGCTTCGCGCGCCGCGCGAGCTTCGGTCTCGCCGTCGACCGGGTCACCCCCCAGCTCCAGCTAGCGCGAACTCTGCGCGGACTGACCCCGGTGTTCGGCGTCTTCGATGATGATGATTTCAACGAGGAGCAGTTTGAGCGGTATCTGGATGAGGCTCCGGGCCCCGCCCTCGCCACCTGCTGGTACTGGATCCGAAAATTGCAGGCACGCTTCCTCGCCGACGACCACGCAGCCGCCATAACGGCGGCGGACAGGGCAGAAAGTCTCCTCTGGACATCGCCATCGTTCTTCGAGCAGGCGGAATACCACCTCTACGCAGCGTTGGCGCGGGCCGCATGTTGCGGCACGGCCGCCGCGCCAGAACGGACCCGGCACCTGGAGGCATTGGCCGCACATCATCGCCAGCTCCTTGTCTGGTCCGAGCATTGTCCGGAGAATTTCGAGAACAGAGCCGCATTGGTTGGCGCGGAAATCGCCCGCCTCGATGGGCGCGAAGTTGATGCAATGCGCCTCTACGAGCAGGCCATCCGCTCCGCGCAGGACAATGATTTCATCCATAACCAGGCACTCGCCAACGAGCTGGCCGCGCGATTCTATGCTGCGCGTGGCTTTGAAAAGGTTGCCCGCGTGTATTTGCAGGATGCCCGCCATGGCTATCTCCGCTGGGGCGCCGGCGGCAAGGTGCGGCAACTCGATGCATTGTATCCGCACCTCTGGGGGGAAGAGCGAGCACCGGCACCGACGACGACGATCGGGGCGCCGGTCGAACACCTGGACCTCGCCACCGTGATTGCCGTGTCGCAAGCCGTGTCCGGCGAGATCGTCCTGGACAAATTACTCGACACACTCATGCGCACCGCGATTGAACAGGCCGGCGCGGTACGGGGACTGCTGATCCTGCCCCGAGGGGCCGAGCAGCGCATCGCAGCAGAGGCTACGACCAGTGGCGATATTGTCACGGTGCAGCTGCGCGACGAGAGCGTGACTGCGACTGCGCTGCCGGTATCGATGCTCCACTATGTCCTGCGCACCCGCGAGAACATCATTCTCGACAATGCCGCAACACAGAACCCATTTTCCGCCGATCCATACATTCTGCAGCATCATGCCCGATCGATTCTTTGCCTGCCATTGCTCACACAGGCCAAGCTCATCGGGGTGCTCTACCTCGAGAACAACCTCTCGCCACGCGTCTTCGCGCCGAGCCGAACCGCCGTACTGAAGATGCTCGCCTCGCAGGCCGCGATCGCCCTGGAGATTACTTGTTTGTATCGGGATCTCGCACAACGCGAAGCGAAGATCCAGCGCCTGGTTGAGGCCAACATCATCGGGATCTGCATCTGGCACCTGGACGGCCGAATCCTCGAGGCCAATGACGCGTTCCTCCGCATGCTGGGCTACGATCGCGAGGACCTCGCCTCGGCCCCCTTGCGCTGGACGGACCTGACGCCCCCGGATTGGCGCGAGCGTGACGCACGGTTGCTCCAGGACCTTCGGATCAGCGGGACCTTGCCGCCGTTCGAAAAAGAGTTCTTCCGCAAGGATGGAAGCCGCGTGCTCGTTCTGCTAGGGTGCGCGACATTCGAAGAGGGTGGGGACCAAGGTGTCTCCTACATACTTGACCTAACCGAGCGCAAGCGCGCAGAGGAGGCGCTGCACCAGGCACAGGCCGAACTGGCACACGTTACCCGCGTGACGACGTTGAACGCGCTGACCGCGTCGATCGCTCACGAGGTCAACCAGCCACTGGCCGCCATCGTCACCAACGCCAATGCGGCCCTGCGCTGGCTCGCTCGCCAGCCGCCCGATCTCGCCGAGGTGCGAGAGACGTTGGGGCGCATCGTTCAGGATGGCCATCGGGCTGGCGCAGTGATTGGAGGCATGCGTGCGCTGCTTAAGAAGACGGCCGCCGTCACGGCGCGCCTTGACATGAACACCCTTATCGAAGACACGATTGCCCTCATCCAGGGAGAGGTAGGCCGCCATCAAGTCCTGCCCCGGACGGAGCTGGCGCCTGACCTGCCGCCGGTTGTGGGTGACCGGGTGCAGTTGCAGCAGGTGCTCCTGAACCTGATGATGAATAGCATCGAGGCAATGAAAGAGGTGGCAGAGCGGCCGCGGGAACTGCTGATTCGGTCGCGCCTCGACGCATCGGGGGCTGTGCTGGTTGCCGTTCAGGATGCTGGCATCGGGCTGGAGCCGCAAGATCTGGAGCGGGTTTTCCAGACCTTCTTCACTACCAAGGCGGAGGGTCTTGGCATGGGCCTGGCGATCTGCCGGTTGATCGTCGAGGCACACGGAGGGCGGCTGTGGGCGAGCCCCAATGTGCCTTGCGGGGCCGTGTTTCAGTTCACCCTGCCGCCTCAGGACTAGACCGCGGGAGGCTACAGGGGCTCAATGCGGCGCCTCGCAAATGCCGAGTTGCTGTGCCATCAATACAAGCTCGGCAAAGGTGCGCGCCTTCATCTTGCGCATGGCCTGGCCGCGATGAATTTTCACTGTGACCTCGCTGATACTTAGCTCGCTGGCGATCTGCTTATTCAGCAGACCGGCCACCACCATGCGCATGACCTCGGCCTCACGCGGCGTCAGGCTCTGGTAGCTGGCTCGCAGTTCATCCAGCTTACGCATGCCATGGCGGCGATGCTGATCCTTTTGCAAGGCGGCGGCCACGGCATCGAGCAGGTCCTGCTCGCGGAATGGCTTCGCCAGAAAATCCTCAGCACCAGCCTTCATAGCGGCAACGGTCATGGGGATGTCGCCGTAACCAGTCATAAAAATGATTGGGACCTGGATGCCCATTTGGGACAGCCGGGTCTGCAGGTCCAGGCCACTCTGCCCGCGGAGCCTGACGTCGAGCAGAAGGCAAGTGGGCGCGTCCGGGAACGCGAATGCTAGCAGTTCGGCAGCGGATGCGAACAGTGCGACGCGCATCCCGACTGATCGGAAGAGGTTCTCCAACGCGCCGCGAAGCATCGCGTCGTCATCAACGATCAGCACCATCGCTTCATCACTCGCACCACTGGTGTCCGCGGTTACGAAGCTGTTGATTGTCAAAGTCTATCTCCAGTGCACCCATCGGTGCGCGGGGTCTGGGCAGGCCCACTCTCGCCACCATGACCTGACCCCGCAAAACTCTCCATTACATCACATAACCGGGATCATGGACTACTTATACCATGGGGTTAGTTCAGTGTGACTGTAGGCGGCTGCCCCGGCCGGCCAGTTTGCAGGCTAACGCACATCGAACCCGCACGCAGCCCCAATGCCTTCCTACGCCGCAAGGGTTGACGAAGCCACTCCCTATTTTCCGTAGCACAGCCTGGCGGCTTCGCGATGAAACCAAGGCAGCGGACGGCTAATACGAATCGACAATAGCGACGGCCGACAGCGTGGACTATTCTTCCCCTCAGGTTGCGTTCCGGACACAAACGCCGGTCGCGGCCCTTATGCCAAGCCGCCCCGACGCGGCTCTGCCCCGGCGGTGATGCCACGGCAGCCTCACTCTCGCCCCCCCAAACAGGAGCAACGCAATGTCGAACCCCAAGCTTGAAGTCCTCACCCCGCAGAACAGCCAGCTGATTTTCATCGACCATCAGCCGCAGATGGCTTTCGGCGTCCAGTCGATGGACCGCCAGGCGATGAAGAACAACGTCGTCGGCCTGGCCAAGGCGGCAAAGATCTTCAATATCCCGACGACGATCACCACCGTCGAGAGCGAGTCGTTCTCGGGCTTCACCTATCCGGAACTGCTCGACGTGTTCCCGGACCAGAAGACGCTGGAGCGCACCTCGATGAACTCGTGGGACGACCAGAAGGTGCGCGATGCGCTCAAGGCAAACGGCCGCAACAAGGTGATCGTGGCCGGCCTGTGGACCGAGGTCTGCAACACCACCTTCGCGCTGTGCGCCATGCTCGAAGGCAACTACGAGATCTACATGGTCGCCGACGCTTCGGGCGGCACCAGCAAGGAAGCCCACGACTACGCCATGCAACGCATGGTCCAGGCCGGCGCGGTGCCAGTGACCTGGCAGCAGGTGCTGCTCGAATGGCAACGCGACTGGGCCCACCGCGACACCTATGACGCCGTAATGAAGCTGGTGAAGGAACACTCGGGCGCCTATGGCATGGGTGTCGACTACGCATACACGATGGTCCACAAGGCCGCCCAGCGCACGGCTACGGGGCACGAATCCATCGCCCCGGTGCCCGCACGCTAAACAGCTGATCAAGAAGAAGCTAGTCATCGGCCTACGCACGATTTCCGTGCATAGGCCGATGCAACCAGCGATCTCATTCATCCAGGATTTCGAGCCAACTTTCAGCTGCCCTAACCATGCAAATAGAACACACCCAGGAACAAGGTCACAACATCGATGCATCGCGCCGGCAACTGCTGGTAGGCAGCACTGTTGGCGCCGCGGCCGCATCGGTGGCGTCGCTTGCCGCACTAACGCCCACGGCCGCGGAAGCCGCGCCGGCCAGCAGCCGCGCCACGAATCAGGGCCACTACGTCACGACCAAAGACGGCACGCGCATCTTCTACAAGGACTGGGGCACGGGCAGCCCGGTGGTTTTCTCGCACGGCTGGCCGCTGAATGCCGACGCCTGGGACGCCCAGATGCTCTTTCTGGTCCAGAAGGGATTCCGGGTGATCGCCCATGACCGTCGCGGCCATGGCCGTTCGGACCAGCCCGCGCAGGGCAACAACATGGACACCTACGCCGACGACCTGGCCGCGCTGCTGGACGCCCTCGACATCAAGGGCGCAACGCTGGTCGGCCACTCCACCGGCGGCGGCGAAGTGGCGCACTACATCGGCCGTCATGGCACGAAGCGCGTGGCCAAGGCGGTGCTGATCGGCGCGGTGCCGCCTATCATGCTCAAGACCGCGGCCAATCCGAACGGCCTGCCGATGGAAGTGTTCGACGGCATCCGCAAGGGCGTGGCGGAAAACCGCTCGCAATTCTACAAGGACCTGACCACGCCGTTCTTCGGCTTCAACCGGCCCGGCGCCAAGGTTTCGCAAGGCACCATCGATGCGTTCTGGGCACAGGGCATGACCGGTGGCCTCCTGGGCCAGTACGCCTGCATCAAGGAATTCTCGGAAGTGGACTACACCGGGGACCTGAAGAAGATCACCGTGCCGACGCTGATCCTGCATGGTGACGACGACCAGATCGTGCCCATCGACAATTCGGCCCGCCTGTCGGCCAAGATCGTCAAGAACGCCACGCTCAAGGTATATCCAGGTGCATCGCATGGCATGTGCGTGATCAACGCCGACCAGGTCAATGCCGACCTGCTGGCCTTCCTGAACGCATAAGCCGAGATGTCCATTACCCGCCGGCACTTCATCGCCTCGGCTGCCGCCCTCGGTGCGGCAGCCTCTTCTGAACTATTCGCCATGTCACCGAACCCGACTCCCGACCTCATTCTCGTAAACGGCAAGTTCGCCACGCTCGACCGTGCCAATCCGCAGGCCGACGCCGTGGCCATCCAGGACGGCCGCTTCGTCGGGGTGGGTACGCGCCAGGACATCATGAAGCTGGCGGGAACGCAGACCAGGGTGATCGACCTGAACGGCCGGCGGGCCATTCCCGGGCTGATTGACAGCCACATGCATATCATCCGCGGCGGCCTGAACTACAACATGGAGCTGCGCTGGGACGGCGTGCGCTCGCTCGCCGACGCCATGCGCATGCTGAAGGACCAGGTCGCCCGCACGCCCGCGCCACAATGGGTGCGGGTGGTGGGCGGCTTCACCGAGCACCAGTTCGCCGAGAAGCGCCTGCCGACCATCGACGAACTGAACGCCGTGGCGCCCGATACCCCGGTATTCATCCTGCACCTCTACGACCGCGCCATTCTGAACGGCGCCGCACTGCGTGCCGTTGGCTACACCAAGGACACGCCGAACCCTCCGGGTGGCGAGATCGTGCGCGACGCGCGCGGCAATCCCACCGGCCTGCTGCTGGCCAAGCCCAATGCGACCATCCTCTACGCCACGCTGGCCAAGGGCCCGAAGCTACCGCCTGAATACCAGAAGAACTCGACGCGCCACTTCATGCGCGAGGTGAACCGCCTGGGTGTGACCGGCGTGATCGATGCGGGCGGCGGCTACCAGAACTACCCCGAGGACTACAGCATCATCGAGGAGCTGCACAAGGAAGGCCACCTCACGGTGCGCCTGGCCTACAACCTGTTCACGCAGAAGCCCAAGGAAGAGCTGAGCGATTTCAAGACCTGGACGTCGACCGTGAAGCCAGGCCAGGGCGATGACCTCTATCGCCACAATGGCGCCGGCGAAATGCTGGTCTACACGGCGGCCGACTTCGAGGACTTCCGTGTCGAGCGCCCCGACATGGCGCCGTCGATGGAAGCCGATCTGGAGCCGGTGATCCGCCTGCTGGCCGAAAAGCGCTGGCCGTGGCGCCTGCATGCGACCTATGACCAGACCATCACGCGCGCGCTCGACGTCTACGAGAAGGTCGCCAAGGACATCCCGTTCAACGGCCTGAACTGGTTCTTCGACCACGCCGAGACGATTTCCGACCGCAATATCGACCGCATCGCCGCGCTCGGTGGCGGTATCGCGGTGCAGCACCGCATGGCCTACCAGGGCGAGTACTTTGTCGAGCGCTATGGCGCACGCGCTGCCGAAGCCACGCCGCCGGTCAAGAAGATGCTGGAAAGAGGCGTGAAGGTCGGCGCCGGCACCGATGCCACGCGCGTGGCCTCGTACAACCCGTGGGTCTCGCTGTACTGGCTGACCACGGGCAAGACCGTCGGCGGCATGTCGATGTATCCACAGGCCAACCTGCTCGATCGCGAAACGGCGCTGCGCCTGTGGACCGAGGCCAACACGTGGTTCTCATCCGAAGTGGGCAAGAAGGGCCAAATCAAGGTGGGCCAGCTGGCCGACCTGGCCGTGTTGTCGGCCGACTACTACTCGGTGCCCGGCGACGACATCCAGGACATCACGTCGGTGCTGACCGTGCTCGGCGGCAAGGTGGTCTATGGCGACAGCGAATTCGGCAAGCATTCGCCCGACATCCCGCCCGCGATGCCCGACTGGTCACCGGCCCGCCATGGCAGCCAGTACCAGCCGCGCCCGCAGGCCCAGGCGCGCGCACTGGCGCTGAACACCGCGTGCGGCTGCGCCAGTTCGTGCGGCGTACATGGCCATGCACATGCCAATGCGTGGACCTCGAGCGTGCCGACGTCGGACGAAAGCACGTTCTGGGGCGCGCTGGGCTGCTCGTGCTGGGCATTCTGATCTACGTTGACCACATCGGAGAGCGGCCATGACCATCTCGACACCCCCGCTCGCCACGGCCGGCAACAACACGCACCGGCTGCCCCGCTGGCTGCGCTGGATCGCCCTGCTTTTGCTGTGCGCAGCCTACCTGCAGGGCGGATTGGTCAAGCTGTTCGACTTCTCCAGCGCAGTGACAGAGATGCAGCACTTCGGCCTGTCGCCCGCCGTGCCGCTGGCTGCGGCGACGATTGCGCTGGAGCTTGGTGCGTCGGCAATGATCCTGACCGGCTTCTGGCGCTGGCTAGGCGCACTGGCGCTGGCGGCGTTCACGCTGATGGCCACGTTCCTGGCCAACCGGTTTTGGAGCGCACCGCCCGAGGCGCAGTTCATGATGGCTAACGCGTTCTTCGAACATCTGGGCCTGGTGGGTGGGTTCCTGCTCGTGGCGTGGGATGACCTTCGCACGCGGAGACAACCATGACGCAATCTGCCATCTCGGCGGCCAAGCCTGCATCGGGAGGCACGTTTGCCCCGCTGGCCCAGCCCACGTTTGCGGTACTGTGGGTGGCCACGATCCTCGGTAACATCGGCAGCTTCATGCGGGATGTGGCCAGCGCATGGCTGGCAACCGATCTTTCCACTTCACCGGCAGCGGTCGCCACGATCCAGGCGGCTGCCACGCTGCCCGTCTTCCTGCTAGCGATTCCGGCCGGTGTGCTCTCCGACATCCTCGACCGGCGCCGCTTCCTGATCGTGATCCAGATCGGACTGGCCATGGTCAGCGGCACGCTGATGCTGCTGGCGTGGCGCCAGGCGCTGACGATCGAAGTCCTGATTGCGCTGGCGTTCGTCGGCGGTGTGGGTGCGGCGATGATGGGGCCCACGTGGCAGTCGATCGTGCCCGAGCTCGTGCCGCCGAGCACGCTGCGACAGGCCGTGGCGCTGAACTCGCTGGGCGTGAACGTCGCCCGTGCGATTGGACCGGCTACCGGGGGTCTGCTGCTCGCGGCATTCGGCGCGGCTGCCACGTATAGCGCAGACCTGCTCAGCTATGTGTTCGTCATCGCTGCGCTGATCTGGTGGAAGCGTCCCGAAAAGCCAAGCGATCCACTGCGCGAACACTTCTTCAGCGCTTTCAGAGCAGGCTTACGCTTCACGCGCGCGCACAGCAAGCTGCACGTAGTATTGGCGCGCGCTGCCGTGCATTTTGCCTTCGGCAGCGGCGTATGGGCGTTGTTGCCGCTGGTGGCCCGTCAGCTGTTGCATGGCGGCGCCGGCCTCTATGGTGTGTTACTGGGCGCAGTGGGCGCTGGCGCGATCCTTGGCGCGCTGACGATGTCCAGACTGCAGCAGCGGCTCGATGCAGATGGCATGGTGCTGTTGTCCGCGATCGTCACGGCGGTCGTCATGGCGGCGCTGTCGAGCGCACCACCCATATGGCTGGCATTGCCGCTGCTATTGCTGCTTGGCGCGGCATGGATCATGGCGCTGACCACGCTCGGCGGCGCGGCGCAGGCGATCCTGCCGAACTGGGTTCGCGGCCGCGCGCTGGCGGTCTACCAGATGGTGTTCAACGGCGCGCTGGCCGGTGGCAGCCTGGTCTGGGGCTTTGTGGCGCAGGCACTGGGCACACCGCACGCGCTGCTGATCGCCGCGGCGGGGCTGGTCGTTACCGCGCTGATCCTGCACCGCATGCGGCTGCCGGGCGGCGATGAAGACCTCGGTCCCGCACGTCATTGGCCCGAACCGGAGATGGCCGGCGAGATCGCGCAGGACCGTGGTCCGGTGATGATCCTGATCGAATACTGCATCCCGCCCGCCAACCGCGATGCGTTCCTGCATGCGGTCCACAAGCTGTCGGAAGAGCGTTTGCGTGACGGTGCGTTCAGCTGGGGCGTGATGGAAGATCCGGCCAATCCCGAACTGCTGACCGAGTGGTTCCTGGTCGAGTCGTGGGCCGAGCACCTGCGCCAGCACCAGCGCGTACCGCATGCCGATGCCGATGTGCAGCGCGACGTAGCCAGCTTCCACGTGGGCGCCGAGCCGCCCCACGTAAGACACCTGCTCGGCCTGGGCTTGCCGCCGGCGTGACGTCGCACCGATTTCCCCCTCTCCAACCTTGTCACATATGAAGCTCTATCTCATCTCCCTTGGCGCCGGCATCCTGGTCGGCATTATCTATGCACTGATGCAGGTCCGCTCGCCTGCGCCGCCCGCAATTGCTTTGATCGGGCTGCTGGGCATGCTGATTGGCGAGCAGGTTGTGCCGCCGGTCAAGCGCATGCTGGCCGGCGAGCCAGTCACCATTGCATGGTTCCGCGGCGAATGCGTCCCGAAGATTACGGGTACACCGCCCAATGCGGACACGGCCGTTGAACCGTCGGCGTCCCTCCCCGCGCGTAGCAAGGAAGGGAACCAATAACCGCATGAGTCGCTCCCGAAAGCAGCCCGAAGCACTTGCCAGCCGTACTAACGCAATCGCGCCCCGGCGCATTCACGTCGCCCTGGCAGCGTCTTTGTCCGCGGCCGCGGCACCTGCCGTGGCGGACAACAACGTCGCGATCTATGGTCGGCTGAACACGGCAATCGAGTATGTGACCGTGACCACCGCAACCGACGGCACCAGATTGGGCAATACGGCGCGCCTCACGAATAACCGCTCTGTGTTCGGCATGCGGGGCGAGGAACAGTTGGCCAATGGGATCAAGGCGATCTGGCAAATCGAAAGCGCCCTGTCGGTTGACAACGGCGCTGGGCAAATCGCCGCGCGGGATACCCGGCTCGGCCTTCAGAGCCCGTACGGCACCCTCTTCATGGGCAACTGGGACACGCCATACACAAGTGCAACCAAGAGCTACGACCCGTATTACGCCACCACTGCGGGTTACATGGCGCTGATAGGCAATGGCGCTGCGTCTACCAGCGACAATGTCCAGAACACCAGCTCATTTGATCGACGGCAAAAGAACTCGCTGCACTACCAGTCGCCGACGTGGCACGGCTTGAGCGGCGCCATTGCCTGGGGATTGCCGGAGGAAAAGACCACGGTGCCGCGCAATCCAGCGTTGTATTCCTTTGCCACGGCCTATGGTCACGGCAACCTGAACCTGACGCTTGCCTATGAAATCCACCAGCACTATCAGACCAGCGGACGCAACGACGACGCAATCAAGGCAGGAGTTTCCTACCAGTTCCCATCGACGCGCATCAGTGCCCTGTATGAACGCCTGCACTATCGTACCGCCACCGGAGACCTTACGCGCAATGGCTACTATGTCTCGCTGATACAGGAGTTTGGCCCCGGCAGCATACGCGCCGGCTTCGCCTTTGTCGGCGATGGCACCGGCACAGCTATGGAAACGATTGGATCCGTCCGAAGTGGTTCGGATACCGGCGCATTTCAGGTGACCGTCGGCTATGACTACCCCCTTTCCAAGCGAACCGCGCTATACGCCTACTACAGCCGCATCAACAACCGCAGCAATGCGAACTATGACTTCGCCATCAACAACCTCGGTATCAAGGCTGGCGCAGACCCGCAGACGTTCGCCATTGCGATGCGGCACAGCTTCTGACCGTCCGCTGACCAACCAACGTGAGAGACCGCATTGACACCCACACAGCTTCCTGACGCCGGTCGCCGCGCGGATCTTTCAGGACCGGCGTTCGGCTGCATCCTGGCCTTCGTCGCCGGCTATGTAGACGTGGTCGGGTTCATTTCACTATTCGGCCTGTTTACTGCGCACGTGACAGGAAACTTCGTGATGATCGGCGTCGACATCGCCGGTGATTCTCCGGGCCTGCTCGCAAAACTGCTTGCGCTTCCGACTTTTGCCTTGGCGGTTGCGGCCGCCAGGCTGACCGAGTCACGCATCGTACGGGACAAACAATCGGCACCCTCGCTGTTGCTGTTTGCCGAGGCCTTGGCGCTGGTTCTCTTCATAGTTGCAGGGTTCCACGCCTCTCCCATTTCCGATCCAAGTACGCCTGCAGCCGTCGGCGCCGGCATGCTTGCCGTAGTGGCCATGGGTATTCAGAACTCACTGTCCCGGACGTCCTTGTCAGACCTCGGCCCCACCACGATCATGACCGGAAATACGACGCAAATTATCATTGACCTGGTGGACCTGCCATCCGCATCTGAGGCGGACGGCAAAGCCATACGCGGTCGGCTCAAAAAGATGGTACCGGCGCTCGCGGGTTTCGCATCGGGCGCCGCTCTCGGCGCCCTTGGCTATTCGATGCTTTCGCTCTGGTGTGTAATGCTGCCAGCCGTATTGCTGACGGCGCTCAGTTTCCTGACTTGGCGCAATGGCGCGAACAGCCTGCAGAAGTGAATTGGCAGACGTGTGAATTCGAGACGCCCTCGCCTTCCTGCGGTTCACCGCTCTCACATCGCCGCTACCAGTGCCGAACTGAGCAAACAGCATTCCAAAGTCCGCGACCAGGCCGAAGACCCAGCCAGCTAATACGAACAGACAATGGCCACATCCTGCATCGCCAATTAATCTCTCCTGGCTTTGCAGGATCACGACACGCTGCAACTGACATTGACCTGAATCGGCGTTTGGAAGCCTGTCCGGTCACCTTGCTGTACGGGTCCGGAGTTCGCCCCCAAACAAGTGGTCGGCCATAGCCAGGTCCTGTGTAGCCGGAGCAGTGCACTGTGCGACGGACAGTCCTCCGCGGGGAAGGGTGACTCATCGGCTGCCCCCTCTGGTTTCGCATCCGTGTACTGATCGCCGGCACGAAGCCCCCCAATCTCCTTCACCAACAAGAAGAATCACGATGAACAGAGACACTCTCACCACGGCTGCGGGCGCACCGGTCACCGACAATCAGAACTCCCAGAGCGGCGCCATTTCGACGCAGCTATGCATGTAATACCTTGGTATGACACGGACAGAATAGCTGGCTGCCTCACTATCGCGGGGGGACTGATTTTCCTGGCCAGCGTGACTTCATCGCAACGTAGCGTGGGACGTGCACCCGAGGAATCGGCGATACCATCGTATGATAGGGTGTGCACAGGTTCGGCGTTACTCTTCCAGCAGAGCATTGCCGGCGCTCAGCGCGTGTTCAAGGAGTCAGTGTGATAGCTCGCCCCACGATCGCAATAGTTGACGACGATGTCGCCGTCCGAAATGCCATGGGGGGGCTGCTGCGTTCGCTCGATTTTGGCGTGCAGTTGTTCGGAGGCGGCCAAGAGCTACTGCGGTGCACTTCGCTGCCTTGCATGTCCTGCGTGATCACGGACGCGCAAATGCCCGGCATGGACGGCTTCGCTTTGATAGAGGCCTTGCGCGCACGCAATCTCGATATGCCTGTCATTTTCATGACAGCATTTGCGCATGAGGGATTCGATCAGCGTGCCAAGGCAATGGGTGCGACGTGCGTTCTTTACAAGCCATTTCAGGACACGGACATGATCCGATGCATTGAAAAAGCAATTCGTCCTCGCAAGACGGACTCTCCTCCATCGTGAGTGTGTCGTGCAGTGGATCGATGAGACGTCCTTACATCACCTTCATCCTCTGCACGCTGCCCGACGCCGTCCCTACGCTATGGTTGCGGTTCCAAGCTGTCTAGGCTGCAGCCGGATGGCAGGCTGCTCATCAGCTTCGGACTCAGAGGGAAGCAGCACGAGACCGAGAGTTTGCGCAAGAAGCACCAGATCGGCGAAACTCCGAGCTCTCATTTTTCGCATTGCCTGGCATCGATGAACTTTGACAGTCACCACGCTGATGCACATGGCGGCGGCAATCTCCTTGTTTGTCAAACCTGATGCGGCATGCGCCATGACCTCACTCTCCCGCGGCGTCAGGGAACGGAAGCAGTCGCGCACTGCAGCCAATCGGCACAAGCGCTCACGCCGCGAGCCCTCCTTCTGTAGTGCCTCCGTGACGGCATCGAGCAGTTCCTGTTCACGGAACGGCTTGGAAAGAAAGTGTTCTGCCCCCGCCTTCATGGCAGCAACCGTCATCGGAATGTCCCCGTAGCCGGTCATGAAGATGATGGGAATATGAATGCCGAGCTCTGCCATGCGGGCTTGCACATCCAAGCCACTTTGCCCCTTCAGGCGCACATCGAGAACCAGGCAACAAGGCGCATCTGGGAAGCCGAAGGCAAAGAGCTCGGCCGCCGAGCCGAGCAGCACGGCTTGGATGCCGACTGAACGAAATAGGCTTCCCAGCGCGTTTCGCACCTGCAAGTCATCATCGACAACAAGGACCACCGCGTCGTCCTGCGGCGCTGATTCGGCGCGCATCGGTAATACAGCAGTCACGGTAGGGCCCTCCACGTAGCATCGACATCAGAGGCGCGATCACCCCATGACTCCATGTGGGGAGATACGACGCACCCGACAGCAATGTAGTGTTACGCCAGCCCTTTGGCTTGAACGCGTGTGCGCTCCATTGTCTTTTTGTGCTCAGCGCGGGCCAGATAATGGCTGGCAAGTGCTGGCACCAGGCGTGCCTAGTCCTGCCGACCGCTCCGCCAGTCACCCGGCGTCAGGCCAAGCTTCTTAGAGAAGCTGCGTGTGAGATGGCTCTGATCCGCAAAGCCGCACGACGCGGCAATCCCAGCTATCGGCAAGTCCGTGGTGCGCAGCAGTGCCGCCGCGCGCTCGAGGCGACGCTCCAGCAGCCATTCATGCGGTGTTTTGCCGGTACTCTGCCGAAATGCCCGGGAAAAATGACTTCGGGACAATTGACACGCATCCGCAACCTCGGCAATGGACACGTTTCCGTCGTCCAGCCGCGCCGCGAGGAACTCCTGCGCCCGCGCAAGTATGCGAGGCGAAAGCCGGCCAATGGAGGGAATGCGTCCCCGATTGACACCTCCATAGTGTTCGACCAGGTATGTGCCGATCACGTGTCCGAGTTGATCGATAAACAACCTGCTCGCGCCTTCAGGCCGCGCGAGCGCGGGTAAGAGTGCCTGGGCGAGATGGGCCAGCACGGCGTCCGTCTGCGCCGCGGCATGCCGCAGTTCAAGACCTGCGGGGCAGCCAAGTTCCAGGGCTGTACGCTCCATGAAGGGGCGCGGCAGTTCGATGAGTACGAAATCAAACGTCCCATACATGTCCGCCTTGTAGTCATCCTGGAAGTTCCGCAGATAGATGGAACCTGCCTCGAATGCATGCATGTTCGCCTGATTCGGACGAAAAATGCGTCGACGATGGCCTTCCATCAGGGAGACGCCAACCAGAAACCCTCGTGCTGAAGCTGGGGTCACTACCTGACTCATCCGCTCAATCACGGAACTTTTGCGGTAGAAATTGAGATCGCCGGCGGCAAGCGCCTGATCGTATCGCAATGCCTCCGACAAGCACCCCAATGAGTCGCGCTGAATGGCCGGCTTGGCAGATTCGTGAGTAGATGTGGAGAGTCGCATGGCCAGGTAGTCATGATCGTCGCGCCAAGCCAGACACGACCGGGCGACCTTGCGTTACTGAAAATACCATTGACGCTGGCAGCTCGTAAAGCGCCCGCCTTCCCGCAGTCAGACGACTGCCTGGAGAACATACTATCATCGCCAACTCCGAAGGAATTAAGGCTGCTGATATCGCCCCCCGATCTTCAAGCAGATCGCGACATGCTTGCCGGCCTGGATGCCGAATACGTTACAGACGCGCCAAGCGTGTAGGCCAGTCATACCAGAAGACGATGGAAACTGTGGGCTCATCCGAATAAAGTGCACAAGCCCCAAGTCAACATTTGGCCGCGCTAGCCCGGCACTTGAGACAGACACGGGATGAGCAAACACGGAGATTCCATGAATGGCAACATCTGCTTAAAGACGGCCCAGCTCCAGGCAGCGGCCCATGCCAATGAACAAGACGCGACGTTGTGGCGCTGGTTCTCAGATCAGATGGAAGACCAGATGATGAGCTGCGAACGCAAAAGGGGAGACTGGATCATTTGCGTGGCCGGTCGCGAACTGGCGCGTGACCCGTCCTTCGACCTGGCGGTTCGCGCCGCTCACTTCCTTTGCCGCGCACTGAAAGCCTTGTAGACGAGCCGGTGACGATGTACGCGCTGCGGCTCACAGGGTCGACAATTGGCGCTCTTGCCGCTGCCGGCACCCATTAAGGCCATCGCCTAGTACAACGAGGCAGTACTTTACGGCTGCCGCCGCTACTTCGAAGCTCTCGACGTGGCGTATCGCCGGTGGCCGGTTGCACTTCTTCGGCGGCCACTCTGGCCATCCGGCTTCACCCAGTGCCTTGCATACGCACATGTGATTGGGCGGTCTACGCCGGTCGTCCATTCGTAGGGACCTGCTCCCTATTTGTCGCGCTATATCGCTCGCGCGGCGATTTTCAACAAACGGCTGGTCACCCAGCGACCTTAACAAGGTACGCACTTGCAAGACGATGACGCTCGACGCCGCGGAACTCATGTTGCGCTTCTTCCAAGGGCGATGGACCCACCAAGACAGGGTTCTCTCGCGTCTCGACGAACGGAATTCAATTTTTTTGAATAACTATTGCGGAGATAGGCCGCTCTCTGGGATGTGTCGATCGGTATAGTTCCGCACATGGAGAGCGCAACAACGCAGTTTTGCGAATTCACGCCGGCAACCAAAACTCAAATCGTTGAATCAAATTTTTTGGAGAGAAATCATGTCGAACGCCAAGCTGGAAGTCCTGACCCCGCACAACAGCCAACTGATCATCATCGACCATCAGCCCCAGATGGCCTTTGGCGTGCAGTCGATGGACCGCCAGACCATGAAGAACAACGTCGTGGGCCTGGCCAAGGCGGCCAAGATCTTCGACGTGCCGACCACCATCACCACGGTGGAGAGCGAGTCGTTCTCCGGCTATACCTACCCAGAGATCCTGGACGTGTTCCCCGGCAAGGAAACGCTGGAGCGCACCTCGATGAATTCCTGGGATGACCAGAAGGTGCGCGACGCGCTGGCCGCTGATGGCCGCAAGAAGATCGTCGTGGCAGGCCTGTGGACCGAAGTCTGCAATACCACCTTCGCCCTGAGTGCGATGCTCGAAGGCGACTATGAAATCTACATGGTGGCCGATGCCTCGGGCGGCACGACCAAAGAAGCCCACGACTACGCGATGCAGCGCATGATCCAGGCCGGCGTGGTACCGGTGACTTGGCAGCAGGTGCTGCTCGAATGGCAGCGTGACTGGGCACACCGCGATACCTATGACGCCGTGATGAAGCTCGTCAAGGAACACTCTGGCGCCTACGGCATGGGCGTGGACTATGCCTACACGATGGTCCACAAGGCCGCGCAACGTACTGCAACCACGCACGAGTCGATCGCGCCCGTGCATGCGCCAGTGATCGAGAACTAAACAACTCCAGTCTGCGCCGAAAGCTTTCTGTAGTTTTCGGCGCCATACAACCTTCGGCTGCAACGCCGCCACGGCTCACTGAAAAATGACACACGACAAGAAGATCGCCACAAAGTGGGAAATGGCGGCGTTTGCATTCCTTACCGGCTTTAATGCACACGCCCACACGTCTTCGTCACTGGGCGTTGTCTCAGGCACCCTCGCCGTTTGCGCGCTGATTGCGCGGGCCATGCATAGCTGGGCAGAACAGCCCTTTAACGCGAGCGCCGCTCCCTGGTAAGAAAAGCGCAGTCCTACGGCCACACTTTCATTTCATCCGCCAAAACCCCGCTTCCCGGACGTTTCCCATGGACACCCCATTTCACCAGTTTTCTGACCTGTTCGCCCAGCTCGGTTTGCCATCCAGCAAAGCGGACATCCTTGCGTTCATTGCAAAGCATTCGCCGTTACCGCAAGACATCAATCTTTGGGAAGCACCATTCTGGACGCCGGCCCAGGCAGCCTTGCTGCGCGACGAATTTGACGAGGATGCAGACTGGGCACAGGCCGTGGACCAATTGAATCTTGCGTTGCGCACAACTGCTTGACGGAACGGTGCTGGAGACCTGCTCCAATTCCTGACTGAGGCCAATGCTGTTGCTGCACGGAACCGGTGTATTGACACGAATGCTGCTCCGCTCGCCGCAGGACCCTGCGGCGGTCGAACAGTCGCCGCGCTGTTTGTTTCAGTCTTGTAGCGGTCAAGCAACCCAGGTCCAGGCCACCGACAAGACAAGCGCAACAGCAACGCCTGGTACGGTGGCCCCGACTTCCTTCGTTTCCGAACCCGAAGCCCCATCTGCTTTGCCAAAGGAGAAAGTGAAGAAGACCAGCAAGTAGTAAAGCGCGTCCTCTACCGCAAATGCCATGGCCGAGAGGAAATATCAGTCGTATCTGTCCCCAGGGACTGCTCAAACTGCGGCAACGCTCCGTATCAGTTCCTTGCCCTGATTCGGCACGTTGCCGATTGCCACGCCTACTTCCCACCACTGGAAGGCTTCGGCGGGGAGGCAATGCTGGTGCATCAACACTGACGCTCCCCGAGGCGTTAACTCTGGGTCTACCCATGCTGCGGCATTCACGCCAGACAGTACGACAGGCCGGCTGTCATTGACATCGGTTAGACCTCCTTTGGCATCGTCGGTAATGAGGACAAAACCTGCCCCCTCCGGCTGAACGGATACGCCAGGTGCCCAATATGCCAAGGCTGCTAGGAAACAAGGTCCACCTTTGCGACCGGTTTTGGGGTTCTCTGTTCTTCAGGCCTCCGGCCAGTTGGCGCGGAGAAGGAGCTAGGGCAATGCGCCCTGGCGACTGGATTTGCCGAAAAATAAAGTTCGTGGTTGGGCCGCTCGAGTACTACGGCACACGTGCATTGAGCCATGCAGCCTCCGTCATTAAACGCTGGCCAAGTGCCCGGATTCGTCCACGCGCTCGCCGCGCGCACTGCGGTGCGCTGTGAGGCGTCGGCATCCGTTGGATGCCTCGACGAACTCGCCGAAAAATGAAGTCAATCTCATTCTCAGTGAAGTCGCCATAGTTGCGGTAGGCGGTGCGCATTTCTCTTAGATACGCCTCCAGCTCGACCTCCGCCGCCAATGCCAGCGAGTTAGCTAGCAGCGACCGCGAATGCAAGCGCAACCAGCGACGCCGCCAAGGCTTGTAGCCCTCGTCGTCCATTTGACCCCCGATACCCGAGCGCCACCTCCATATGCGACCAAGGCGACAGTAGCCATGACCAGATACCTGTGTGGTGCAATATTTGCAATCCATCATAGGCCGCTGCGGCGTGAGCAGCAATCGACAATGCCCGAAAATGGGTCCCACTAACGAGGGGGGCGGGGGAATCTAAAATGTCCACTGAGATGTCGCATGAACCCGACAACCTCGGTCGCTCCATTCAAATCAACTCGTTGTTAGGGCACGCAAGCAATGAGGCCAATCAGGTCCTGATTTCGCAGAACCAGCGGCGCACGTTCGGGAATTGTTCCCGGCAACTCTCAACTATCTCGTTTGACGGCCTGTTCACTCGGCGGTTGTATAAGACGACAGCGGAAATGTAAGTCGACTTTCAGTCGTGGCTGCATCTAAACGTTCCTCAGAACCATATTGCTGCGAGCGTCATGGCGAAGTTCGGGCTGCGTTTCAAGATTGAACGGTCCGCATGCCTAGCAATTTGCTTCGGCTTGCCTTACTCTTAAACAGCTTGGTTGGGTATCTCCGCAACAGCTGCAATCTCCTTCTCTGCGTGGTCGAAAGACCGATTGATAGTGCCCGCTGAGGTTCGCGCCTCACGGGCCTTCTTTTTGCCAGGCTGATTGAGCTTGATGCAAGCTCTACCAATGAATTCGTCAATCGAGTCGCCGGCACATGCAATGCGTTCTCGCGCCGAAGCGTCGAACGAACTCCTTCGATAGCTGCATTTCTTGCGGCATCTCGCCGACGGCGGTGAGTGTGAACCCAAAGCGGGCAAAGAATGCGGGATATTCAGACGTGAGCACCGCAGCCTTGGTGCAGCCATGGGCGCGGGCACGCATCAAGACAGCCCCGACAAGATGAGTGGCAACCTGGTGGCCCCGACACTCCGCTAGAACCGCAACGGATTGGATGATGACCGTCTCGCCATATATTTCACCGCAGGCGCAACCGATTACCTTTTCCCCTAGGACCGCCAGACTGAAGAGGCGGGACAAGTGGTCCATATCGCTGATGGGCAAACCGCAGGAGTGGAGCACCTGCGAGACGGCCTGCATATCTGCAGGGACGGCTGCCCGGATTCGCATGTCTTTTATCATTCTTTTTATCCTGGCCTCCCGACGTGCGTACGACCGATTGAGCGTATCACCTCACAAAGGTGCGCCGTGCATCCGCGCGTCTTCCCGATTTGCTATATCGGCCAGTGTCATACGTCAATGACTGAGGAATATACTGTCACATTTTCTGCCTCTTCATCAAAAGGCGGTCCTGCTAACCACAATAAAAGTCCCCCGAAAACGCGTCGTGCTAAAAGCTCGCTCTTCTAGACAGTATGTCCTAGTGGAGATAAATTCTTTCACCCGACTGAGTCATCAATGTTCTTCAACGCACATTGCCACTCTTAACTCTGATATAAGTCAGATTAATTTCACGTCATAATATCGACGAAGGGCCACATAACAGTTTGCAAGCACTCACTGCGATAAAGAAATAGGAATCTACATTGAGCGCTGCGGAGCCGCGGGTGATGCTCCGGAACGTCTAGTGCGCATCATCGCAAAAATATAGCTGCCAGCCTTACTGGACAAGGAATACAGCCTGATTTGGATGTGCTGAGCACCTATTTATTTGTGGTTTTCGCAGTTATGTATTTTTCATTGCCACTTCCTCAATATCGGGCGCCCCACCCGCCTTACAAATACTTAAACAAATTCATTCCCTGAATCTGCATAAACGACTGCTGCGCCCCCTGCAGCGCTGTCTGCCGCTGGTAATACTCGGTGATCGCCTTCGCGTAATCCAGATCCTGCAGCCCCGACAGCGTCTGCGCATAGGTCAGGTCGCGATTGGACCCCACGTCGTCCAGCGCATCCAGTTCATTCATGCGCGAGCCCACCGATGCGCGCACGGTCAGAACGTTGTCGAGCGAGTTGGAGAACTGGCGCGTGGCGGTGGAGATGACGTTGCCAAGATGGGCCCGATCGCTGTTGTTGGGGGTGGGCTGGCGCAGCGTGTCGATCACCGTCTGCAGGTTGGCGAACATGTCGGTGCCGGCCTTGCTGGCGGGATCCATGGTCATGGTGTCGCCGTCCTTGGGGTCGCCGGTCACGTTGAAGCTGACGCCGGCGACGTCGATATGGGCTGGCGACGTGTAGGCAACGGGGCCCTTCACGACCGGTGCGGGGGTCGTGCCTGCCGACAGGTCGGTGATGGTGTATTCCATCTGGCCGCTGGCATTGGTCGCAAACTTGACCTCCATCGAGAGCCCATAGTTGGGATCGCTGGGGTTCGTGGTCGACACCGTGCCGAACGTGGCGCTGCCGGTGTTGTTGGCATTGCCCTTGACAACATAGCCGGCGCCGCCGGTCACGCTCATGAACACTTCCCGCCCGGTGTTGCCGGCGGGCATCTGGCGCGCCACATCGACCTGCAGCAGTTGCTGGCCGTTGTCGCCGATGTAGGTGCCGGGGCCCGTGCTCTGCGTGAACGGCGCGCTGCCGGAGCGGGTGCCGCCGAACAGGTACTGGCCGTTGCCGTCGTCGGAGTTGGCCAGTCCCGCCAGCTGGTTATACAGGCCTTCCAGCGCCGTGGCCAGCGAGCCGCGGTCGGCATCGCTCATGGTGCCGTTGCCGGCCTGGACCAGCAGCGTCTGGATGTTCTGCGTGACGGTGGTCACGGACTGCAGCGCGTTCTCTTCCGCGGCCAGCGCGATATTGGCCTGCTTGCGCGAGGTTGCGTACTGGCCGTTGACGGCCTGTGCCTGGCTCACGCCCAGCGCGCGGGTGGCGCCGACGGGATCGTCGGACGGCGTCAGGATGCTGCGGCCGGTGCCGAGCTGCTGCTGGATATGCAGCAGCGAGCCCTGCTGGTAGTTCATCGAAGCCAGGCCTTGCTGGTACAGGGTGGAGCTTGCAACGCGCATATTGGTTACCTCTTCTGACTCTGCTGACGCTTTTGGGTGCCGCCGCTTACCTGCCGATGCCGATGATGGTGTCGAACAGCGTGCCGGCCGTCTGGATCACCCTGGCATTGGCCTGGTACAGCTGCTGGAAGCGCAGCATCGACACAGTCTCCTCGTCCATGTTGACGCCGGACACCGATTGCTGCGCGGTCTTGATCTGCGTGGTGATGCTGTCCTGCGAGGCCGAGGCGATCTTGACCGACTTGGCGCGCGTGCCGACGTCGTTGACCAGCTGCGCGTAGCCTTCGCTGAAGCTGGACACGCCGCCGATAGTCTTGGCGTTCTGCAGCTTGGCCAGCGCCAGCATGTTGCCGTTGTCCTTGACCGCGCCAGCGTTGCTGACCAGCGTGAAGGTGTCGCCGGCCTTGGGCGTGCCGCCGAAGCTGAAGGTCAGGCCGTTGAGGGTGAAGTCGGTATTGCTGCCGTTGGCTACGCCCACCGGCTGTGGCGCCATCGCGGTGCCGCCAACCTTGAAGACGTACTTGTTGAGGCTGCCGTCGAACTCGGCAGTGATATTGGCGGCCGGCAGTGTAAAGCCGGGCGCGACGTTGCTCAGGCTCGCCGTGCCGCTGCCCTTGTTCAAGGCTCCCGCTTCGACGTGTGCCGGCGATGCCGCGGCGATCCTGGCCGGGTCGCTGATCGCCATGTCGAAGCCGGTGGCGGCATTGCGCGTGGGCTGGATCGTGAACGAATCGTTGGTGCCCATCGCCGCATTGATCTCGACGGTGAAGCCGTCGGCGCTGAACTGCAGCGGATAGCTGGCGCCGCCGGCGGGCACCGGCGCGACCACTTGCTGGTTGTCGGAGAGGCGCGTCAGCGTGTAGTTGGTGCCGTCGAACTGCAGCTTGTAGTCGCTGGTGGTCAGGGCCGAGGCATTGGCGATCTTGGCCGTTGCCACCGTGGTTTTCACGGTGTTGTTGGCGTTGGGGATGGCGGTGGCACCACCCAGTGCAAACATGTCGGTGCCAATGGCGCCGTTCAGGTCAATGCCCAGCTCGTGCTGCGCATTGAAGCTCTGGCCGATCGCCAGCGACAGCCGGCCGATGGCGCTCTGCGCCGCGTCCAGGGATTCGGTGCGGAACTGCAGCAGGCCGCCCAGCGAGCCGCCGGTGATCGCGCCCGGCTCGCTCTCGAACACATTGCCGTTGGGCAGGGTATAGGCCACCACGGTACGGTTGGGATCGGCCGCCGAGGCAACCGCCTTCAGCGCGTACGCGTCATTGCCCATCACCAGCGGCTGGCCGTTACCGACGAAGACGTTGTAGGTGCCGCTGTCCTGCACCACCACCTTGGCGCCGACCAGCTTGGTCAGCTCCGCCACGGCCTGGTCGCGCTGGTCCAGCAGATCGTTGGGCGGCTGGCCGCCGGAGGCAGCCTTCAGGCGGGTGATTTCCTGGTTCAGGTTGGCAATCTGCTTGGTATACGCGTTGACCTGCGTGACGGCGGTGCCGACCTGCTCATTGACGCCCGCTTGCAGCTGCTTGAAGTAGTTGCTGGCCGAGCGCACCTGCCCCACCAGCGCCTGTCCGGCCGATAGCATGCCCTGGCGCGCTGCCGGATCGGCGGGGGTGTCGGCCACGGCCTGCACCGCCGCGAAGAACTTCTGCATCAGCGGCGCCAGGCCGCCCTTCTGGTCGGCGAGCAGGTTGTCGATCTGGGCGATCTGGTCCGAGTACGCCGCCAGCGATGCGCTGGCCGAGGTGGCGCCGCGCAGCTGGCCGGTCAGGAACTCGTCATAGACGCGGGTCACCGTGGTGGTGTTGGAGCCGAAGCCATAGAAACCCTGGCTGGTGTACTGGCCGCCGGCCGAGGCCACGATGGTGTTCTGGCGCGAATAGCCTTCGGTCGCCGAATTGGCAAAGTTGTGGCCGGTCGTCGTCAGCGCGTTCTGCGCGGTGTTCAGGCCGGAAAGACCAATACTGAAGAGAGACATTGTGCTCTGACCCCGGATGGATGGGACTGCCGCGGCGAGGGCCGGCGGTGGTGGATGTGGAAGTTATCGGCTGGTTGGGGGCGGGACTTTAGGTGTGGAAGTGGCGTTCTCCAGATCCTGCAGGTTTGCTCCCCTTATATGAACACCGCCCGGATGCCAAGGTTTGGGTTAAGTGTTTTGACGTGTTAGGTATCGGCTGCGGTCCTATATCCGGCCTTGTGCGGTGATATGACTGCGGCCTCGATGGAAGTAGCTGGGAACGTCCTAATCTCTCATGGCGGGCTTGGTGGCCCAAGGGGGTGGGGCGACGTGCCAGCAGGGCTTCAGCCCAGGCCGGCCGTTTTCTGGATCGGGTCAGCACGATGCGAGCCCCATGGATGAGCAGGCGCCGCAGGTATGGGTCGCCCCGTTTGCTGATCCCGCCCAACTGTACTTTGCCGCCAGAGCCCGACTGTCTTGGCACCAGACCCAAGCTTGCCGCGAAGGCTCTGCCTGAGCGGAAGGCTTGGGCAGAGCCCATGGTCGCCACCAGGGCCGAGGCGGTAATCGGACCAATGCCCGGAATCTCTTCGACGGTCTGCCCCGCGGGATGGCTGCGCAGCCAGTTGGCGATCTCGCGCTCTATTTCCAGGATTTGCTCATCCTCACGCCGGATTTCATCCAGTTGCCGGGCCAAGGCCGACCACAGCACAGGCGGCACGGCGTTCTCAATTTCTTCCCGACGGGCGCGTATTTCGGCCAACCCGGCGTGGCGACCTGCGGTGAAGTGCAGCCCGAATTCGCCCAGCAATCCGCGAAGCTGATTGACTCGCCGTGTACGCGTGTCGACCAGCTCGGAGCGAATCCGGTGCGAGCCCAGCAGAGCCTGCTGGGCCTCAGTCTTTACCGGCACGCTGGGCATCCCCGGTTGGAGTGCAGCCGTCCATATGGCACGCGCATCGGCAGCATCAGTCTTGTTGGTGCGTACGAACGAGCGGACATAGCGCGGATTGAGCAGGGTGGCTTGATCCCCAAACTTTGGATCTTGCGCGCCCACCAGTGTGAGCCGCCGCAAGCCTCCAGGGCAAAGTGACCGGCCGGACAGTTGGACAGAAACTGAATCAGCCGGGGCTGGGAGAAGCGTTGGTTATGGATCTGGCCAGTCGAGGGGTCTACCCAATACATCTGGAAAACCGACTTTGCAATATCCAGTCCGTATGTCGTAGCATTCATTCGGGCTCTCCTTACCTCAAGTGATTGGTCGAACTTTCACCTTGGCACATCGATGCCGTCGGTCAAGCGAGAGCCCCTTTGCATTTCCGGCCGAGTGCCTACGCTAGCCCCGAAGGGCGGCGGTGTTCATACCATCTCTCCCGCTTGCGGGAGAGGGGCCGGGGGAGAGGGTAGGCCTGTGCCTCGCGATATCCTCTCTTGCAAGGGACGCTCCTGCCCTCTCCCCCACCCCTCTCCCGCCAGGCGGGAGAGGGGTGCCGCGACCATACGGTGTCAGCTACGGCCGGCGCTAGGGCAACACCCCTGCCCTCAGGCCGCCACCTTCTTCATGATCTTCACCAGCTTGTGCCCGTACGCCGGATCGGTGGCATAGCCCGCGCGCTGCAGGCCATGCGCCGCCTCTTCAGCAGACGCCGCGCTGACCACGCCCGCGTAACGCGGGTTGTTCGTCAGCAGGCGGGCATAGTCGGCACAAGCCTCGTCATACGAGCCATAGGCACGGAACTTCGCCCGCACCTTCTGCGGCTGCCCGTCGACATATTCCGTGGTGGTGATCTCCGCCACGCGCCCCTTCCAGCTGGCGCCGGCCTTGATGCCGAAGACATTGAAGGTGGTAGAGCCGTCGGCGTGCGTGATCTCGCGCTGGCCCCAGCCGGATTCCAGCGCGGCCTGGCCTACGATCAGCCGCGCCGGCACGCCGCTGGCGCGCGCGGCGGCTTCCGCGGGTCCGGCCATGCGGGCGACAAAGGCGCTGACGTGGGCCGGCGCGTCGTCCGGCAGCCGTCCCAGCTTGTCCTCACCCTGGCCGCGGTCCGCGTACCACTGCGGCTGGTACTGGCGCAGGCCGGCCGTGGGATTCCAGTTCTGCCCCGGCACGATGGTACCGAGCGCCGGCAGGTCGGCCTGCTCGCCGGCGTCGGCCGGGACCGCCCCGGCGCCGCGGCTGTCGAGCAGCCTTGCCATCTCGGCATCGGCCGCCTTGCCTGACTCGGCCGGGCTCATGGCGCTCATGCCGGCCGGCATCGCCGTGCCCGTGGCACGCGCCAGCTGGCGCACCATCACATCGGCCAGGCCGATCCCGCGCGACGACATCTGCTGCGCAAGCTGCTGGTCCATCATCGACATATAGAGCTTGCTCTGCTCGTTGTCGAAGAGGCCGTCCTGCGGCGTGGCATCGCGCATGCTCTTGAGCACCATCTGCGTGAACACCGCCTCGAACTGCTTGGCGACGGCTTGCAGCGTATTGGCGTCGGCGCCGCCGCGCGCGCTGCGCTTGAGCGCCTCGAAGCCCTGCGTGTCCAGCGCGAAGCGCTGCGTCAGCTCCGCCGCCTGCGGGGGTCGTGCCGTGTTCATGGTCAGATCACTTCCAGCTCGGCACGCAGCGCCCCGGCCGCGCGCATGGCTTCCAGGATGGTCTGCAGGTCGGCCGGAGTTGCGCCCAGCGCGTTCAGCCCCTTGACCACGGCGGCCAGCGAGGCGCCCGCCTTGACGATCTGCAGCGAGCCGCCCTGCTGCTTCATGTCGATCTGCGACACCGGCGCCACCACCGTCCGCCCTTCGCTAAATGGCGCGGGCTGGCTGATCACGGGTTGCGTGTTGATCACCACCGACAGGTTGCCGTGCGCGACCGCACAGTCTTCCACGGTCACGGCCTGGTTCATCACGATGGAGCCGGTGCGGGCGTTCAGGATCACCTTGGCCGCGGCCTTGGCCGGGGTCACGTCGATGTTCTCTATGCGGGCCAGGAAGCCCACGCGCGCGGCCGCCGACGCCGGCGCACGCACCTGCACCACGCGCCCGTCCAGCGCCGCGGCAACGCCGCCGCCCATGGAGCGGTTGATGGCTTCCACCACGCGCTCGGCGGTGCCGAAATCGGTATCCTTCAGTTCCAGGTTGAGCACGCCGCCATCTGGCTGGAACGGCGCCACCGCGCGCTCCACGATCGCGCCGTTGGCGATGCGCCCCACCGCCAGCTGGTTGATCTGAACCTTGCTGCCGTTGGCCGACGCCCCCGCGCCGCCCACCAGCATATTGCCCTGGGCGATGGCATAGACCTGGCCGTCGGCGCCCTTGAGCGGGGTCATCAGCAGCGTGCCGCCGCGCAGGCTCTTGGCATTGCCCATCGACGACACCACGATGTCCAGCTGGCTGCCGGGCTGCGCGAACGCGGGCAGCGAGGCGGTCACCATCACCGCCGCCACGTTCTTGAGCTGCATGTTCTTGCCGGCCGGCAGCGTGATCCCCAGCTGCGAGAGCATGTTGGTCAGGCTCTGCGTGGTGAACGGCGTCTGCATGGTCTGGTCGCCGGTGTTGTCCAGGCCGACCACCAGGCCGTAGCCCACCAGCGGGTTCTCGCGCACGCCCTGGAACGTGGCCAGGTTCTTCAGGCGTTCGGCCTTGGCAACGGTGGCAAAGGCTCCGAAGGCCACGCCCAGCGCCAGGCTGATCACGCTCAGGCGCAGCAGGCGGGACAGAAAACGGGCGAGCATGGGAGCGGACATGGCGCGGTCAGAACGGAGAAACATTGAGGAAGAAGCGCTGCAGCCAGCCCATGTTCTGCGCTTCGTCGATCACGCCCTTGGCGGTGTATTCGATGCGCGCATCGGCGACCTGCGTCGACAGCACGGCGTTGTCGCCGGTGATCGTGCGCGGATTGACCACGCCGGAGAAGCGGATGAACTCGGCGCCCTGGTTGATGGCCATCTGCTTTTCGCCGGAGACCACCAGGTTGCCGTTGGTCAGCACCTCCAGCACGGTCACGGTGATGGTGCCGTTGAAGGTATTGGCCGCGCTGGCGCCGCCGCTGGCCTTCATGGTGTTGGCGCCGTTGATGCTGGCGTTGCTGCTGCTGTTGAACAGGCCGCTGAGCGCGCGCGGCACGGCGTCGAACGCCAGCGCGGTGTTGCCGGTGCGGCTGGCATTGGTGCCGGAATTCTTGCTGGCGTTGACGTTCTCCGTGATCAGGATCGTCAGGATGTCGCCCACATAGCGCGGACGCCGGTCCTCGAACAGCGGGTTGCCGGCGTAGGACGACTGGTAGATCGAGCCGGAAGCCGGGCCCATCGGCCGCGGCTCTGCGCGCGCGGTGGTGGGCAGTTGCACCAGCGGCTCGCGCGGCATCAGCGCGCAGCCGCCGCTGGCCAGCATTGCCACGCCGGCCAGGCAAACCAGCGCATGCGCGCCTAGGCGGGAAAGCAAGGTGGCCATGTTCACACCAATCAACCCAGTTGCGACAGGCGCTGCAGCATCTGGTCGGATGCCTGCACGGCCTTGCTGTTGATCTCATACGCGCGCTGCGTCTGGATCATGCTGACCAGTTCTTCCACCACGTTCACGTTGGACGCTTCCACGTAGTTCTGCTGCACCACGCCAGCGCCGTTCAGGCCCGGCACGGTGGTGTTGGGCGCGCCCGAGGCATCGGTCTGCACGTACAGGTTCTCGCCCATGCTTTCCAGGCCGGCTGGGTTCATGAAGGTGGCCAGCTGCAGCTGCCCCACCTGCACGTTGGCGCTGGAGCCCGGCTGCGTCACCGACACGGTGCCGTCGCGCGCGATGGTCATCGACAGCGTATTGGCCGGAATGGTGATGGCGGGCTGGATCACGAAGCCGCTGGAGGTCACCAGCTGGCCGTTCTGGTCCACCTGGAACGAGCCGTCGCGCGTGTATGCGGTGGTGCCGTCGGGCAGCGCCACCTGGAAGAAGCCCTGGCCCAGGATGGCCACGTCCTTGGCATTGCCGGTCTGCTGCGGGTTGCCCTGGGTGTGGATGCGCTCGGTGGCCACGGGGCGCACGCCGGTGCCCAGCTGCATGCCGGAAGGCAGCGTGGTCTGGTCCGACGACAGCGCGCCGGGCTGGCGGATGGTCTGGTACATCAGTTCCTCGAACACCGCGCGGCCGCGCTTGAAGCCGTTGGTCGACACGTTGGCCAGGTTGTTCGAGATCACGTCCATCTGCGTCTGCTGCGCATCGAGGCCGGTCTTGGCAATCCAGAGAGAGCGGATCATGGTGGTCCTTGCGTTGGTCCTGGCACGGCGCGCCGTGCCGGTCAGTCATTCAGGTCAGTTGGTCGAGAGCAGCTGGTTGGCGCGCTGCTCGTTGCCGTCGGCGCCCTGGATCATCTTCATCTGCATCTCGAAGCGGCGGGCATTGGCAATCATCTCGACCATGGCTTCGGTCGGGTTGACGTTGCTGCCTTCCAGAGCGCCCGAGATCACGCGCACAGTGGGATCGGCCTCCAGCGGCTGGGCGCCGGGGCGCAGGCGGAACAGGCCGTCATCGCCGCGCGCGATGGCGTCGTTGGGCGGGTTGACCACGCGCAGCCGGCCCACCGGCGCCAGGCCGGCGGAGGCTTCGCCGGGGCCGCGCGCGGTGATGGTGCCGTCGGTGCCGATGGTTACCTGCGAGCCTGGCGGCACCGCCAGCGGACCGCCGTCGCCCATCACCGGCAGGCCGGAGATGGTCTGCACCTGGCCGTCCTGCGCCACCTGCAGCGCGCCGGCACGGGTGTAGGCCTCGGTGCCGTCCGGTGCCTGCACCACCAGCCAGCCATTGCCCTGCAGCGCTACATCCAGCGTGCGGCCGGTGTAGGTCAGCGGACCGGCGCGCATGTCGGCGCCGGGGGTCGAGGCCAGCGTAAAGGCGCGCGTCCCCGCCTCCGGCCCCACCACCGGCACCGCGCGGTACAGGTTGACCTGCGCGCGGAAGGCCGGCGTGGAGACGTTGGCGAGGTTGTTCGATACCGCCGCTTGCTGGTCGAGTATCTGCTTGGCGCCCGACAGGGCAGTGTAGATCATGCGGTCCATGGCGGCGGCTCAGCTCAGCGTGGCGGTCACAGGTTGACCAGGGTCTGCATGACCGTGTCCTGCGCCTTGATGGTCTGCGCATTGGCCTGGTAGTTGCGCTGCGCAACGATCAGGTTGACCAGCTGGCCGGACAGGTCCACGTTGGAAGCTTCCACCGCATTGGAGCGCAGCGTGCCCATGCTGCCGCCGGCCGTACCGACCAGCGCCTGGCCGGAGGCACCGGTGGCCGACCACACGTTGTCGCCCTCCGGCTTCAGGCCTTCGACGTTGCCGAATGCGGCCATCACGATCTGGCCGAGCGGCTTGGTCTGCTCGTTGGAATAGCTGCCGGTGATGGTGCCGTCGCCATTGACCGAGAAGCCCAGCAGGCTGCCCGAGGTGTAGCCGTTCTGGCTGAGCTGCTTGACGTCGTTGTCGGCGCCGAACTGGGTGGTGCCGGTCAGGTCCAGCGCCATCGTCATGGCCTGCGCGCCGTTGGCGGCCGGCTGGGTCAGGGTCACGGCATTGGCCGCGGGCGACTTCAGCGCGCCGGCGTTGTCGAACGCGAGCGTGAGCGGTGCGCCGCCGACCGGGTTGCCGTTGACGTCGGTGACATACATCTTCCAGTCAGTGCCGCCGCCAACAGTGGGCGCGCCCCCTGACTTGGCGAAGTACGCCATCAGCTGCTGCTTGTTGCCCAGCGAGTCATAGACGTTGATCGCCGTGCTGTAGTTGAACATGCTGCTGTCGGGCGCGGGCGTCGTCGCCGGCGGCACGGCTGCCGTCGGGAACGGATTGGCCGGCACCTTGCTGCGCGAATCCAGCTGGAACTTGGCCGTGATGTTGCTGGTGGCCTTGGGTTCCATCTGCGCGTTGCTGACCACCAGCGGCTGCGGCTGCACACCGGCACCGCCGGCCACGCCGGCGGGATAGCCGGTCACCTGCAGGCCCTGCATATTGGTGATGCGGCCGTCTTCCTGGCGCTGGAACTGGCCGTTGCGCGAGTAGTAGACCGCGCCTTCCGGGCTGGTCAGGCGGAAGAAGCCGTTGCCGTTGGTGATGGCCACGTCCAGCGCACGCCCGGAGGCTTCGATATTGCCCTGGTTGAAGGACTGCACCACCGAGTTCACGCGCACGCCCAGGCCGATCTTGGTGCCCGCGTAGATGTCGGCAAACTGCGCGGCCGATTGCTTGTAGCCAACCGTGTTGGCATTGGCGATGTTGTTGCCAATCACGTCCAGATTGGACGCGGCGGCGTTCAGGCCGCTTACCCCTTGACCGAAACCCATGATTGCTTCCTTTTGACTAGGCTGTCATTGAAGCCGGCCGGCGCCTGTGCGCTGCCGGCACCTGCGTTTTAGAGAATGCGCCGTACGTCGTCGACGTTCGCGGTCTGTCCGTCGCCCAGGTCCACCAGCACGCCGCTGGCGTCGCCGCTGATGCTCTGGACCTTGCCGTAGACCAGCGCCACCGGCTGCACCGAGGTGCCGTTGGCGGTGGCGGTCACCTTGAAGGTGTAGTCGCCGTCGGCCACGGCCGCGCCGGCGTTGTTCTTGCCGTCCCATGCGACGTTGTGCACGCCCGCGGTCTGCCCCTTCATGTCGATGGTGCGCACCACGTTGCCGTCCTTGTCGAGCACGTCGACGGTGACCGCATCCGCGGTCGACGGCAGGTCCAGGCCAAACTTGCCCGGTACGCCGCCTGCCACCGACACCTGCTTGCCCGGCACCATCACGGTATGGCCGATCAGCGCCGCGGAGTCCATGGCGCGGCTGGCGCTGACCTGCGACAGCAACTGCGACAGGGTGGCGTTCATGGTCTGCATGCCGCTGACCGTGCTGATCTGCGCCAGCTGCGAGGTCAGCTGCGCGTTGTCCATCGGGTTGAGCGGGTCCTGGTTGTTCATCTGCGTGACGAGCATGGTCAGGAAGTTGTTCTGCAGCTCGGACGCGCTGGCGCTGCCGCTCTTGAGGGCATCGTTGATACCCTGGGTGTTGCTGTTGCTGCCTACCGCGGAGGTGGTTGTCATGTCGGTTCGTTGTCTGCGTGCGGGTGGAGGCGTTGCCGATACAGGCCGGGGCTTGTCACTGGCCGATCGTCAGCGTCTTGAGCATCATGTTCTTGGCGGTGTTGAGCACTTCCACGTTGGCCTGGTAGGAGCGCGAGGCCGAGATCATGTTGACCATCTCTTCCACCGGGTTGACGTTGGGCATCACCACATAGCCCTGGGCATTGGCCATGGGGTGCGTAGGGTTGTGCACCATGCGCGGCGGCGACGGGTCTTCCGACACGCCTCGCACCTGCACGCCGCCGATGTCCGTCTGCCCCGGCGTGGGCGCCATGCCGAACACGACCTGCTTGGCGCGATAGGCCTGGCCGTCGGGGCTGACCACGCTGTCGGCATTGGCCAGGTTGGAGGCGGTCACGTTCATGCGCTGCGACTGCGCGGCCATGGCCGAGCCCGCGACGTCGAAGATGTTCATTGCCGGCATGCGCTCTCTCCCTTACTGCTCGATTTATTGCTGGATCGCGGCCAGCATGGTCTTGATCTTCGAATTCATCACCGTCAGGCCGGACTCGAAGTGCACGGCGTTGTCGGCAAAGGCCACGCGCTCGGTATCCATTTCCACGGTGTTGCCGTCGACGCTGGACTGCAGCGGGATGCGGTAGGCCAGGTCGAATTCCTCGCGCCCCGGGGCCTGCGCGGGCAGATGGCGTATCGAGGTGGTGGACAGCGACATGCCTTCATTGCGGTGGCCGCGTTCGACGCTCTGCGCCAGCGTGCTGGAAAAATCAAAGTCGCGCGCCTTGTAGCCGGGCGTGTCCGCGTGCGCGATGTTGGAGGCAATCACCGACTGCCGCTGGTTGCGCAGGCTCAGCGCTTCCTGCTGGAAACGTAGTGCCGCGTCGAGTCTGTCAATCATCTGGCATCTCCCTGCTCACATGAACGGAGCGAACGACCTTCTTCAGGGTTGCCATCTTAGGCGGCGACCTGTCACGCCAATCGGATGAATAAGGACGGGAAATCCATGCATTTCGGCCTGCCCTCGCGCGAGGGGCTGCCTACAATGGGACCCCGATGACAGATGTAAACGGGCGCGCGGCCAGTCACGGGGCGGTGCGCCAGGCATGCCATCCATGCCGTGCCGTCCTTGCCGGGAAGTCCAGATGAAACAGAATCGCCGCAACGCCCGCAGCCTGGCGCAAGACCTGCTGGCGGCCTGCCTGCTTGGGCCGGCCGCCGCCGGTGCCGCGCCGGCGCAGGTCATGTCCGTCGCCATGCAGGCGCCGGCCGCGCACGGCCAGCAGCAGGCTGCTTATGCAGGCAACCCCGCTGCCAACCCCGCTGCCAACCCCGCTGCCAGCCCCTTTGCCGAAGACCCCGCGCGCGTTGCCGTCGAACGCTTCCTGCTGCAGCAGACCGCCGGCCTGCCGGGCAAGGTCAGCGTGCAGGTGGCGCCGCCTTCGGGCGGCCGCGCGCCGGATTGCCTTGCGCCCGACCCGTTCCTGCCCGCCGGCACGTCGACGTGGGGCCGCGTCTCCGTCGGCGTGCGCTGCGGCGGCGAGCGGCCGTGGGTGCGCTACATGCAGGCGCGCGTGTCGGTGCTGACCGATTACTACGTCGCCGCACGCGCGCTGGGCCCGGGCGAGCCGGTCAGCCAGGCCGATATCGAAGTCCGCCAGGGCGACCTGGGCACGCTGCCACGCGCGGTGATCACCGATCCGGCGCAGCTTGCCGGCGCGGTCACCGCCAACCGTATTGCCGCGGGCTCGCCGATACGCGCCGACCTGCTGCGCAAGGCCATCGCCGTGCGCCAGGGCCAGACCGTCACCGTGGCCGTGGAGGGCGATGCCTTCCAGATCACCAGCGAAGGCAAGGTGCTGGCCGATGCCGCCACCGGCAACACCGTGCAGGTACGCCTGCGCAGCGGCCAGGTGGTCAACGGGCTGGTACGCAGCGGCGACACCGTGGTGCTGCAGTAGCCCACCGTAAGTGCCTTGATCGTGGCCAAAAGACTGGAAACCCGTGGCAAGCGGCATGCGAAAATGCCGCCGAAACCGCTGCGCGGCGAAATCGGGGCGAGCGCCCTAAAGAATTCGCCGGCGCGACCGTAATGCCATAGGAAACCAGCAAGGAACGCCCCGTGAAGATCAACCACACCGCCTCGTCCCGGCCCGCCGACGCCCCCGCGGGCGACGCCGCCGCCCGGCCCCAGGCCGCGCCGGCCAGCGCCGCGGCGCCGTCCGCCGGCCTGAGCGTCAGCCCGCTGGCCGCCCAGGTACGCGACATCAGCGCCCGCCTGATGCAGCCCACGGACGACGATATCGACACCGCCAAGGTCGAAGAGATCCGCCAGGCCATCGCCGAGGGCCGGATCAGGATCGACCCGGGCAAGATTGCCGACGGCCTGCTCGCGACCCTGCGCGAGCTTGGCCAGGCCGAACCCCGCTAGCCCAAATGAACCAGAGCCTGATCCAGTCCCTGCAGCGCGAAACCGAAGGCATCCAGGCCTTCGGCCAACTCCTCGCCGAAGAGCGCGACGCCCTCAAGCGGGGCGACTTCCAGTCCCTGAGCGGACTGCTGACGCGCAAGGTTGAACTGGGCCAGGCCCTGTCCCGCCAGCTCAAGGCCCGCGAAGCCCAGATGGGCACGCTGGGCCTGCGCGCCGGCCCCGAAGGCCAGCTGCTCGGCCGCCAGGTCGACCCGGCCGTGGCCGACGCCTGGCGCCAGCTGATCTTCGCCGCCCGCACCGCGCGCGACGGCAACGCCCTGAACGGCGCCGTCGTCAACGCCCACCTCGACTTCACCCGCGAAGCCATCCAGGCGCTGCGCCAGCATAGTGGCGGGGATGCGGGGTTGTATGGGAAGGATGGGAAGGCTGCGGCTGGAGCGGGTGGGGTGAGTCTGGCGGCGGGTTGAAGCTATCGCCTGATGTTCCGTTCTTTCCTACCGAAACCCCACCACCAACTCATTGCTGCGCCCCTGCAGCACCGGCACCAGGCTACCCTGCCCCGGCACCCGGAACGCGAATACAAAGCCCTTGGTGGCATCATCCCCGAAGAACGCATCGGTCTTGCCTTCCGCCTGCGGCAGCAGCACGCAGCGCTGGGCATTGCAGAGATAGGCTTGCAGTTCCAGGGGTGGGGTTTTGGCGAAGCTGTAGCGCCAGCGCACCGACGTGATGACCCCTTCTGACTGCGGCAAGACGCCGATGGGCAGGATCGGCGGCGACACAGCACGCTGTCCGCGGCCGTAGAGTGCCGGCCCGTTGACCGATCCGGTCCAGGCATGGCGGGTGCCGCCCTCGATGGCGGCCCAGGCGCAGGCCGATACGGCAGCCAGCAGGCAGCAAGCGCCGCGCGCGGCGCGGCCCATCCTCTGCATCACAGCAAGCCGCGCAACTGGTTGCGCAGCCGCGTGATCGCCTGGCCGCGGATCTGGCACACGCGCGACTCGGTCACATCGAGCACCGCGCCGATCTCGCGCAGGTTCAGCTCCTGGTCGTAGCACAGCGACAGCACCAGCTTCTCGCGCTCGGGCAGCCGGTCGATGGCGCGGATCAGCGCCTCGCGCATGCCGCTTTCCATCAGCACGGTCAGCGGGTTGCCGTCATCGCTGCCGCCAAGGTGCCGGTCCAGGAAGTCTTCTTCGCCGGAGCGCTCGAAATCCTCGTAGTGCAGTAGCTGGCAACCATAGACCTCATTGAGCAGCAACTGGTATTCGTCCAGCGCCATCTCCATGGCCTCGGCCACTTCGGAGTCGACCGGCGCGCGCCCGAGCTTCTGCTCCAGCCCTCGCTGCGTGCGCTCGATGCGCCGGGTGAACTGGCGCAGGCTGCGCGACTGCCAGTCGTTGGCGCGCACCTCGTCAAGCATGGCGCCGCGGATGCGCTGGCTGGCATAGGTCTCAAAGCGCGCGCCGTGGGTGTCTTCATAGCGCTTGGCGGCATCCAGCAGGCCGATCATGCCGGCCTGGATCAGGTCGTCGATCTGCACGCTGGCAGGCAGCCTGGCGGCCAGTTGCAGAGCGATGCGGCGCACCAGCTGTGCATGCGCCTTGACCACATCGGCCTGTTCGAGCTTTCCCTGGATCGTGTACATGGTGCAATTCTCGTGAATGCTGGATTGCTGGACCGCCACAACGTGGGCGGGGGCTGGCTCAGGGTCTGGTTCGGTGAGATGGCATAACTGGCAGGCTCACGCCATTGCGGCTGCGGGCACGGGGGCGGACGCGTCCGCGCGCAGCGGCCAGGCGCCGATGCTGCCGGCGGTGCGGCGCAGCGCGGTGGTGGCCGGCGCCGCCGGAAACGCCTCGACCACGCAGCGCCCCAGTTGCACGCCGCGCGCCACTAGCGGGTCGGATGGCAACCAGCCCGCGCACAACGCCTCGACGCCCAGGTACTGGCTGGCCGTGCGCGCTAGATTGCGCAGGATCGCCTGCACCGTGGCCTCGCTCGCCGCCATGTTGACGATCAGGTGGAACTGGCGCCAGGCATACAGGTGATGCAGGCGCTTGATGCAGGCGTAGGCGGCGGTGATCGACGCGAGCTCAGGCCGCATTACGATCAGCACATTGTGCGCGCCGCCCGCGAGCGGCGACAGCGCGCCGTCGGCATCGACGCCGGCATCCACCAGCACGCTGCGAAAGCCACTCGCGGCAGCAGCCGACAAGGCGCTGCCCGGCACAGGCCGGCCAGCCGGCAGTACCGACAGCACGCCACCGGGACCGGTGCCTGCAGCAGCTTCCAGCGGCAGGCGGCCTGCGCTGACATCGGCCAGGGTGCCGGCGGGCCTGGCGCCGGACAGCCGCGTGGCGCGCGCCGCGGCAGCGTCTTCGTCGACCAGCAGCACGCGTTCGCCCTGCATGGCCAGCGCGTGCGATAAGCCCAGGGCCACGGTGGTCGCGCCGGCACCGCCTTCGCTGGCGACCACGGCGATACGGCGCGTCGTGCGCGGCGCCAGCATCCGGCGCAGGCTCTCGGCCTGGTCCATGGCGAGGGCGCTCACTGCAGGACCTCCATGGCTTCAGCGGACACGGCGGTGCCGCGGCCCGGATAGTTTTCCAGCACGTCGAGCAATGCCAGCATGCGGCCCATGCCTTCATTGAGCACCGTGCCCGGCACCGGCGCGCCCTGGCGCGCCGTGCGGCCAGCCAGGCGCGCGAGGAAGGCGGGCGCGGCCGCGGTCGGCGCGTGTTCCAAGCGCAGCACCGAGAGGCCCAGTTGCAGCGCGGCCAGCGCGGCGCCGGCGGCGTGGCCGCTTTCGGCGTCCTGGGCGAAGTGGTCGATGGCGTGGCGCAGCGTGCGCAGGCGCGCATCGGCTGCGTCGGTCCACAAGGCCCAGCGCGCCACCTGCGCGGCATCCTGCGCCAGCGCCGGGTCGCACAGCAGGTAACGGGTATCCAGCAGTTCGCCGGTGGCGCGGTCGGCCAGGCGGGCCACCACCAGGCAGGCATCGATGCCGCCTTCGGGGGTGCCCTTGCCGCGCACCGGGCTGTCCGGTACGCGCACTTCGGCGCTGGCCAGCCAGCGCACGGCTTCACGCTCGCGCACGGTGTCCTCGCCGACGGCGTGGAAGGTCAGCGTGTCGGCCAGCGCATCGAGCTTCCAGGCGGCGCCGGCGCTGACTACGCGCGCGGTCTTGCGCGCGCTGGCCACCCAGCGCTCGCCGGCCTGCTGCCAGCGTGCCAGCATGGCGGCGGACGGTATGGCATCAATCAGGTTGACCACCTTGCGCGCGGCGCTCATGGCGGCGCGCAGGCTGGCGGCATCGGACTCGGCTTCGCCCAGCGGATGGCCGGCACGGCCGGTCGGGGTCACGGTGGCGGCCAGCGGCATGCCGTCGCGGTCGGCGAACCACAGCGTGTGCTGCATCGGCTGCGGCGTGCGGCGGCCGGGCACGGCCACTTGCAGCGTGGCGGCGCTGGCCAGCACGTATTGCTCGCACTGGCGGGTCACGTCGCGGCAGACCGCCTCGCGCACCTGCTGCGACATGGCGCGCAGGGCCGGGGCGTCGGCGCCGCGCTGTTGCCACAGCGAGCGGGCCAGGTCGAGGCCCAGGCCCGCGCCATTGAGTTCTGCCACGCACTGGCTCAGCGCGTCCGCGCTGTCGGTCAGCGAGCGCAGCACCTCGTCGGCGCCGCCACGCGCGGGCACCTCGTCATCGGTGCCGGCGCTGCGCCGGCGTGCGGCGTCCGCATCGGCAAATACCGAACCGCGGCGCGGCGTCAGGAAGGCGCGCTCCACCAGCGCGGTGCTGTTGGCCAGCTCAAGGTGCTCGGGCACGCGCTGGCCGGTGGAGGCGTAGAACACCGGCAGGCGATGGCGGATCACCACGTCCAGCACCGAGCCCAGGTGGGTGGCTTCGTCCAGCTTGCTGATGATGCAGCCGTCGATGCCGCCGCCATCGGGCGCGGCGTCATGGCGGTAGGCATGCACCACTTCATTGAGGGTATCGCCGTGGCTGGCGCCGTTGAGCAGCAGCACGCGCTGCACCGGCGCGGGCACGCCGGCCAGCATGGCGATCTGTTCCGACAGGCTGCGGTCGCGCTGGCTCATGCCGACGGTGTCGATGATCACCAGGTGCTTGTCCTTCATCGCCGCCAGCGCGAAGCGCAGGTCGGCGGCATCCTTCACCGCATGCACCGGCACGCCGAGGATGTCGCCGTAGATGCGCAGCTGTTCGTGCGCGCCGATACGGAAGCTGTCGGTGGTCAGCAGCGCCAGCTTGTCGGCACCGTGGCGCAGCACGAAGCGCGCCGCCAGCTTGGCCGTGGTGGTGGTCTTGCCCACGCCGGTGGGACCCACCAGCGCCAGCACGCCGCCTTGCGCGAACAGGCTGTCCTCGTCGCCCAGCACCGGCAGCTTGCTGGCCAGTTCGGTGCGGATCCAGCCCATGGCCGCGGGGCGGTCGTAGCCCAGTGGCAGCCGCGCCAGCAGCGTGCGCGCCAGTTGCCCGGAGAAGCCGGCGCCGACCATCCATTCAAACAGGGATTCGCGCAGCGGGTCGCTGGCGGCCACGCCGTGCGCTGCCGCGCTTGCAACCGCGCTTGGGGCAGGGTTGATCCCGGCCAGCTGGCGCTCCAGCATCGCGCGCATCGATTGCAGCTCACCGCGCAGGTCGCTGATGGCGGCGGGCTCGACCACCGGCGCGGGTGGCACGTAGACCTGCGCCGTGGCCTGCACGCTGCCCAGATCCGTATCGCGCATGGCGACAATCTCCACGCCGCCCTCGATGGTGCGGTTGGACAGCACCACGGCGTCCGGACCCATGGCTTCGCGCACCTGGCGCATGGCTTCGCGGCCGTTGGCCGCGACAAACTTGGCTACGCTCATCTATGACTCCTCACGCGCCGATCATGGCGGTGATGCGGATATTGCGGTTGTCCGGCACCTCGGCATGCGACAGCACCCTCAGCTGCGGCATGGTGCGCCGCAGGAAGCGCGCCATCAGCGGGCGCAGCTGCGACGGCACCAGCAGCACCGGGTCCATGCCCATCTGTTCCTGGCGCGTGACCGCGCCCTGGGTCTGCTGCAGCAACGCATCGGCCAGGCCCGGCTCGATCCCGCCACCATTGGTCAGAGCCTGCGACAGCACGCGCTCCAGGCCGGCATCCAGGCCGATCACCTGCAGGTCGGCGTTGTTCGGGAACAGCTGCTGCGTGATGGCGCGGCCCAGCGCCACGCGCACCATCGCGGTCAGCTCGTTCGGGTCGCTGATCTTGGGCGCATGCTCGGCCACCACATCCAGGATGGTGCGCATGTCACGGATGGGCACGCCTTCGTCCAGCAGGTTCTGCAGGATCTTCTGCAGCGCGGTCAGCGAAATGGCCTTCGGCACCAGGTCTTCGGTCAGCTTGGGCGAGTCCTTGGCGATGCGGTCCAGCAGCGCCTGCACTTCCTGGCGGCCCAGCAGCTCGGCGGCGTGCATGTGGATCAGGTGGTTCAGGTGCGTGGCCACCACCGTGCTGGCATCGACCACGGTATAGCCGTAGGACTGCGCCTGCTCCTTGATGCCCGCGTCGATCCAGACGGCCGGCAGGCCGAAGGCGGGGTCGCGCGTGGCCGCGCCCGGCAGCGTGCCGCTGACCTGCCCGGGGTTGATCGCCATCCACTGCCCCGGCATGGCTTCGCCGCGGCCGATCTCCACGCCCTTGAGCGTGATGCGGTAGGCGTTGGGCTTGAGTTCCAGGTTGTCGCGGATATGCACCACCGGCACCAGGAAACCGATCTCCTGCGCCACCTTTTTGCGGATGCTCTTGATGCGGCCCAGCAGCTCACCGTCCTGCGCGCGGTCCACCAGCGTGATCAGGCGGTAGCCCACTTCCATGCCGAGCGGGTCGACTAGCGTGACGTCGTCCCAGCTGGCTTCAGTGGATTCCTGCGCCACCGCCGGGGTGCGCTCCTCGCGCTGCTTGACCTGCTCCTGCGTGGCGGCGCGGCGCGACATATAACGGCCCATCCACACCAGCACGCCCGCCAGCAGCAGGAAGGCAAAATGCGGCATGCCCGGGATGATGCCCATCAGGCCGATGATGCCCGCGGTCAGGTACAGCACGCGCGGGTTGGCGAAAAGCTGGCCGGTGAGCTGCTCGCCCACGTCCTGCTCGTTCGACACGCGCGACACGATCACGCCGGCGGCGGTGGAGATCACCAGCGCCGGGATCTGCGCCACCAGGCCGTCGCCGATGGTCAGCAGCGTGTAGTTGTGCACGGCGGTGCCGAAGTCCAGGTCGTGCTGCACCATGCCCACCACCATGCCGGCGGCAACGTTGATGAACATGATCAGCAGGCCCGCCACGGCATCGCCGCGCACGAATTTGCTGGCGCCGTCCATGGCGCCGTAGAAGTCGGACTCCTGCGCCACTTCGGCGCGGCGCTTCTTGGCGGCGGCTTCGTCGATCAGGCCGGCGTTCAGGTCGGCATCGATCGACATCTGCTTGCCGGGCATCGAATCCAGCATAAAGCGCGCGCCCACTTCGGCGATACGGCCCGCACCCTTGGTGATCACCATGAAGTTGATCACCACCAGGATCGCGAACACCACGATGCCGACCGCGAAGTTGCCGCCCACCAGGAAGTGGCCGAATGCCTCCACCACCTTGCCGGCAGCGTCCGGGCCGGTATGGCCTTCGAGCAGCACCACGCGCGTGGACGCCACGTTCAGCGACAGGCGCAGCAGCGTGGTGAACAGCAGCACCGCCGGGAAGGCGGCAAAGTCCAGCGGCTTCTGCGTGTACATGCTGACCAGCAGCACCATGATCGCCAGCGCGATATTGAAGGTGAACAGGAGGTCCAGCACAAAGGCCGGCAGCGGCAGGATCATCATCCCCAGGATCATGATGATCAGCAGCGGACCGGTCATGGCCTTGAGCTGGCCGGCGGAGCGCAGGCCGGGCAGGTTGAACAGGTTGCTCAGAGCGTTCATTCGCGCATTTCCGGTACGGCGAGTTCATCGGGCACCGGCAGGTCCGCGGGCGCCTGCGGCTGCGGGCCCTGCGAGTAGTGCCAGTGCTTCAGTTGATAGACCCAGGCCAGCACTTCGGCCACGGCGGTATAGAGTCCGGCGGGGATTTCCTGGCCCAGCTCCACGTGGCGGTGCAGCGCACGCGCCAGCGGCGGGGCCGACATCAGCGGCACGCGGTGCTCGGCGGCCAGCTCGCGGATGCGGGCGGCAATATCGCCGGTGCCCTTGGCCACCACGCGCGGCGCGCCCATGCGCCCTTCCTCATAGCGCAGCGCCACGGCAAAGTGGGTGGGGTTGGTCACCACCACGTCGGCCTTGGGCACTTCGGTCATCATGCGGCGGCGCGCCATGGCGCGCTGCTGCTGGCGGATGCGGCCCTTGATATGCGGGTCGCCCTCGCTTTCCTTGAATTCCTGCTTGACCTCTTCCTTGGTCATGCGCAGCTTCTTGAAGTACTCCCAGTACTGCCACGGCACGTCGATGGCCGCCACCACCAGCAGCGACAGCGACACCACCAGGCAGCAATTCATGACCAGGTCGACCATGTGCAGCAGTGCTTCCTGCACCGGCGCATTCATCAGCGCGATGGCCTCGGGCAGGCGTCGCCACAGCACCCAGGCGCCCACGCTGCCCACCAGCAGCGACTTGGCCACGGCCTTGAGCAGCTCCACCAGCGAATGCGCGGAGAACATCCGGCCCAGCCCCGCCAGCGGCGACAGGCGCGAGAACTGCGGCGCGAAGGACTTGCCCGAGAACACCCAGCCCCCCAGCAGCAACGGCGCCGCCAGCGCGGCAACGCCGAACAGGAACAGCAGCGGCAGGAAGGCCAGCAGGCTGTCCCACACCATCATGGAAAAGCGCGACAGCATGCGTGAGGTATCGAACGCCGTTGCCGGCTCGAATCGCAGCGCCCCCTGCATCACCTGGTTCAGGCTGCGGCCCAGATGGCCGCCCAGCGTCCACAGGCCGGTCACGCCGGCAATCAGCATGACGAACGTGGCGAGCTCGCGCGAACGCACCACCTGCCCCTCCTCGCGCGCCTTTTCCAGGCGCCGGGGTGAGGCGGGTTCGGTTTTCTCGAGGTCGCTTTCTTCGGACATCCATGCTCCGTGCGAAGCGGCAGGCCGCTATTCGTCAGCAGGGATTATCGAAGCGGGACAGCCTTCCCATTCATGGGAAAAGGCGGCGGAATTGGGTGTTGTTTGGGAAATCAGGGGCCTGGTGGCGTTAACGGCGCCTGATTGGGAGGACTTTAGGCGTGGATGGGGAGGCGGGCATCGGGAGATGCCCGCGCGAACTACGTCAGGCCGGTCCCCTCACAAAACCAGAGCCATGATAGTCAGTCCGTGCCGTACTTCGGCGACCGCGGCCCATACAGGATGCCGCCAGGCGTACCCGCCGAGAGCAGTTGCTGGCTCGTCCTGCCGGCCACCCCATAGGCGGCATCCGACACGCTGCTGATCGCGTGCGCAATGGCCGTCCCGATCAGCGCTCCGATCAACCCACCGCCAGCGTTACCCGACTGATTGTTGGCAGCCGACGCCTGTCCGGTCCAGAGCGTCTTGCCCGTCCTCAGGTCCAGGAGCTTCGCTTCGGCGGCGACAACGGTTGTGCTGCTGACGACCTGGAACTTCGGACCATAGTCGGTCACGGTGATGTACAGCGCGGTGTCCGCACCGAAGATTTCGCGCAGCTTCGCGGGCGCCACCGCGTGGATGTCGCCCGGTATCGTCAGCCCGTTCTGGCGAAAGGTCTCGTCAACCAGCGCGACCGGCAGCACGTAGTAGCCGGATTCCGCCAGCGGCTGTGTGGCCTGCGACAGCATGGCGTAAGTGGCCTTCACGTCCGGCGAGTTGTTCAGCGGCGGCAGCACCACAATCGAGCGGGGGTGGCTTTCCTTGAAGGCGGCGTAATCCACGTTCTTCGTCGGCGCGGCACAGCCGGCTGCCAGCATGGCGACGCCCAGCAGCATCAGGACGCGATGGAACAGCTTGCTCATTTCTTCTCTCCCTTGCGTTTGACGTTCTTCAGCAGGAAGTCCACATAGGCTCCCGACTCGGGAAACAGCGCCTTCTCGGTCTGGAATTCGCGGACCATTTCGTCATCCTTGCCGATATCGACATACAGCATGCCGAGGTGCGCGTGGTAGCCGGGCGGCGGGGTATTGCCGGCCGCCATGATTTTCTGCAGGTCGCGCTCCAGCACCTCGATCAGGGCTTGCTTCGGTTCGCCCTTGAAGTACTGGTAGACCTGCGGCTGGTAGCCTTCCCACTGATACAGGGGCTTGGCGGGAGCCGCGCAGCCTGTCAGCAATGCGCTTGCGACCAGGGCAGGCACCGCCAGGCGCTGCGGCTGGAACAATGTCTTCACGATTTGTCCTTGACTGGGTTTTTGGAATCAGGGGGTGACGGGCTTCCAGGCGCCGCTTTCGATGCCGCTGACCAGATTGGTCACGGCTTCGCGCATGGCGAGGTCGAGCACCTTCCCGTTGAGCGTCGAGTCATAGCTGGACGTGCCGCCAAAGCCGACTACCTCCCGGCTCGACAGCGAGTACTCGCCCGCGCCCTGGGCGGTGAACACGACTTCCGAGGTCGCAATATTGACCACGTTGAGCGCGACCTTGGCATACGCCACCTGCGACTTGCCGCGGCCCAGGATGCCGAACAGTTGGTGGTCGCCGGTTTCCTTGCGGCCGAACTCGGTCACGTCGCCGGTGATCACGTAGTCGGCCCCCTTCAAGCGCTGAGCCTGGCTCTTGATGGCTGCCTCGCGCTTGATCTCGTCCATGTTGTCGCGGTCGAGCACATTGAAGCGGTTGGTCTGTTGCAGGTGCGTGATCAGCACGGTCTTGGCCTGGCCGCCCAGCCGGTCGACGCCGTCGGAGAACACGCCGCGCATGTAGCTCGAACGGTTGTCGAATTTACCGACCGAAATCGGCGTGCGGACGCCGGCGTAGGGACGGCTGGCGCTCTCGACCTTCTGCACCGGCAGCGCCGTGGACGATTCGGTGGCACAGCCGCCGAGCATGGCGAGTAGCCCGGCCGCGGCGACCAGGGATATGGCCGTCACTTTGTTCATGCGATCTTCTCCTTCAGTTGGGTCAACACTACATTCATGCTCTGGCACAGCAGCAAGTCGATACTCCGCCCCGTTCGGGCGGGTGACCGGGCAGCCGGGCGTCACCTCGCTGGTCAGTCTTCGACGGCGCGGGAGCGCAGACGATTCGGCGGCGCCCGCCAGAGGAGGCCAAGGCTAGCCACTGTACCCAGCCCAGTCTGGCGTCGGGATCGGAGGATTCCGAATCGGGTGGCGGACATTTCCGCAGTTCGTCGGGGCAATGTGGCAGCCAGTCCGAGCATGACCTAGGCCGTCGCGCACCCGCAATCCGGCGCCGCAAAGGGCTTCAGCCTAGCGCACGCGAGAAGCTCCACCTACACGCCATCACAATCGTTCACATTCCTTGGGCGCCCAGGGCGCCGGCCCGACAGGAGGTGGAGGTTGACGGCAGCGCCCCGCTGAGGGCGGGGCGCCGATAAACGAAATGCCTTGCCGCGAGGCACGCGCCTGCCCTCACGCCCTGCCCCTATCCCGCAGGCGGGAGAGGGGAGCAAACCGGCGGGAGAGCTCAGCTCACCAGGCTCTCAGAACCCCAGACTGGCCAACAGATCATCCACCTGCGCCTGGTCCGAAACCACGTCCGGCTTGCCCTCCGGACTGATCTGCGGCCCGTTCAGCAGCGTGGCGGCCGGCGCTTCCACGCGGCGCTCGGACGGCACGTTGTCGATCAGCACCTGCAGCAGCTCCTGCTCCAGCGCGCGGATCATGTCCATCATCTTCTTGATGACCTGGCCGGTCAGGTCCTGGAAGTCCTGCGCCATCATGATGTCGAGCAGATGGCTGTTGGTGGCGCGGGCCTGGGCGGGCACCTCGGACAGGAAGGCGCGGGTGTCTAGCACCAGCGAACGGGCGTCGGCCAGCTCCACCGGCTGCTCGAACCAGGCGTCCCAGCGCTTGTCCAGGGTTTCGGCCTGCTGCTCGATACCGGACTGGATCGGCTGCGCCAGCTCGACCGCGTTGAGCGTGCGCTCGGCGGCCTGCTCGGTCATGGCGGCGATGTAGTTCAGCCGGTCGCGCGCATCGGGGATGGCCTGCGCGGCGCGTTCGATCTCCTTGTCCAGGCCGAGCTCGCGCATATTGTCGCGCAGCATCCGCGTCAGGTTGCCGATGCGCAGGATCAGTTGCTCGGCGGAATCATTGCTCAGGGTCGGGGTCATGGAAACGCGCCTCCGCCTCAGCCGCCGAGCTTCTCGAAGATCTTGGTGATCTTCTCGTCCAACGTGGCGGCCGTGAACGGCTTGACCACGTAGCCGTTGGCACCGGCCTGGGCCGCGGCGATGATGTTCTCTTTCTTGGCTTCGGCGGTCACCATCAGCACCGGGATCTTGCCGATATTGGCGTCGGCGCGGATCGCCTGCAGCATGGTCAGGCCGTCCATATTGGGCATGTTCCAGTCCGAGATCACGAACTGAAAGCTGCCATCCTTGGCCTTCTCCAGGCCGGCGGCGCCGTCCTCGGCTTCCTCGACGTTGACGAAACCCAGCTCTTTGAGCAGGTTGCGGATGATCCGGCGCATGGTCGGGAAATCATCCACGACCAGGATCTTGATGCTCTTGTCCACTTTGAGGGCTCCAGAAAATACAGTGTTGGCTTGTTGCCAGGACGAGCGCTGCGCGCCGGCATGCGCGCCCCGCTCGGCCCGATTTCGTTTACACCCGCTGCGCGCGCGTGCCGTATGTGGCCAGGCGTGCCATCACGCGCTGGGTCATCGCCGGCAAGGGCACGACTTCATGCACGCCGCCGGTGGCGATCGCCTCCTTCGGCATGCCAAACACAATGCATGTGTGCTCGTCCTGGGCCAGGTTGTAGGCACCGGCCTCGCGCATGCGCAGCATGCCGCGCGCGCCGTCCTTGCCCATGCCGGTCAGGATCACGCCGATCACGTTCTTGCCGCCATGCTGCGCGGCCGAATCGAACAGCACGTCGACCGACGGGCGGTGGCGGTTGACCGGCGCTTCCTGCGACAGGTGCGCGACATAGTTGGCGCCGCTGCGCGCGAGCAGCAGGTGCGAATCGCCCGGCGCGATGTACGCATGGCCGGGCAGCACGCGCTCGCCGTGCACGGCTTCCTTGACCGTGATGCGGCACAGGCCATCCAGCCGCTGCGCGAACGAGCGCGTGAAGCCGGCCGGCATATGCTGGACGATCATCACCGCGGGGCTGTCGGGCGGCAGCGGCATCAGGAATTCCTTGATGGCCTCGGTGCCGCCGGTGGAGGCGCCCAGGATGATCAGCTTTTCGGTCGACAGCAGCGGGCTGCGCAGCATCGGCACGGGCTCGGCGCCGGCCGCTGTCGGCGCGGCTGGCTGCGCGGCCGCGCGCACGCGGGCGCGCGACGCGGCGCGCAGCTTGTCGGCGATGGTGTGGGTGTATTCCAGCAGCCCGTCGCGGATGCCCAGCTTGGGCTTGGTGACAAAGTCCACCGCGCCCAGCTCCAGCGCGCGCATGGTGATCTCGGAACCGCGCTCGGTCAGCGACGACACCATCAGCACCGGCATCGGCCGCAGCCGCATCAGGCGCTCCAGGAAGTCCAGGCCGTCCATGCGCGGCATTTCGACGTCCAACGTCAGCACATCCGGGTTCAGGCGCTTGATCAGGTCGCGCGCCACCAGCGGGTCGGGCGCGGTGCCGACCACTTCCATGTCGGGCTGGCTGTTGATGATCTCCGTCATCAGGCTGCGGATCAGCGCGGAATCGTCCACGCAGAGCACCTTGATCTTGGCGGCAGTCATGATTGATCGTGCTTGGTTTGGTTTCAGGGAAGCTGGCGTGCAAAGGACTGCCGCGCAAACAGTTCAGGCGATTGCGCCGGCGCCCGGGCCGAGGTGGCAATGGCGCGGGCCAGGGCGCGCTCGTCGCGCGCCACCGAAACCTGGTCGTCCTGCCGCGTCAGGCGGCGTACCAGCGCCAGCCCGCCGACCGGGAAGTAGCTGACACGGCGCGCATGCGGGCCGCGCAGGTCCTGCGCCGCAACGCGGATCTCCTCGGTCTTCAGGTAGCGCAGCACGAAGTCCGCGTTGCGGTCGCCGATATTCAGCGTGGTCATATTGGCCAGCACCGCCCCGCCGCCGAAGACCTTGGCCTCCAGCCGCTCGCGGCGCGCGCCCATCTTGAGCAGTTCGTTGATCAGCACTTCCAGCGCATAGCTGCCGTAGCGCATCGACGCCGACAGCATGCGGTCGGCGCTGCCGTCGTCATCGGGCAGCATGAAGTGGTTCATGCCGCCCACGCCGGCGCTCTCGTCGCGGATGCAGGCCGCCACGCACGAGCCCAGCACGGTGGTCAGCACCACGTCCTCGCGGGTCACGTAGTACTCGTTGGGCAACAGCTTGATGGCCTGCTTGCCGAACTCGCGGTCGAAATATGTGCGCGTGGCAAGGGCTTCGGGCAGATGGGGCGTGCGCATCACGGCCTTCCCGCCCTGGCCGCATCCGGCGCCAGTTCATAAACGGTCTGCCCGCGCAGCTGGAAGGCGCGCGTGACATAAGAGAAGTTCTCCGAGTGGCCGGCAAAGAGCAGCCCGTGCGGCTTGAGCAGCGGCACGAAGCGCTCCAGGATGCGTCCCTGGGTCGGCTTGTCGAAGTAGATCATCACGTTGCGGCAGAAGATGGCGTCGAACTGCTCGCGCATGCCCCAGTCGGGCGCGAGCAGGTTCAGCGGCTCGAACGCGATGGTGGCGGCCAGCTCCGGCTTGACCTTGACCGAACCGGTGCGCGGCCCGGTGCCCTTCAGGAAGAAGCGCTTGAGCCGTTCCGGCGACAGCCGCGCGACCTGCTCCGCGGAATACACGCCGCCGCGGGCCTTGGCCAGCACCTGGGTGTCGATGTCAGTGGCCAGCACCGTGCCGGCACGGTCGCCCAGCGCTTCGGCCAGCGTGATGGCGATCGAGTACGGCTCCTCGCCGGTGGACGCGGCCGAGCACCAGACGCTGTAGGGGCGCCCGGTCTTCTTGGCATGCTCGGCCAGCAGCGGGAAGTGATGGGCCTCGCGGAAGAACGAGGTCAGGTTGGTGGTCAGCGCATTGGTGAAAAACTCCCACTCCGACGAGCGGTCGTCCGCGTCCAGCAGCGCCAGGTACGAGGCGAAGTCCGACAGCTGCAGCGCGCGCAGCCGGCGCACCAGCCGGCTGTAAACCATCTCGCGCTTATGGCTGCCCAGCGAGATGCCCGCGCGCCGGTGGATCAGCGCGCGGATTTTCTCGAAGTCGCGTTCGGTCAGCAGGAAGTCGCGTGCATCGTCGCGCCGCAGGATGGCGCCCGGCGCAAGGACCGACCCGGTCTGGCCGGGAACGCTGGCGGCGGTGCGGAACGGCGTCATGGGATGTGCTTCAGTGGTGCGTGCGCTGGGTCAGGCCAGCTCGGCCTCGACCAGCGCCATCTCCGCGCTGGTCATCAGGCGTTCGATATCGATCAGCACCAGCATGCGGCCGTCGATGGTGCCCAGCCCGGTCAGGTGCTCGGTTGAGATCGACACGCCGAACTCCGGCGCGGGCTTGATCGCATCGCCCGTCAGCGTCAGCACGTCGGACACGCCATCCACCACGATGCCGACCACGCGGCCGGCCACGTTCAGGATGATGACCACGGTCTGGTGGTCGTAGCGCACGTTGCCCAGGCGGAACTTCAGGCGCAGGTCGACGATCGGCACGATCACGCCGCGCAGGTTGGTCACGCCCTTGATGAAGTCCGGCGCGCTGGAGATGCGGGTCACGGTCTCGTAGCTGCGGATCTCCTGCACCTTGAGGATGTCGATGCCGTATTCCTCCGACCCCAGCGTGAAGACCAGGAACTCCTGGCCCGAAGCGTCGCTTCCGGGGGTATCGATGTGTCCGATGCCGGCCATGATGTCTCGTTCTCCTGTGTTTGGACGATGGGTGTTGGCCGCTTATTGCGCCAGCGCCGGTTCCTGCCGGCGCACGCCGGTGCGCTGCAGCGCGCCGACATCGACGATCAGCGCCACGCTGCCGTCGCCAAGGATGGTCGCCGCCGAGATGCATGGCACCTTGCGGTAGTTGGTTTCCAGGTTCTTCAGCACCACCTGGTGCTGGCCGATCAGCTGGTCCACCAGCAGCGCAAAGCGCTTCCCCTCGGCCTGCAGGATCACAGCGATGCCCTGCGTGGGTTCCTGCAGCGCGCCGGCCACGTTGAACACGCGGTGCATTTCCAGCAGCGGCAGGTATTCGCCGCGCACGTGCATGACGCGATCGGAGTTGGCGGCGGTGTGGACATCCTCGGCCTTGGGCTGCAGCGACTCCATCACGCAGTTCAGCGGCAGGATGAAGGTCTCTTCGCCCACCTTGACCGACATGCCGTCCAGGATCGCCAGCGTCAGCGGCAGCACGATGCGGATGGTGGTGCCCAGGCCCGGGCGCGAGCTGATCTGGACGTGGCCGCCCATCTCCTGGATATTGCGCTTGACCACGTCCATGCCAACGCCGCGGCCGGACACGTCGGTGACGACTTCGGCGGTGGAAAAGCCCGGCGCGAAGATCAGCTGCCAGACCTCTTCATCGGTGATGGCCTCGGACACCGGCAGGCCGTTCTGGATGGCCTTGGCCAGGATGCGCTCGCGGTTCAGGCCGCCGCCGTCGTCGCTGACTTCAATGACGATATTGCCGCCGTGGTGCTGCGCGGACAGGATCAGCTGGCCGGTCGCGTCCTTGCCGGCGGCCACGCGCTTGTCAGGGGTTTCGATGCCGTGGTCCAGGCTGTTGCGCACCAGGTGCGTGAGCGGATCGATGATGCGTTCGATCAGGCTCTTGTCCAGTTCGGTGGCCTTGCCGAAGGTGACCAGGTCGATCTGCTTGCCAAGCTTGCTGGCCAGGTCGCGCACCAGCCGCGGGAAGCGCGAGAACACGTAGTCCATCGGCATCATGCGGATCGACATCACCGCTTCCTGCAGGTCGCGCGCGTTGCGCTCGAGCTGGCCCATGCCGGAGAACAGGCGGTCGAACAGCACCGGGTCCAGCGCAGAGGCGGTCTGCGCCAGCATCGACTGCGTGATCACCAGCTCGCCCACCAGGTTGATGATCTGGTCGACCTTTTCGGTCGGCACGCGGATCGAGCCTTCGCCGTGCGCGGCGCTCGCCTGCGGCTTGGCCTTCTCGCGCGCGGCGGCGGGCGCTGCCGCCGCTGCTACGGGGGCCGCCGCGACCGGGACGGGCGCCGGGACCGGCGCCTCGACCACCGCTGGGGCGGCGGCAGGTGCCTCGGCTTCGGCTTCGATCACGATCTGGTCCAGATCGATCACGAAGCAGCACACCGCGATGATGTCGTCGGCGCTGCACTGGGTGTTGAGCCACACCACCAGTTCGCCATTCACCTCCTGCTGGCCGGTGATCTCGCCCAGGTTGGCCAGTTCCTCGCGCAGCAGCGCCTGGTCAGAGGCGGAAACCCGGATCAGGCGGATCTTGAGCCCGCCGCCCGTGGCAGCGGCAGCGGGGGTCATTGCGGCAACAGGAGCGGGCGCCGGGGCCGGGGCGGCAGTTGCGCCGGCATCGCCGGCGGCTTCCTGCGCCAGCTGTTGCAGCACGGCGCAGATGCGCGCCAGCGTTTCCGGATCGGGTTCGGTGCCGTTGCGGTAGGCGTTGAGCTGGTCTTGCAACACGTCCTTGGTTTCCAGAAAGGTGTCGATGATGGTCCTGGTCAACGCCAGTTCCTGCCGGCGCGTGCGGTCCAGCAGGTTCTCGAAAATATGGGTGGTCTCGGTCAGCGCCGCGAAGCCGAAGGTGGCGGCCCCGCCCTTGATGGAGTGCGCCGCCCGGAAGATCGCGTTCAAATGCTCGGGATCGGGCGACTCAATGTCCAGGCCGAGCAGCAGCTGCTCCATTTCGACGAGCAGTTCTTCCGCTTCCTCGAAGAAGGTCTGGTAAAACTGTGTGATATCGATATCGACAGACATGGCGTCCTGAGTCACTTGGTTACTGCACTGGCGCTGCCGCAGCGGCTGCGCGTCATGGTTTGCTGCCCGTGGGCGCAGGCGCGGGCGCGGAGGCCGCTGCCAGCCCCGCCTGCATCTCCTGCACAGCCTTGCCGGCCTGCGCCGCCACCGAGACCTCTGCGGCGCTGGCGTTCTCGGCCTCGAAGCGCGCCTGGGCCTTGTGGTTGAGCACCACGATGCTGATGCGCCGGTTCACCGGCGCCAGCAGGTCTTCCTTGTCCAGCGGCATGGTTGCGGCCAGGCCCAGCACGCGCAGCACCTTGCCTTCCTGCATGCCGCCGGCGATCAGCTCGCGGCGCGAAGCGTTGGCGCGGTCGCCCGACAGCTCCCAGTTGCTGTAGGTGCGCTCGCCGTTGGAATAGTTGGCCGCATCGGTATGGCCCGACAGGCTGACCTTGTTGGGCAGCTCGTTCAGCACCGGCCCGATCTCGCGCAGGATGGTGCGCATATAGGTCTCGACCGTGGCGCTGCCGGTGCGGAACATGGGCCGGTTCTGCGTATCCAGGATCTGGATGCGCAGCCCCTCGCTGGTGATGTCCAGCAGCAACTGCGGCCGGAACTGGCGCAGCACTGGGTTGTTCTCAATGATCTGCTCAAGGCGCTGCTTGAGCGCGCGCAGGCGCTGCGCTTCCTGCTGCTCGTTGCGCCGCTGCTCGTCGCTGGGTTCGTTGGCGCGCGCGCGCATGGTGTCGCCGTCCTTGCGCAGCGCGTCCTGGCCGCCGCCCGGGATCACGCTGGGCGTCTGGCTGCTCCGCTCGCCGCCGACGACGGCCACCTTGAGCGGCATGCGGAAGTACTCGGCAATGCCTTCCAGCGTCTTCTTGTTGGCGCTGGAGAGCAGCCACAGCACCAGGAACAGCGCCATCATCGCGGTCATGAAGTCGGCGTAGGCGATCTTCCAGCTGTGGTTGCCATGCGGTTTGGCGTGCGATTTCGCCCGGCGGACGATGATCGGACGCATATCGTGTGCGCTGCTCATGACGGTGCCCCTTGCTGCTTGCGTGCCTTAATTCAGGCTCTTGACTTCACGCACGTGGTCGTCGAGCTCAAGGAACGACGGCCGCACCGTGGAGTACAGCACCTTGCGGCCGAATTCCACCGCCACCAGCGGCGCGTAGCCGTTGAGCGAGGCCAGCAGCACCACCTTGATGCATTCGTAGACCTTGACGTTCTCGGACACCTGCAGCTCGATGCGCGCGGCCAGCGGCGAGACAAAGCCATAGGCCAGCAGGATGCCCAGGAAGGTGCCGACCATGGCGTGCGCGATCAGCGCGCCCAACTCGGCCGGCGGCAGGTCGGCCGAACCCAGCGCATGCACCACGCCCATCACCGCGGCAACGATGCCGAAGGCGGGCAGCGCGTCGCCGACGCGCGACAGCGCATGGGCGGGGATCTCGGCCTCGTGGCGGAAGGTCTCGATCTCGTGGTCCATCAGGGCCTCGATCTCGAAGGCATTCATGTTGCCGTTGACCATCATGCGCAGGTAATCGGTGAGGAATTCCATCACCACCGGATCCGACAGGATGCGCGGGTACTGGCTGAAGACGCTGCTGGCGGCGGGGTCCGCGATTTCCTTTTCCAGGAACAGGATGCCCTCGCGCCGTGCCTTGGACAGCAGCACGTACAGCAGCGACATGACGTCCAGGTACAGCTCTTTCTTGTACTTGGAACTCTTGAACAGACCCGGCAGCGCCCTGGCGGTGGCCTTGATGGCCTTTGCTGTATTGGTGGCGATAAAGGCACCGAAGGCGGCGCCCCCGATGATTACAAATTCCGCCGGTTGATATAGCGCGCCCATGTGGCCGCCGGTCATGGCGTAACCGCCAAGCACCGCCACAACCACGACGACATAGCCAAGAACTACTAGCACGATCGGATCCCCGTCTAAAAACGCGCGTCAGCCACGCTCATTTGCCCGTTGCACGGGCGCACGGAGAGAATCCGTCCGCCAGCGCAGCAAGCTTGCCAGCCGGCGGACCTTGACCAGGATCAGGTGTTGGTCTGCACGGCGGCGGCGTCTTTCGAGAGCTTCTTCACTTTCCCTGCGCGTGACGGCGGACGGCACAGGCTGCACACAAAGTTCGCGTGCGGCTCATACGCGTGCGTGACAAACTGCCCGCCGCAACACGTGCACCGGGACAGCTGCAGCATGTTGCTCTCGAAGAACCGTACTAACGTCCAGGCACGCGTGAAACTTAAGACAATTTCGCCGCCGAGCAGCGAAACATGCTCAAGGTACAGGCGGTAGGCAGCCACCACCGCGCGAATGCCTACGGTCTCGCCCTCCTGCACCATGAACTGGTAGGCAGAGAAGAACAGCGAGGAATGGATATTCGGCAGCCAGGTGGTGAACCAGTCCGTCGAGAAGGGAAGCATGCCCTTGGGGGGCGAGACGCCGCGCAGCTCCTTGTACAGGCGGATGAGCCGGTCACGCGACAGCGTGGTCTCGGCTTCAAGCACCTGCAGGCGCGCACCCAAGCCGATCAGCTCGATCGCAAGCTGGGTCTGGTTGGCATCCTGGAGCACGCTCTTGCGGCTGGGAACGGAGGTGGCCGTGTAACTCCGGGTCGGCTCGGCCTGCAGGAGCGCGGTCAATTGAGCGACTCCACAGGCTGGCGTGCAAGCAGGATCGCGGCGTGGATCTGCTGCATGTCATGGCTCTTGGCCGTGTGGGTGAGAGTGGACAGAAGCGCATGGTCGTCGAAGCGGAACCTGCACAGCACCATGTTGGATGCCGCCAGCTTGACGAGTTGCGCGGAAGTCAGCTTGGCAAGAATATCCGCGATTTCCTTGCTGACCCCGAGCCGGAACATGGCTTCGACCTGGTTTTCGCGCACCAGGCGTTGCGCGAGCAGCAGATAGGCGAGATTAACCTCCCTGATCTCCTGGAGAACTTCACTGCTTTCCAATTTATCCCCGCTACCAAAAACCCGCCGTGGCCGCTTGTCCGGCGCTTACCGATGCCCTCGCGGGCCCGGCGACCAGATCGTTTGTATGCGGCTGGGCGGGTACAACGTACGACTAAGGAACTACGCCCGTGTCCAACTGTAATCAACCCCGTTACAAGTGTTACAGAGTGTAAGCAAGACTGTTACGTTTATATCGGCAATCCACCCGCAATGCCAATCCCTACTTACGCGGGGGGGGAACCAAATGTCGCATGAAACATACATGAGCGCGCACATTTTGTAACATGTCACATCTCTGACACTTGATCTGGCGCAAGCCAGTCTCGCAAACGTCATATCTGCAAACGCGCGACCAGCGCCCTCGGTAGCCTGCTGGAATCCTCTATTGACGAGTGCCGCCTATTGCGCTTAGCGCGCAAGCACTGTCCGTCATCCCAGTACGAGATTCGTGGCCGGATGCAGCGCGCCGGATGCCAACCGCGCCCTCAGTGCCCAAACATGCGCCGCAGCCACGCCGCCAGCCGGGCGAACACATCGTCGGGCGCTTCGCGGAACAGCGCCGGGCGCATGCGCTCCACCTGCTCCAGCACGCGCGAGGCTTCTTCCGGCCGCACCGAGCCGTATTCCAGGGCCAGGCCCAGCATGCCGCGCAGCTCGCCCACGCGGGCGCGGCCCGCGGCTTCGCTGTCTTCGGTCTGCAGCGCGTACATCAGGTCATAGGCGCGCTGGCGCAGGCTTTCGGCCAGGCGCCATGCGGGCGTGCGCATGCGCTCTTCCAGCACGCGCACGTCTTCGGCCGAAGCCGCCACCTGCGTGGCGAGCGCCTCGGTGAAGGCCGCATCGGCGCCGCATTCCGACAGCACCTGCGCGGCCCATTCGCGCGCATGCGCCAGGCGCTGGTCCGGCGTCCAGTCGGGCTGCACTGCCAGCCCGAAGCCAAAGCGCTGGGCATCGCGCATCAGCGCCGCCAGCGCATTGGGCAACTGCTTGTCGAACACGCGGCGTGCCCAGCCGTATTCACCGCCGGACAGCAGCCGCGAGACCGCGCGCTCGGTGAGCGGGCCGTTATGCTGCAGCAGCCGCGCGCGCAGGAATTCCTGGAAATCGGGCGGCAGGAACTCGCGGTCCAGGCCGGTCGAGACCCCGACGAACTGCTCGAATTCCTTGCGCAGCCGGGCCGCATCGTCATGCGGCAGGGCCAGGTTGATCTCGGTCGTCATAGCCTTGCCATCCGGGCCGCCGCGCGGCCCGTTGCCAGTGGGGATCAGAACGCGCTCCAGTCGCCGTTGTCGGCTGCTGCCAGCGCGGGGCGCGCGGTCCTGCCTGCCACCAGCCGCGCCGGCTGCGCGGCGACAGCATCAGCCGCCTCGGGTGCGGCGGCATGGTCCGCCGCAGGCACAGCGGCGGCCTTCGTGCTGGCAGGCAGGGCCTTGGCGACCCGCTTGCCGGCAGCGATGGCGCGCACCGCGCCGGCGGCACGAGACGCCCTGGCCGGCAGCGCCGTCGCCGCAGGCAGGGGCTGGGCCGCGAACGAACCCGCGCGGGCATCCTCAGCCGCCAGGCGGAACGTCGCCACGGCCGCCTGCAGCCGGCTGGCCTGCTCTTCCAGCGCGCCGGCAGCGGCGGCAGCTTCTTCCACCAGTGCCGCGTTCTGCTGCGTGCCCTCGTCCATCTGCGCCACGGCCTGGTTGACCTGCTCGATGCCCGCGCTCTGCTCCGCCGATGCCGCGCTGATCTCGCCCATGATGTCGGTCACGCGCTTGACCGCCTGCACGATCTCGTCCATGGTCTTGCCAGCCTGGCCCACCAGCGCCGAGCCGTTATCCACGCGCTCCACCGTATCGCCGATCAGCCCCTTGATCTCCTTGGCCGCGTTGGCGCTGCGCTGCGCTAGGCTGCGCACCTCGCCCGCCACCACCGCGAAGCCGCGGCCCTGCTCGCCGGCGCGCGCCGCTTCCACCGCCGCATTCAGCGCCAGGATGTTGGTCTGGAAGGCGATGCCTTCGATCACGCCGATGATGTCGACGATCTTCTTCGACGCATCGTTGATCTCGTCCATGGTCTGCACCACCCGGCCCACCACTTCGCCGCCGCGCAGCGCCGTCTCCGACGCATTCGCCGCCAGCCCGCTGGCCTGGCGCGCGTTGTCCGCGTTCTGGCGCACCGTGCTGGTCAGTTCTTCCATGCTCGACGCCGTTTGCTCCAGCGCTGCCGCCTGCTGCTCGGTGCGCTGCGACAGGTCGTTGTTGCCCGCGGCAATTTCACGCGAGGCGCTGCCGATGGATTCCGCCGACACCTTGAAATCGCGCACCATGCGCGACAGCTGCTGCTGCATCTGCTGCATCGCATAGACCAGGCTGCTCTTGTCGCCTGCGCGCGTGGTCACCGGCGAGGAGAAGTCGCCTTCGGCAATGCGCGCGGCAATCGCGGCCGCATAGGCCGGCTCGCCGCCAAGCTGGCGCGACAGCGCCCGCGCCAGCAGCACGCCCAGCAGCACCGAAAGCGCCAGGCCGCCCAGCACCAGGCCCAGCATCCACAGGCGGGAGGCGTTGTAGACGCTGCGCGCTTCTTCCATGTTGTTGCGGGCGCGGTCGTCGCGGCGCTTGACCATCTGGAACATCACCGCTTCCAGCGCATGGCTGTCCTTGAGCAGGTCGGCGCTCTCGGAGAACACCTGGCTTTCAAATTGCGAGGTATCCAGCGGCTGCTTGCTGACCAGTTCGACGTACTTCTCCATGCGTGCGCGGAAAGCCGGCGACAGCTCCTGGTACTGCTTGACCAGTGCCTTGCCCTCAGGCTTGTCGAAAACGCCCGCGACCTGGCGGATGCGTTCGTCCATCGCGCCGAGCGACTTCACGATCTGCTCCTTCTCGGCCGAACGCTCGCCCATGGTCGATGCCGACAGCAGCGCGATCTGCGCACGGCTGGCATAGACCAGGTTGATATTGGCGTCCTGCACAGCCTTCAGCGCCTGCAGGTCGCCGTTGTAGATCTTGCCGGTCCAGTCGGCCATGCGCCCCATGTTGACCACACCCAGCAGCCCCATCACGGCGCCGATCACGGCAACGACCAGGAATCCGGCAACCAGCCTGGTCGTGACGCGCAGTTGATTGAACCAATGCATAGCAACTCCCCCTTGTAACTGAAGCCTCGGGCGCGGCGTGCCGCACCCTTTTTGTACGCATGCAGGTCGGTGTTCCCGCGCCTGCCTCGTCTTTGATTCGGACTGGCCTGGTTCCGTGGACTAGGCCTGTGCCAGTGACTGGGCCGCGTCGGCACGCGCATGGGCCGGCAGGCGCTGCGGACGCACCTCGGCCTGCATGCTGACGCGGAACGTGGCAATGGCGTCGCGCAAGCGCATGGCTTGCTCTTCGAGCGAGCCCGCGGCGGCGGCAGCTTCTTCCACCAGCGCCGCGTTCTGCTGCGTGCCCTCGTCCATCTGCGCCACGGCCTGGTTGACCTGCTCGATGCCCGCGCTCTGCTCGGCCGACGCCGCGCTGATCTCGCCCATGATGTCGGTCACGCGCTCGACCGCCTGCACAATCTCGTCCATGGTCTTGCCCGCCTGGCCCACCAGCGCCGAGCCGTTGTCCACGCGCTCCACCGTATCGCCGATCAGCCCCTTGATCTCCTTGGCCGCGTTGGCGCTGCGCTGCGCCAGGCTGCGCACCTCGCCCGCCACCACCGCGAAGCCGCGGCCCTGCTCGCCGGCGCGCGCCGCTTCCACCGCCGCGTTCAGCGCCAGGATGTTGGTCTGGAAGGCGATGCCTTCGATCACGCCGATGATGTCGACGATCTTCTTCGACGCATCGTTGATCTCGTCCATGGTCTGCACCACCCGGCCCACCACTTCGCCGCCGCGCAGCGCCGTCTCCGACGCATTCGCCGCCAGCCCGCTGGCCTGGCGCGCGTTGTCCGCGTTCTGGCGCACCGTGCTGGTCAGCTCTTCCATGCTCGACGCCGTCTGCTCCAGCGCCGCCGCCTGCTGCTCGGTGCGTTGCGACAGGTCGTTGTAGCCCGCGGCCACCTGGCGCGTTGCCGTGGAGATGCTGGCCATGCCCTCCTGGATCTCATGCACCACCGACTGCAGGCTGCGCTGCATGGTCTGCATGGCCTGCGCCAGTGCGCCGATCTCATCCGCGCTGCGGTGCTCGAAGCGGGTGGTCAGGTCACCCGCGCCCATGCGCAGCGCAAAGTCCAGCATGTGGCGCACCGGACGGTGCACGCGCGCCAGCAGCATGGTGCCGGCCGCGAACGACGACGCCAGCGCCAGCGCAAAGCCGCCCCACAGCCACGGGCGCACCGCGGCCACGCCTGCGCCGCCCAGGGCTTCCACCGCAACCAGTGCGGCCAGGAACCACACCATGCCGCCGGCCTGCGCCCACAGGATGCGGCGCTTCAGGTTCAGGCGCAGCAGGCCCTGCACCAGGCCGCGCAGCCCGGTGCGCACCACGGCGCCGTGGCGGATCGCCAGCCCCTCCGCGCGGCCGGCGCGCAAGCGTGCGTAGGCGGCGCCGGCGGCTTCCACCTGCTCGCGCGTCGCCATCGACCGCACCGAGGTGTAGCCGACCACGCTGCCATCGACGCGCGTGGGCGTCACGGCGGCGTTGACCCAGTAGAAGTCGCCGTTCTTGCGGCGGTTCTTGACCACGCCCATCCAGGTGCGGCCGGCCTGCAGGTCCTGCCACAGGTCGGCAAACGCTTCGGGCGGCATGTCGGGATGGCGCACCAGGTTGTGCGCCGCACCGAGCAGCTCTTCGGCCGCAAAGCCGCTCGCCTCGATAAAGGTGCGGTTGGCAAAGGTGATCCGGCCCTTGAGGTCCGTGCGCGAGATCAGGTAGTCCGATGGGGAGAGCTTGTATTCGCGCTGCGTAACGGGTTGGTTGTTTCGCATCTATGACAATACTGCAGGCCCGGGCGCGGCAATGTGCTGCACCCTGGGCGGGTTCGGTCCGGCAGGCGGGTGCCGGCCGGACAACGTTGGCGCTGCCGCGGGATCAGGCCACCGCGTCGAGCGCGGCGAGTTCTTCGGTGTTGAGCAGCTTCTCGATGTCGACCAGGATCAGCATGCGTTGCTCGACCGAGCCCAGCCCGCGGATGTAGTCGGTCGCCAGTTCGCCGGAGAAATGCGGCGTGGGCTTGATCTGCTCGGCGGCAAGGGTCAGCACGTCGGACACGCCATCCACCACGATGCCGGTGGTGCGGTCGTTGAGGTCGACGATGATGACGACCGTGTACTGGTCGTAGCTGACGTTCTGCTGGCGGAACTTGATGCGCAGGTCGATGATCGGCACGATGATGCCGCGCAGGTTGATCACGCCCTTGATGTAGTCCGGTGCGTTGGCAATCTGGGTGACCGACTCGTAGCCGCGGATCTCCTGGACCTTCAGGATGTCGACGCCGTATTCTTCCCGGCCCAGCGTGAAGGCCAGGAACTCCTCGCCCGCGCCGTCTGCCTTGTCGATGTGCTTCATCGTCTAGCCCCCCAAAATTGGCTCATGCTGGTTTGCTGGCGCTGCTGCGGCCAAGGCCGCTGGCTGGCACCGGGGCATGACTTCGCCCACCAGTGTTTACGGCAGCAATCCGGCTGACTGAAGGGCGACGCCCGGCTTCCCTTACCCTTCCGAGGTAGGGGGCGCGGTGGACAGCAGCGCCGTCACGGCCTGCATCAGCTGGTCAGGATCGAAGGGCTTGGGCAGGAAACCCGAGGCGCCGGCGGCGCGGGCCTGCTCGCGGATGCTGCCGTCCTGCTCGGTGGTCAGCATCAGGATGGGAATGCACGCATAGCGCTCAGTGGCGCGCAGGCTGCGGATCAGCGTGAGGCCATCCATGCCGGGCATGACCTGGTCGGTGACCAGCATGCCGAAGCTGGCGCCGGCTGCGAGCGCATGTGCCTGATCGCCGTCAGCCGCCTCGGTCACGTCAAACCCTCCTGCGCGCAGGCAGGCGCCGATCATGCGGCGTAGAGAAGGAGAATCGTCGACGACGAGGATGCTGGGCGATGACATGGGCGCCTCCGGTTTGCAGGACTCGATTGATCCGCCAGGATGGACACACGGGCAGCGCAGCCGGCGACGGACGGGCCGGCGCAGGGCTGCGCTGCAAACGCTGGCAGCCTGCCAGACCGGTTATCGGCCGCGTTGCGGGCGAACTTTAGCCGTCAGGCGCCGCCGCCCTGCTCGCGCAAGGCATCGGCAAAACCGGCAGCATCCAGCGGCAGCGACAGCAGGTAACCCTGCACCTCGTCGCACCCCATCTCATTGAGGATTTCCAACTGCGATGCCGATTCAACGCCCTCGGCCACCACCTTCATGCGCAGTTCGTGCGCCAGCGCCACCATCGAGCCGACGATGGCGCGGCCCTGCGCATCGGTGTCGAGCCCGCCGATCAGCGTGCGGTCGATCTTGAGCGTGCCCACGCGCAGGCGTTTGAGATAGCCCAGGCTGGAATAGCCACTGCCAAAATCGTCCAGCGCCACCTGGATGCCGAGCGACTGCAGCTCAGCCAGCGTTTCCAGTGACTTGCCGATATCCTTCATCGCCGCGGTCTCGGTGATCTCCAGCGTGATCGCCGAGGGCGGGATGTCGTGCTGGTGGATCTGCTCGAGCAGGTATTGCGGGAAATTTCGGCTGGCAAAGCGCAGCCCCGAGACATTGATCGCCACCGGCACGGTGGGCACGCCGGCGTCCCGCCACTGGCGCACCTGGCGGCAGACGCTGGTCAGGACCCAGTCGTCGAGCTTGTCGATCTGGCCCGACTGCTCGGCCACGGTGATGAACTCGGCCGGGCTCACCTGGCCCAGCGCGGGATGGCGCCATCGGCATAGCGCTTCCGCCCCCACCAGCGTGCGCCGGCGCGCATCGTACTTGGGCTGGAACTGCAGCGACAGTGCGTCGTCCTGGATCGCCAGCCACAGGTCGCGCCGGATCACGCGGGTGCGGCGCGCGCGTTCGCCGGCGGCGCTGTTGAACAGGCGCACCTGGTTCGAGCCGCTCTGGCGGGCCTCGGCCAGGCTGACGCGCGCGGCCTGCATCAGCGCCTCTGAGGTCTGCGCATCGCGCGGATAGATGGCAATGCCGATGTTCACGCCGATCTGCATCTGCAAGCCGCGCGCGGCGATGAACTCGGCCAGCGAGCCGAGCATGCGCGAGCCCAGTTCCTGCGCGCGGCCATGGTGGACCAGCTCGGGCACGCCCACGGCAAACTCGTCGCGCGCCAGCCGGGCCAGGAAGTCGTGCGGCTCCAGCACCGCCTGCGCCAGCGCGCCGGCGTCCTGGGCCAGGATATCGTCGGCGCGGATCTCGAAGACCTCGTCGACCTCGCGGTAGTCGGCAATATGGATCAGCAACACGGCGCAGCCGGTCTCGGCCAGCCGCGCCTGCGCGATCGCCTGGTCCAGCCAGCGGCCGAAGGCGACGCGGTCAGGCATCGTCGTTGCCACGCTGTACTCGCCCACCGTGCCCTGCCCGCGCGCGGCGGCACGCACGGTAAGACGGCCGGGGCGGCCGGGAATGCGCGCGCCGCGCCGCGCCAGCCGGGGCTCGTGCCCGCGCGGCAGGCCATGCGCCTCGTCCGCCAGCTCATCGGCCAGGCCGGCTTCGTGGTGCGCCGGCAGCAAGCCACGCGACTGCGCGCGGTGGACGGCGAACATCAGCGCGCACAGCGCGGTCAGTCCGCCCGCCAGCCAGGCGGGGTGCGGCAGGCCGGCGGCATCGATGCAGGCGCGCGCCGAGGCCGAGCCCGCGCCACAGGCGCGGCCCAGGTGCGTGCCAGCCGCCGCCACCAGCCCGGCGCCAGCGACGACCGCCATGATCGCCGCACCACGCCACAGCCGCGTACCCTGGCGCAGCCACTGCACCAGCAGCTTGGCAGCCGCGGTGGCGGCCGCGGCGGCAGCGAAGCTGGCCGCCATCTGCGCCGTGTCGTTGGCCGCCGGCACGCTGCCCGACAGCATCACCACCAGCACGGGCACGCTTACGCTCAGCTGCGACAACAGTGCCGCCGACCAGGTCAGCGTGCGCAGCGAGCGGCCACCGGCTGACTGGTCCGCACGCCCGGCACGAACGCCAAGGGCGGCGGCCACGCCCAGCAGGGCAGCCAGCAGCAACAGGACGGAACTCAGGGCAATCATTGGGCTGCGCGATGATGAAGAGAATGCGCGAAGAAGGTCAGGACGCGGGGCAAACCCCGCATCATGGCATCTTGCAGTCGCCGTGTGAACAAGGCAATGGTGGGGACAATAGTCTAGAACGCGCTCCAGTCATCATCGGCCCCGGCAACGGCCAGCGCGGGCCTCGCCGCCGGACGGCCTGCCGGCAGCGCCGCCGGCCGCACCGACATGGTGCGTGCGGTGCGGCCAGCGACAGCCGTCGCGGCCGCGCCTGCCCCCACTCCCGTACCCGTGCCAAGGTTGAACACCGAGACCACGTTCTTGAGCTTCTGCGCCTGTACTTCCAGCGCCCCGGCTGCGGCGGCGGCCTCTTCCACCAGCGCGGCATTCTGCTGCGTCACCTCGTCCATCTGGGTCACCGCCTGGTTGACCTGCTCGATGCCGCTGGTCTGTTCCTGCGACGCGGCGCCGATCTCGTTCATGATGTCCGTCACGCGGCGCACGGCCTGGACGATCTCGCCCATGGTCTGGCCGGCTTCGGCCACCAGCCGGGTGCCGCTCTCCACGCGCTGGCCCGACTCGCCGATCAGCGCCTCGATCTCCTTGGCGGCCGAGGCCGAGCGCTGCGCCAGGCTGCGCACCTCGCCCGCCACCACAGCAAAGCCGCGGCCCTGCTCGCCGGCACGCGCGGCTTCCACCGCCGCATTGAGCGCCAGGATATTGGTCTGGAAGGCAATGCCCTCGATCACGCTGATGATCTCGACCACCTTGCGCGAGGCGCCGTTGATCTCGTTCATGGTGTCGACCACGCGGCCCACCACGTCGCCGCCCTTGAGCGCGATCTGCGAGGCCTCGTTGGCCAGCACGCCAGCCTGGCGCGCGTTGTCGGCATTCTGTCGCACCACCGTGGTCAGCTCTTCCATGCTGGCCGCGGTCTGCTCCAGCGACGAGGCCTGTTCCTCGGTGCGCTGCGACAGGTCCAGGTTGCCGGTGGAAATCTGCTGCGTGGCCGATGCCATCGAATCGGCGCCGGTGCGCACTTCGGCAACGATGCCCGACAGGCTGGCCTGCATCGCGGCCAGCGCCTGCATCATGCGGCCGATCTCGTTCTTCGAGACGCTAGCGATGCGCGAGGTCAGGTCGCCGCGGGCGATGCGCTCGAACACAGCCAGCGCCTCTTGCACCGGCGTGACGATGGCGCGGTTCAGCGTGACCGTGCACAGCACAGCGACCGCCAGGCCCAGCACGATCAGCACGATCGACAGCATGCGGATGCGCGCAAAGCTGGCCTGCGCGGCATCGAAGTTGGCCTGCCCGGCAGTCATCTGGAACTTCTGCAGCTTCTCGTGCACGCCCGACATGCTGCGCTGCAGGTCAGGCAGCACCTTCTTCGCCAGCCGCAGGGCCTCTTCCTGGTTGCCCGCCAGCGAGGCCGCCTGCAGCGGCAGCACGCCCTGCTCCATGAACACCTGGCGCTGCTTGCCCAGTTCCGCGGCGAGCGCCTTTTCCTCAGGATTCTGCGGCAGGCTCATATAGCGCTTCCAGGCAGCCTCCGAAGCCTCAACGAACACCCTGGAGCGGTCCACGTGAACCTTGGGATCGTCCTGCTCGCCCTGCATCACGTTGCGGTCCAGCGCCAGGCGCATGCGCGTGGTGGCCTGCATCGCCTCGCTGAGCGCGACGGTGGAGCCGAGCTGGTTGGCATAAGTCTCCCTGAGGGCATCATTGCTTTGTGAAATACCGTGCAGGCCGGCACCGCCGACCAGCAACAGCAGCAGCGACAGCATTCCCATGGCGCCCCGCAGCAGGGTCTTGATCTGGATATTGTTGTGGAAGGACATGAATGAAAGAAGACTGTGCAACCCGCGGGGCACACCCCTGGCCCCGTTCCGGCAGGATCGACGCCCAGATGATCCGCCCTGCCCGGATAACGGCGCCGCCTCCTGGTACTTGAGGCGCCGCGCCGGTGGCGACGCAATTAATCGGCCATAACCGGCGTGTCGGATATACGCCACGTGGCTTGCCGCGCGATCGCCACGAACGCCCTGGCGAATTTGCCGCCGCCGATTATCGCGATTTGATTTTGGCGGCGGCTGGCTGCCGCCGGGCCGGTTTGCATACGGCCGCACCATTTGCGGGCCTGAGCCGCGAACTGCGGCCGGGCAACACCGACGAGGACGGAAATCCCGGCGACAGACCACGACACCGAAAGTTCACACAATTATCGGCGCCAAGAATTTTCGCAAAAACAGCATCCGATTACTACGGCAGGATTTGCAGCGGGCGGCGACCTCGTTATAATTGTTTTCAGCATTTTCACCCCCGCACACACCCACCGCATTCCACTCCACCGGAAACCGAGGACCCAATGGCGACTTATCAGGAAATCGTTCAGAAAATCAGTGAACTGCAGAAGCAGGCCGAGGAAATCAAGGCACGCGAACAAGCCACGGTGATCGCGGATATTCGCGAGAAAATCGAGCAATATGGCCTGACCGCGGAAGACCTGGGTTTTGGCGCAAAGGTGCCGGCCGGCAAGAAGGCGGTCAACCGCAAGGTGCCGGTACGCTATCGCGACAGCGCCGGCAATACCTGGACCGGCCGCGGCAAGCGCCCGGGCTGGCTGACTCAGGCCCTGGCCCAGGGCAAGGCAGTTGAAGACTTTCTGATCCGCTGAAACACGCGATCCGGCAGATGGCAAAACGCCACGGAATTGATCCGTGGCGTTTTTGTTTTCTGGCCTGCCGCGGCGCCCGTGCAACACCGCGGCACCGCCTGCCCCGGCCGTCAGGCGTCGAACCCCTGCGGATTCATCGACTGCCAGCGCCATGAGTCCTCGCACATGCGGTCGATGTCATGGCGCGCGCGCCAGCCCAGCAGCTGGTTGGCCAGCGCGGGATCGGCGTAGCACGAAGCGATGTCGCCCGGGCGCCGCGCCACGATGTCATGCGGCACCGGCTTGCCGCTGGCACGCTGGTAGGCCTGCACCACTTCCAGCACGCTGTAGCCACGGCCCGTGCCCAGGTTCACGGTCATGCTCTTGCCCTGCGCGCGCAGGTAACCCAGCGCCGCTAGGTGGCCGTCGGCCAGGTCGCAGACGTGGATATAGTCGCGCACGCCGGTGCCGTCCGGCGTCGGGTAGTCGCCGCCGAATACCATCAGCCTTTCACGGCGCCCGCCGGCCACCTGTGCCACATAAGGCATCAGGTTGTTTGGAATACCGCGCGGATCCTCGCCGATCAGCCCGCTTTCATGCGCGCCGACCGGATTGAAATAACGCAGGTAGGCAATGCGCCAGTCCGGATCCGATGTTTCCAGGTCGCGCAGGATTTGCTCGCCCATCAGCTTGGTCTGGCCATACGGATTGGTGGCCGACAGCGGGAAATCTTCCAGGATCGGCACCGCATGCGGATTGCCATAAACCGTGGCCGAAGAACTGAACACCAGCTGTTTCACCCCGGCCGCACCCATTGCCGCGCATACCGTCAGCAGCCCACCAAGGTTGTTGCTGTAATACTCCAGCGGCTGGCTCACGGATTCGCCCACTGCCTTGAGCGCGGCAAAATGAATCACCCCGCTGATGCGGTGTTCGGCAAAGAGCCGGTCCAGCAACGCGCGGTCGCGCACGTCGCCCTGCACAAAATGCGGGGTCTGGCCGGTAATGGTGGCGAGCCGCTCCAGCACCACCGGGCTGCTGTTGCATAGATTATCCAGGCCGATCACGTGGTAGCCGGCATTGAGCAGCGCAACCCAGGTATGCGAGGCGATATAGCCGGTGGCACCGGTCAGGAGCAAGGTTTCAGGCATGGAAAATACGCGTCGGAATTCGATTCAGGGCCGGGCCTTGGCCTGGCGGATTCAAAAAGTTACTCAAGCACAACTTTCAGCAGCGTAAGCCGGTGAAGCAGCTTATTATCCACGATCTGCCGTTGCGCCCAGGTTAGCCGGCGCAGAGCGCGGGCAATGCTAGGCCCGGCTTGCCGGCGCTTCCGCCACCAGCCCTGCCCGCGCCTGCCAGGCTTCATAGGCGGCGCGCAGCCGCCAGCCGGACTCCAGGTCGCGCATGCCCAGGCATTGCGCCACCTCGGCCGGCGCCGTGCCGGCCTCGAAATGCATCGCGGCGCAGGTATTGCGCAGCGTCTGCGGCGACGCGCGTTCGCTGCGGCTGGCCAGCACACCGGCCTCGTCCAGCAGGATCTCCACGCGCCGGTAGACCGAGGCGGCATGCATCGGCCGCCCCGACGGCATGGCGGGAAACACCAGGCCGCCAAGCGTGCCGGAGGCTTCGCGCAATGCCAGCCAGGCCCGCAGCGGCGCATGGGCCAGGCTGAACAGCGGCACGGTATAGGCCCGGCCGTTGTCCGCGCGGACCATGCGCAGCGCCATCCGGCCGGGTGCGCCAGCTTCGATAGCATCGACCCGCAGCGCCCGGGCTTCGCCTACCTTCAGGCCGCCGCCGAGCAGCACCGCCAGCAGGGCCGCATCGCGGGCGCGCTTCCATTGGGTGGGCGATGCCGCGGTATGCGTGTCGCCGGCCAGCATGCCGGCCGGGCCGAGTATCCGCGCCACCAGCAGGTCGCGCTCGCCCGGCAGCAGGAAGGCGGTGGGATCGTTCTCGCCATCGGCCAGATGGGCGCGCACCGCCTGGCTGGCCGGGTTGTGCATGCCCTCGCGCAGCCGCGCCAGGTGATGGAACACCCGTTCGATCAGCCGCGTATAGCGATAGCGGTGCGATTTGTGCAGCTGCTGCGCGTCCAGGAACTCACCGATCTGCTCCGCCGACCAGCTCAGCGGCGGCAGCCCGCGCTCGGCCGACCAGCGCAGCAGCTTGCCCCACATGGCGCGGTACACCACGCTGGTGCCGTGCCGGAAGCCATGCCGTGCCAGCCAGCCGTCGAACGCGCGCTCCGGATGGTCACGCCAGGCGGCCAGGTCGGCATCGAACAAGGCCGCCTGTTCAGGATGGGCAGCGGAGGGCTTAGTGGTCACTGACTCTCCTGCCGGGGGCCGGCGTGCGGGGTTGGGATCCCGCCTATTGTAGACAACCCGTCACTGCGCGGCGGGGGCGCCGGCACCGTTGGCCCCGCATCGCTTGCACAGTGCCCCGGCGCATGCTACCTTTCCATCCACTATGCAACTGGTTGCATAAACCCCGCAGCCAGACCCCGTCAAACGAGACGCCCGCGCACCGACGCCAGCCAAGGAGACCGACGTGACCACCACCAACCTGATTCCCGCTGCTCAGGCCTCACTTGAAGCCTGGCACCAGATGCTGGCCAACGGTTCGATGGCCGGGCTCGACGCCATCGTGGCCGATGAGGTGGTGTTCCGCTCTCCGGTCGCGCACACCCCCTACCCCGGCCGCGCCGCGATTGGGCTGGTGCTGACCACGGTGAACCAGGTGTTCCAGGACTTCCGCTATCACCGCAGCTTTGTCAGCGAGGACGGCCACAGCGTGGTGCTGGAATTCAGCGCGGCCGTGGACGGCAAGGCGCTCAAGGGCATCGACATGATCCGCTTCGACGACGCCGGCCGCATTGCCGAGTTCGAAGTCATGGTGCGCCCGCGCTCTGGCCTGGAGGCGCTGGCCGCCGCCATGGGCGCGCGCCTGGCCAGCCAGAGAGACGTGCTGACCGGCACGGCCTGACGCAACCCTGTTTCGCAGCACCGCTTTTTCGTTTTACCGGATTACCCAGGAGACTTCACCCATGGCCCTTCCCGCCCAACTCCAGAACCGGCTGTCGCTGCCGGTGGTCTGCTCGCCGCTGTTCATCATCTCCAACCCCGACCTGGTCATCGCCCAGTGCAAGGCCGGCGTGGTGGGCTCGTTCCCCGCGCTGAATGCGCGCCCGGCACCCAAGCTGGAAGAATGGCTGGACCGCATCACCACCGAGCTGGCCGAACACGACGCCAAACACCCGGACCGCCCGTCGGCGCCGTTCGCCGTCAACCAGATCGTGCACAAGTCCAACGACCGGCTTGAACATGACCTGGAGCTGTGCGTGCGCTACAAGGTGCCGATCGTGATCACCTCGCTGGGCGCGCGCAAGGAAGTCAACGACGCAGTGCACTCGTACGGCGGCATCGTGCTGCACGACGTGATCAACAACACCTTCGCGCGCAAGGCCATCGAGAAGGGTGCGGACGGACTGGTCGCGGTTGCCGCTGGTGCCGGCGGCCATGCCGGCACGCTGTCGCCGTTCGCGCTGCTGCACGAGATCCGCGAATGGTTCGACGGCCCGCTGCTGCTGTCCGGCTCGATCTCCAGTGGCGACGCGATCCTGGCCGCGCAGGCCGCCGGCGCCGACCTGGCCTATATCGGCTCGGCCTTTATCGCCACACAGGAAGCCAACGCGCAGGACGGCTACAAGCAGATGATCGTCGACAGCAACGCCAACGACATCGTCTACTCCAACCTGTTCACCGGTGTGCACGGCAACTACCTGCGCGGCAGCATCGAGCGCGCCGGCCTGGACCCGAACGCGCTGCCCGAATCGGATCCGTCGAAGATGAATTTCGGCTCCACCAGCGTCAAGGCGTGGAAGGACATCTGGGGCGCCGGCCAGGGCGTGGGCGCGATCAAGCGCGTGGTGCCCGCGGGCGAGCTGGTGCGCCGCTTTGCCGAGGAATATGCGCTGGCACGCCGCCGGCTGGGGTTGGGTGAGGCCAGGCAGGCCGGCACGCGTGCCGTCGATCTGGCCTGACGCTGCCAGTCAGCTGGCCTGGCAGGCTGTAGCCGCCGCCCGTGCGGGGCGCGGCTACAGCAGCGGCAGCAGTTCCTCGCCCCAGGCCACCCAGTCCTGCTCGAAGCGGATGCCGCGCTGCAGCAGCGCATAGCGCAACTGTTGCGCGCGGTCCATGTCCGGCGCAGAAAAATCGCGCCGCTCGATCGCCAGGTAAGTCTCCAGCCGGGCCCGGTGCAGCGCGATCAGCCGCCGCATCTCGTCGCCCAGGCCAAGCGGCCCGATCACCGCATCGGCGCGCAGCTTGACCAGGATTTCCTCGCGCTGGTCCAGGCTGGCGCCGGGGGTCAGCACCCAGCGTGCCAGTTCGTCACGGCCGGCCGGCAACACCCGGTAGACCTTCTTGCGGTTCTTGCGATCGCCGGCACCGGTCTCGCCTTCCGCCGCCTCGGCTTCATCCGCGGCAATCCAGCCACTATCAGCCATCCGTCCCAGCTCGCGATAAATCTGCTGGTGCGTGGCATGCCAGAAATAGCCGATGGAACGGTCAAAGCGCCGCGCCAGGTCATAACCGGACGACGGTTTTTCGATCAGGGAAATCAACAAGGCGTGCTGGGTCGACATGCGTCTGGGCAGTGGCCCGTCGGGGGGCGATGAAAAATGGTTGGAAGCGGATGCGGCAGACCCGGAACCGGAACGCGCCGGTAGCCGCACTTCGCCGGGCTGGCGCTATGGTATCGCAATGCCGGCCTTGCGCAGCACCCTCTGCGATGTCGTCATCGGCGTCGCCAGCAGATGCCATACATTCATTAAATTTGTCAGTTTCGAAATTTCCTGGCAGACAGAATTAAAAAACGCTGAATGGCATTTCTGCGCTTGATGCAATACATTCCATACATTGAAATCCAGTGCGAGCGCATATCTGCCCCCGGCCGCACCTTGCAGCAATCCTGGAGTGTGTCCATGACCGGAAGAATTTTGCTTGCCGAAGAGCGCGACGTGGCCTGGGAAGCCGACGCCGGCGAACTCCCGTTCGGCATCCTGCCGCCCATGCGCGACAAGGCGCCCATTTACTACCGCCTGCCCGATACGCCGGACGGGCACCATATCAAGGAATACGCCAGCGGGCTGCGCCAGCTGGTGCGCTTTGTCGGCGTCGAAGAACAGGTTGTCAAATTCAGCCTGGGCTGACCAGGCACGTAACCGTTTCCCTGTGGTTGTCTCCTCCGAGCCCGTTCCTGCGGGCAGGGACTTGAACCCGTGAATTTCGCGGGTTTTTTCTTGGCCGGCCGAATCAGAGCTGCGGCGCCAGGCAGGCCGCGCCGTCCGGGTTGGCTGTTTCCGCCATGCCGAACACCGCCCTCGCGCCGCATTGCGAGCCGAACATACGCGCCTGGTCGTGGCCAACGCCCACCACTTCATAGGCCTGGTGGCGGATCACCAGCCCGGGGCTGGCCAGATAGCGCTCATAGCGCAGGTAGCCGCGGGCCCGCTGCAGGCGCGTGGGGCCTTCGGCCTCAGCGCCGCACGCCTTGTCGAGTACGCGGTGGTTGGGGTCGTTGTCTTCCGTGCCGGCCAGGTAGGTCACCTGACGCCCGGCGTAGCGCTGGTACAGCGACGGGCCATTGGCTCCCTTTGCGTAGGGCACGATGTCCTGCATGCCATAGCGGTACTTGTCGTAATCCGGGCACGCCGCCTTGTCGTAAGGCGCAAACGAGCGGCCGTCCGCGCCGGCCGGGCGCACCGGCGTGAAGTACAGGTAGGACGAGGGGTTGGCCACCACATAGCGCAGGTCGATGCCGCGCGCGCGGATGCGCTCGTCGACATTGTTCAGCACGGCATAGCGATGCACGATCTGCGCACCGCCCGAATGCCCGGCCACGGTCACCCTGGCCACCTGCGGCAGGCGCGCCTTGTCGGTGACGAAGGCCATCAGGTCATCGAGGACCTGCAGTGAACTGACCGTGAACGGCGAGTTGACCGCGTTCTGGCCACTCATCCAGCCCTGCACCGACCATTGCGGCATGCCGTCGAAGCCCTTGCCGTGGTCAGGCGTGCCGGGGAAGTTGGGCGCGACCAGCAGCACCTCGTCCGGATTGCGGCCGCTGGCCTTGAGCAGTGCAGCACCGGCGGCGTAGTAGTCATCGCCGTTGCGCTGCAGGCCGTGCTGCACGAACACCACCTCGCGGATGCGCGACAGGTCTGCGTCGAGCTGATGGTTGGCGTAGACCGGGAAGTCATAGCCCGCGCCCGTGCCCAGGTGCACGCGCTGCCAGTGCGGCTTCGTCTGGGCCGGCGTGGCCGCCGCCTCTATCGCCCTGGCGGCGGAAGGCGTGTCAGGTGCGCTGGCGCAACCGGCCAGCACGGCCATGGCGATGGAGGCGCCGGCCAAAGCCCGGCATGGTTTCCTTGGCACAACGAGAGCAATGGCTTGCAGCATGGGGAAGCGACTCCTGTGGGAATGTTTTGCCGGCGACGGACCCGGACGCGCTGCCCTGGTCAGCCCAGGCGCCTGACCAGCGCCGCCACGTCCGGCCAGGTCACGCGGCGGACCATGACCCGCAGGTCCGGACCGTGGAAGTCATCCTCGAACGCCTCGGATTCCTCGCCGCCCAGCCGCTGGTAGAACTCGCGCGCCTGCGTATTGGCTTCCAGCACATAGAGGAACAGCGGCCGCCCTGGCCAGCGCGCGGCCACGCGCTGCGCGCAGTGGGCCAGCAAGCGCTTGCCCAGGCCCTGACCGTGGAAGGCGGGCAGCACGTGGAGGTTGTCGAGATAGATGCCGAACCGGGGCTCCGCCTCGGGCAGCAGGCAGGCAAAGCCAGCGGCTTCGCCGTCGACCATGGCCAGCGTGACTTCCACGGGGCCGTCGGCGCCGTCGTGCATGCGGGCGCGCCAGGCGGCCAGCCGTTCCGGGTAGGCCTGGTCCCGCAAGTAAGCGGCTGGCAGCATGCCGGGATAGGTGTGCTGCCAGCTGGCGGCGTGCATGGCGGCAAGCCGTTCGGCATCGGCAGCGGTGGCGGGGATCAGCGCAAGATCGGACATGATAGGCGGCACGAATCTGAAGGCCGGGCTCGCCACACACCCGGCGAGGCATCGGGAAGTGCCCATTGTGCCTGCGGCAAGCCCAGGCTTGCAAAATCCGGATGCAGGGATTGCAATTGGCATGCCGGGAACGCAGGATGCAGCACCCGGCACGTGACCCGGCACAATGAAGAGGAAGCCCCCATGTACATGGTCTACTGGTCCGAAGGCGACGGCACCGGACTCAGTCCCCACGCGCAGTCATTCCCCAGCGACGCCATGCGCGAAGCGCTTCGTTTTACCGAAGCGCTGCGCCAGCGCCAGCACGCGGGCGAGCCGGTGAGCTTTGTCACGCTGTGCTCGGAGAATCCCAACTCGGTGGGACGAGCCGGGGCGGCGGATCCGCCGCCCGACTACGAGTGGAAGAAGAGGCGGCCCTGAGGATTCCCAGGCCGCCATGCCCCCTCAGGCCCGCGCGGCCGCAGGCCGCAGCGCGGCGCGCACCACGAAGGCCATCAGCACCGCAAACAGCAGCATCACCGCCAGGAAGTACAGGCCGGCAGCGAGACTGCCGGTGGCGTCCTTGATCACGCCGATGCCATACGGCCCGAAGTAGCCACCGAGATTGGCCAGCGAATTGATCGTAGCGATGCCCACCGCGGCGCTGGCGCCGGTCAGGAACTCGCCCGGCAGCGCCCACACCACCGCCTGGATCGAATAGATCGAGAACGCCGTCAGGCAGATAAACAGGAACTGCAGCACCGGCGACTGCACCCATGCGCTCAGCGCCATGGTTACCGCGGCCATGCCGGACACCACCACAATATGGCCGTAGCGCTCGCGCTTGCGATCCGAATGGCGCGGCACCAGGTAAAGCCCGACCACGGCGAACAGGTAGGGCACGGCCGACAGCATCCCGGTCATCACATCGGTGACGCCGAACTGCTTGATGATGGTCGGCAGCCACAGCGACAGTCCGTAGATGCTCAGCGGGAATGGCAGGAACAGCAGCGACAGCAGCAGCACGCGCTTGTCCTTGAGCGCCTGCAGCGGATTGCCGTAGGATTTCAGCGCATAGGCGGCCTGGTCGGCAGCCAGCTCACGCTCGATCCAGGCGCGGTCGCCCGGCGCCAGCCACGCGGCGCTGGCCGGCGACTCCGGCAGCAGCTTCAGCGTCGGCAGGCACAGCAGTACCGCGGGCAGGCCGCTCAGCACGAACAGCGTCTGCCAGTTGTTCATGCCGAACAGCCCATGCGTGGACAGCACCAGCCCTGCCAGCGGACCCGTGATGATCAGTGCGATCGGCTGCGCCAGCACGAGCAGACCGATGATGCGCGCGCGGTGCCGCATCGGGAACCACTTGGTGAGGAAGTAAAGGATGCCCGGGTAGAGGCCCGCTTCGGCCGCACCCAGCAGGAAGCGCAGCGCATAGAAGCTGTAGGGGCCGCTGGTCAGCGCCATCGCCATGGTAATGACGCCCCACGTGAGCAGGATGCGCGCGAACCAGCGGCGCGCGCCAAAGCGCTCCAGCGCCAGATTGCTCGGCACTTCGCACAGGAAGTAGCCGATGAAGAACAGGCCCGCGCCCAGGCCGTAGGCCGCATCGCTGATGCCGATGGCCGCGTTCATGTGCAGCTTGGCGAAACCCACCACCGAACGGTCGATATACGCGACCACGTAAATCAGCGCAAGGAACGGAATCAGCCGCCGCACCAGCATGCCGATGATGCGGCTTTCCTCTATCGCTTGTGAATCTTCACCCTGTGTCGGGGCGGCGCGCTCCATCGGCGCGGTCTGGGTGCCATGCATGGCAAGTCTCCTCTTATTGTGGCAGGCAGGATCGCGCCGGCTGCGCGGCGGCAGCCGGCGCCGTGGTTCAGTGCGAGTGGCGCGGCACCTCGCGGCCGCGGCAGCCCACCAGGAAGTCGAGGTCGCAGCCCTCGTCCGCCTGCAGTACGTGGTTGACATAGAGCTTGCGATAGCCGCCGTCGGCCGGGGCTTCCAGCGGCTGCACGTCGGCCATGCGGCGCGCGAACTCGGCCTCGTCGATATCCAGGTGCAGGCGCCCGGCCTCGCAGTCGAGTTCGATCCAGTCGCCGTCGCGCACGATGGCCAGCGGGCCGCCGGCGGCGGCCTCGGGCGCCACGTGCAGCACCACGGTGCCGTAGGCGGTGCCGCTCATGCGCGCATCGGAGATGCGCACCATATCCTTGACGCCCTGGCGCAGCAGCTTGGGCGGCAGGCCCATGTTGCCCACCTCGGCCATGCCAGGGTAGCCGCGCGGTCCGCAGCGCTTGAGCACCAGCACCGAATTCTCGTCGACGTCGAGCGCTTCATCGACGATGCGTTCCTTGTAGTGTTCCAGGTTCTCGAACACCACCGCGCGGCCGCGATGGCGCAGCAGCCTCGGCGTTGCCGCCGACGGCTTGAGCACGGCGCCGCGCGGCGACAGGTTGCCGCGCAGGATGCGGATGCTGCCGTCGCGGATCAGCGGCTGGTCGAGCGGGCGGATGACTTCGTCGTTGGTGATGGGCGCGTCCCTGACGTTGTCCCAGATCGCCTTGCCGTTCACGGTCAGCGCCCCGGGGTGCGGCAGCAGGCCGGCCTCGCCCATGCGGCGCAGCACCGCCGGCAGGCCGCCCGCGTAATAGAACTCTTCCATCAGGAAGCGGCCCGACGGCATCAGGTCGACGATGGTCGGCGTGTCGCGCCCCACCTTGCTCCAGTCTTCCAGCTCCAGCGGCACACCGATGCGGCCCGCGATGGCCTTCAGGTGGATCACAGCGTTGGTGGAGCCGCCGATCGCGGCATTGACGCGGATCGCGTTCTCGAAGGCCTGGCGCGTCAGGATCCTGGAGAGCGTCAGGTCCTCGCGCGCCATCTCGACGATGCGGATGCCGGACATGTGGGCCAGCACGTAGCGGCGCGAGTCCACCGCCGGAATCGCGGCATTGTGCGGCAGCGAAGTCCCCAGCGCCTCGGCCATGCAGGCCATGGTCGAAGCCGTGCCCATGGTGTTGCAGGTGCCGGCTGAGCGCGACATGCCGGCCTCTGCCGACAGGAACTGGTGCAGGTTGATCTCGCCCGCCTTGAGCGATTCATGCAGCTGCCACACCGCGGTGCCCGAGCCGATGTCCTTGCCGTCGAGCTTGCCGTTGAGCATCGGCCCGCCGGTGACGACGATGGCCGGCACATCGCAACTGGCCGCGCCCATCAGCAGCGCGGGCGTGGTCTTGTCGCAGCCGGTCAGCAGCACCACCGCATCGATGGGGTTGCCGCGGATGGCTTCCTCGACATCCATCGCGGCCAGGTTGCGCGTCAGCATCGCAGTCGGGCGCAGGTTGGACTCGCCATTGGAGAAAACCGGAAATTCGATCGGAAAGCCGCCGGCTTCATACACGCCGCGCTTGACGTGCTCGGCCAGCTTGCGGAAGTGCGCGTTGCAAGGGGTCAGCTCCGACCACGTATTGCAGATGCCGATCACGGGGCGCCCGTCGAAGGCGTGGTCGGGGATGCCCTGGTTCTTCATCCAGCTGCGGTACATGAATCCGTTCTTGTCCGCGCTGCCGAACCACGCCGTCGAGCGCAGCGGCTTGCGTTGCTTGTCCTTGGAATCCGACATGTTGTTCCTGATGCGATGGCCGCCATGGCTGGCGGCCGGAATGGCAGGGACGACGGATCCAGCGGCGTTGCGTCATGGCGGCGCGGCGCCACGCTGTCTCCGGTCGTTTTTCTTTTGTCGGACGGAGTGTATGCAGCTTGCCGATATGCTACTAATGAAGAGTTCAGCCATTGCCATATCAATTCCGGCATTGGTATTAACCCTAGTCCTTATGCAAGCCCCCGCCAATTCCCCTGCCCCCGACGCCGCGCCGCTCTGGCAAAGCCACACCCGCCTCAAGAGCCGGCAATTGTTGCTGCTGCTGGCGGTCGCCGACGAAGGCAGCATCCATCGTGCCGCCGAGCGGCTGGCAATGACGCAGCCGGCCGCGTCGAAACTACTGCGGGAACTGGAAGAGATGTTGTCGGTGCTACTGTTCGAGCGCCTGCCGCGCGGCATGGCGCCGACCGACTACGGACGGGCGATGATCCGGCATGCGCGCGCGGTGATCGGCAGCCTGAACCAGGCGCGTGAAGAGGTGCTGGCATTGAAGGCGGGGCGGCTCGGCCATGTGGCGATCGGCGCCATCACGTCGCCAGGCGTGCGGCTGTTGCCGCCGGCGATCGCGCAGATCAAGGCGCGCTACCCGGGCCTGCGCGTGTCGGTGGAGATCGACAACAGCAACGTGCTGCTCGACCGCCTGGGGCAGGAAAAGCTGCACATGGTAGTGGCGCGGCTCTTTCCGGAGCACGACAAGGGGCGGCTGCGCTATGAACCGCTGTCGGAAGAGCCGGTGTGCGCGGTGGTCAGACCGGGCCACCCGATGCTGTCGGCGCAGGGCCTGTCGCTGGCCGACACCACCGAGGCCGCGTGGCTGATCCCGCCGGCGGGCACGGTGCTGCGCCACCGCTTCGAGCTGATGTTCCAGCGCGCCAGCCTGGCGCCGCCGGTCAACGTGGTGGAAACCGCCGCGCTGCTGTTCCTGACGCGCATGGTGACGCAATCGGACATGATCGCGGTGCTGACCGCCGATGTGGCGCAGTATTACGCCGCGTTCGGCATGGTGGAGATCCTGCCGATGGAGATGCCCTGCCATATGGACGATTTCGGCCTGATCACGCCGACCGACCGGCTGATGTCGCCGGGCGCGCTGCTGGTGGCCGACGCGCTGCGCGAGAGCGGGCAGCAAATCTACGGCGCTCAGCCCTGAGGCACTGCAGTATCGGCTGCGAGGCTGTAGATTCGGCAGGCGTTGTCGTGGAACATCGCGCGCTGCTCGGCCGGCGTAAAACCGGCGGTGATCACCTTGAAGCCGCTGAAGATCTGGTCGAAGCTGGCGCACAGGCCGTCGACCGGGAAATTGCTGGCGAACATCACGCGCGCGGGTGAGAACAGTCGGATGCAGGCCAGCACGATCCGCGCGTTGGCCGCCGCCGTCCACGGCTGGCCGGCCTGTCCCAGCCCCGAAACCTTGATGACGACGTTCGGGCATTCCGCCAGCATCGCCATCGCGTCTTCCCATGCAGCAAGCGCTGCAGGGCTGCGATCCGCAGGCAGGCCCGCGTGGTTGAGGATGATCGTCGTCGCCGGGAAATCTCGCGCCAGCCGCACCGCTTCCTGCGCATGCCACCACGGCACCTGCAGGTCGAAATGCAGCCCATGGCGCCCGAGTTCGGCAAAGCCGCGGCGCCAGCGCTCGTCTTCCATCAGGCTTGGCATGCGCGCTGCCGACAGCGCATCGGGGGCGCCGCCCGGCTTGTGCCGCACGCTGCGAACCAGCGGAAATTCCGCCTGCCGCGCCAGCACGTCGGCCGCGTCATCGTGATGCAACCACGCCTGCGCCACCACCGCATGCGGCGTGCCGTGTTCGGCGGCCACGCGCGAGATGAACGCGGTCTCACCGATCGGATCGCATGGATCCCATTCCGTTTCGACGTAGACGGTCTTGCGCACGTCATGCCCGCCCGCATCGGCAAAGTAGTCCGCCGGGTAGTAGCGGCGCTTCAGCGCGCTGTAATCGCCGTAGCGGAACGGGATCAGGCCGGGGTCGGACAGCCACGGATGATAGTTCGTGACCGGATCCCAGAAATGGTGGTGGGCGTCGACGATGGGGCCGTCGTAGCGCGTGGATGCGTTCACCGCAGCTCCTTGTTTAGTTTGCCGCTGCCAAGATCGATCAGCAGCGTGCAGGCAACGAACACCACCGCGCAGCCCGCAAAGAAGTGCAGCACGGTCTGGTAGCTGCCCAGATGCTGCAGGATCAGCCCGACCAGAATCGGCACCACGATGCCGCCGAGGCTCCCAGCTAAGTTCATGGTGGCACCGACGATGCCGACGCGGTGGGCGGGCGCCAGGATTGCCGGCAGGCTCCAGTACAGGCTGCCCCACATGGTGATGAACGCGGCCAGGCACAGCAGCACCACGGCCTCGACCGGATCGTCGATGCGCGGCAACAGCAGGAACACCGCGCAGATCACCAACCCTGAGACGGTCAGCATGCCCTTGAGCACCAGTGCGCGCGGCAGCCGGCGCATCAGCGCGTCGGCGCCGAAGCCGCTGGCGAGCGACCCCACCGCACCGGACAAGAAGATGAAGAACATGGCCATGCCGATCTGCTTCAGGTCGAAGCCGCGCGCATGCGCCAGGTAGTTAGGGCCCCACGTCAGCAGGCCGAAGAACACCATCGCCCAGCAGGCGCGGCCGATGGTAAGGCCGCACCATGAGCGTGGCGCGATGCGCCTGTCTTGCGCCGCAGCGGCCGCATTGCCCGCGGTGGCGCGGATATGCGCAAGCTCGCCATCATTGACGCCCGGATGCTGTGAAGGTTGGTCACGCAGGTAGCGCCACGACACCCAGCTCATCACCACGGTCACCGCGCCCGCGATAAAGAACGCAGTCCGCCACGAACCGAACGCGACGATCAGGTAGGAAATCACGATGCCGCCGATGGCCGCACCGAGCGGACTTCCCGCGTCGACCAGCACCGCACCACGGCTGCGTTCGCCCGAGGACAGCCACAGCGCATTGAGTTTGGCGCCGGCCGGGAACAGCGGCGCCTCCGCCGCACCCAGCGCCATGCGCGTCGCCATCAGCGAGATGCCGCCGGTGGCAAACGCCGCCAGCGCCTGGAACGCGCCCCACAGCGCGGTGGAACCGGTGATGACCTTGCGCGGCCCGAAGCGGTCGATCAGCCAGCCGCCCGGCACCTGCAGCAGCGCATACGACCAGAAGAAGCTGCTCAGCACCAGCCCCTGCATCGTCGGCGACAGGCCGAACTCCTTGCCGATGGTCGGCATGGCGATCGACAGCGAAATGCGATCGAGCAGGTTCATCACCACCAGCACGAACACCACGGCAAAGATGCGCCAGCGCACCCGGCTCGGTGCCTCGGCGCTTGCAATGGCCGCTGGCGGCGAGGCCGCGGCCTCGGGAGTGACGGATGTCGTCATGGTGTCTCCTGTCCTCGGTGTCGGTGGGACAAGCGGCGCGCGGTATCTTCCGCGCTGCCGCGTAGGCTGGTGCGTTTAGCCGATGATGTTGAACTGGCTGAAGTATTCCTCATTCAGCTCCAGGCCCAGCCCCGGCAGGTTGTCGTCGAGCTGCAGGTAGCCGTTGTCCGGCGCCGGATCGCCCTTGAAGATGTAGTAGAACAACTCATTGCCCACCTCCACGTCGTGCACCGGGAAGTACTCCGACATCGGCGAAGCGGTCGAGGCCATGGTCAGGTGGTAGTTATGCATCTGCCCGGCGTGCGGGATCACCGGCACCGACCAGGCCTCGGCCATGGCGTTGATCTTCTGCGCCGCAGTGATGCCGCCGACGCGGTTGGTGTCGTACTGGATCACGTCCACCGCGCGGCGCTCCAGCAGGTCCTTGAAGCCGTAAGAGGTGAATTCATGTTCACCGCCGGAGATCGGGAACGGGCTCGCCTTCTTCAGCTCGGCATAGCCTTCGATATCGTCGGCGATCACCGGCTCTTCCAGCCAGCGCGGGTTGAACTCGGCCAGGCGCGGCAGCATGCGGCGCGCGTACTCCAGGGTCCAGCCCATGTAGCACTCCAGCATGATGTCGACGCCGTCGCCGACCAGCTCGCGCAGCAGGCGCACCTGCTCGATGTTCTTCTGCATGCCGGCGGGGCCGTCCTTGGGGCCGTAGCCGAAGCGCATCTTCATCGCGGTGAAGCCCTGGTCGAGGTAGCCCTGCGCTTCGGCCAGAAACGCGTCGCGGTCGTCGTTGTTGTAGAGCTTGGAGGCGTAGCACCAGATCTTCTCCTTGGTGCGCCCGCCCAGCAGCTTGAATACGGGCTTGCCGACCGCCTTGCCCATCAGGTCCCACAGCGCGATATCGACTGCGGAGATTGCCGCCATACCGATGCCCTTGCGGCCCCACGCATGGGTGCGGCGGTACATCTTCTGCCACAGGTATTCGTTGTCGAACGGGTCCTGGCCGATCACCACCGGTGCGAGGTACTGGTCGACGATCTCCTTGGCCACGCGCGGCGCCAGCGCGCAGTTGCCGATGCCGACCAGGCCGGTATCGGTTTCCACTTCCACCACCAGCCAGCCATGGAAGCGGAACGAGCCCATGGCGTCGCCTCGCTCAAAGAGGATGTCGGTGGCGTTGGTGCAGAAATGCGCCTGCGGCGGCACGGTCTTGCCCTTCCATTCAAAGACGCGGGCGCGGACGTTGGTGATCTTCATGTTCAGCTCCTGATGGCGATGTGTTGGCGCGAACGCTCCCCGGCCGCACCGGGGGCGGTCTTGCTGGATTTGGTGTGGTGAAGGTGGTGGCTAGGGCGCGGCGCGCCGCTGCGCACCCATGCGGCAGGCGATCTGGAATGCCTGCAGCGTGGCGCCCGGATCGGCGCGGCCCTGCTGCGTGATGTCGAACGCGGTGCCGTGCGCGGGCGTGGTGATCGGCACCGGCAGCCCGCCCTGCACCGTCACGCCGCGCGAGAAGCCCATCAGCTTGATGCCGATCTGGCCCTGGTCGTGGTACATGGTGACGATGGCATCGAACTGCCGCTGCGACGGCCCGCCCTGCACCTTCAGGAAGATGGTGTCGGCCGGGAACGGACCGTCGGCCGCCACGCCGCGCTCACGCGCCGCGGCCACCGCCGGGGCGATCACGTCGATCTCTTCGCGGCCGAAGGCGCCGTTGTCGCCGTTGTGCGGGTTCAGGCCGCACACCGCGATACGCGGGCGCGCCATGCCGGCGCGGCGCAGGGCGTGGTCGATCAGGTCGATGGCGCCGCCCACGCGTTCCTGCGTGATCATCGCCGGCACGTCCTTGAGCGCCACGTGCGAGGTCACGCGCGAGGTCCACAGCCCGTCCAGAACATTGAACTCGCAGAAGTTGCCGTGGTAGCCAAGCTGCTCGGCAAACCAGTGCAGCTCATCGCTATGCGCCATGCCGGCGGCGTGCAGCGAGCTCTTGTTGAGCGGCCCGAACAGGATCGCGTCGGCCTGGCCCGCTTGCGCCAGCTGCAGTGCCAGCGCCAGCGTGCCCAGGCTGTAGCGCCCGCCCTCGGCACTGGCTTCGCCGCGCGCAAATGTCGGGCGCTCCGGCAGCTGCCAGTGGTACAGGCGCGGCTTGCCATCATCGGCAAAGGCGGGCGCATCGGTCTCGGCCAGCGCCAGCTCGACGCCTGCGATCCTCATGCCGTGGCGCCATTCGTCGCGGTCGGCAATCAGCAGGATCTCGGCCTGCGCGGCGGTCGCGGGGTCGGCCAGCAGCCTGGCGATCAATTCGGGGCCGATGCCGGCGGGGTCGCCCAGCACCATGGCGATTCTTGGACGGGAATTCATTGGACTTCCGGGTAGTTATTGGTCGAGCTTGACGCCCAGTTCAGCGATCAGCTTGCCATAGCGCACATACTCGGCACGCGAGAAGGCATCGAACTGCGCCGCGGTCAGCGCGCCGGGCACCGCACCCACATCGGCCAACCGGCGCACGGTGTCAGGGTCCTTGATCACCGTGGCCAGCGCGCTGCTCAGCTTCTGCAGCGTCGCGGGCGGCGTGCCGGCCGGCGCATAGACACCGTACCACGCACTCATCTGGATGCCGGGCACGCCAGCTTCAGCCAGCGTGGGCACGTTGGGCAGCAGCGCCGAGCGCTGGTCCGCGGTGACCGCCAGCGCGTGCAGCTTGCCGGCCTTGATATGGCTGATGACCGACGGCATGGTCTCGAAGCTCATGTCCACCTGCCCGCCCATCAGGTCCACCAGCGCGCTGCTGCTGCTCTTGTATGGCACGTGCAGCAGCTTGCCCTTGATCTGCCGCGCGAAGGACGCGCCGGCCAGGTGCTGGGTGCTGCCGACCCCGGACGAGCTGTAGCGGAACTTGTCCGGATTGGCCTGGATCTGCGCCACCAGCGCCTTGACGTCGCGCGCCTGCACCTGGTTGTTGACCACCAGCACATTGGGCACCGACGACACCAGCGCCACCGGCGCCAGGTCCTTGAGCGGATCGAACTGCAGCTTGAGCAGGTGCGGGGCAATCGCTTGCGAAGTCACCACGCCCATCAGCAGCGTGTTGCCGTCCGGCGCCGCCTTGGCGGTCAAATCCGCGGCAATGGTGTTGGACGCGCCGGGGCGGTTGTCCACCACGACGGGCTGCTTCAGCTGCGCGGCGAGCTTGTCGGAGACGATGCGCGCCATCACGTCGGTGCCGCCGCCGGGCGCGGCGCCCACCATCAGCCGCACCGGCCGTGTGTCCTGCGCCCAGGCATTGCCCGTTACTGCCGCCACCGTGACCAGGCCGGCGAGTGCGCCGGCGATCCATGTCTTCATTGCTGTCTCCGTCGTTTTGCTGTCCGGCTCTGCGGCACGGATGAGCAGACTATAGGAGCATCAGTGATTCACCACTACTGATGTTTTTTGAACTGGCGATCACCTGGCGTTATACCTCGGCAGCCGCCTGCTGCGCGGTGCGCGGCAATGCCTTCAGGATCGCGACGAGCTGCCGCGCCGACGCGGACAAGGTGCCGCCGCGCCGCGTCACGATGCCAAAAGTCTGCTGCCGCGACTGCAGCCGCACGGGCAGGATGCGCAGCATCTTCTGGCGCTCGAACATCGCAGCCACGCCGGTCGGCAGCAGCGACACCAGCCCGGGGTCGCCCTGCAGCATGGCAACGGTGACCAACGCCGACGAGGTCGAGATCGCATTGGCGGGGAAGCTCATGCCGGCCAGGTCCAGCTCGCGCTGCAGCAGCGCATGCATCGGCATATGGCCGGCATAGGTGATCCAGCGATAACCCGCGAGGTCGGCAAACCCCATCGCCCGCGCGCGCGGCGCCGGATGCGCATGGCCCGCCACGACCGCTACCTGCTCGTCGCCAAGCGGGTGGTAGTGGTAGCGGGCCGGCTCATCACTGACCAGCGAGCGGCCGATCACCAGGTCGAGGTGGCCGTCGTCGAGCAGCCCCAGCAGGCGCAGGCTGGTGTCCTCGATGATCTCCAGCGCCAGCTCCGGCTGCGCCTCGCGCAACTGCGCCAGCGCCGGCACCAGCACCTCCGGCACCGCGCCCATGATCACGCCGATGGCCACGCGCCCGCCGCTGCCCGCGCGGATGCCCGCCACCTCCTCGCACATGGCGCCCAGGTCGGCCACCAGCTGGCGTGCGTGCCGAATCACGCAATGGCCAAAGGCATTGGGACGCATGCCGCGCTTGGAGCGCTCGAACAGCGGCGCTTCCAGCATGCTTTCCAGTTCCTGCAGCGACTTGCTGGCCGCCGACTGGGTCATCGCCATCGCCGCGGCAGCCTGGTGCAGGGAGGAATGCTCGTCCAGCGCGATCAGCAGTTGCAGCTGTTTCATGCGCAACCGGCCGGTCAGGGTGTCGAGGGTGGATTTCATGAAGGGTCTGTGAGTCGCAAAAGCGATCACCAGATGGAAAGGTTTCAATATACAGCCCGCGGGTCGGCTCGTATATTGGCCCGATCCAATTCATAAGCAGCCGGAGGAGACCATGACCCGCACCCCATCCCCCAACGTCTACCGCGGCGTATTCCCGGTAGCGCCCACCATCTTCGACGCCCAAGGCGGCCTCGACCTCGACGGCCAGCGCCGCTGCATCGACTTCATGATCGATGCGGGTTCGCACGGCATCTGCATCCTGGCTAACTTCTCCGAGCAGTTCGTGCTGAGCGACGACGAGCGCAACGTGCTGATGAAGACCGTGCTGGAACACGTGGACGGCCGCGTGCCGGTGATCGTCACCACCACGCATTTCAGCTCGCGCCTGTGCGCCGAGCGCAGCCGCGCGGCGCAGGACGCGGGCGCTGCCATGGTGATGGTGATGCCGCCCTACCACGGCGCCACCATCCGCGTGCCTGAGCGCAGCATTTACGAGTTCTTCGCCACGGTCTCGGATGCCATCGACATTCCCATCATGATCCAGGACGCGCCGGTCAGCGGCACCATCCTGAGCGCGCCGTTCCTGGCGCGCATGGCGCGCGAGATCGGCAATGTGTCGTACTTCAAGATCGAAGTGCCGCAGGCCGCGGCCAAGCTGCGCGAGCTGATCGAACTGGGTGGCGACGCCATCGTCGGCCCCTGGGACGGCGAAGAGGCCATCACGCTGATGGCCGACCTGGAAGCGGGCGCCACCGGCGCCATGACCGGCGCGGGTTTCCCCGACGGCATCCGCCAGATCCTCGATGCCTGGCAGGCCGGCGACGCCGAACTGGCCGCGCAGCGCTACCAGCAGTGGCTGCCGCTGATCAACTACGAGAACCGGCAAGGCTGGCTGGCCACCAGCAAGGTGCTGATGCAGGCAGGCGGCGTGATCGCATCGGACGCGGTGCGCCATCCGCTGCAGCCGATGCACCCGGCCACCCGCGAAGGGCTGCTGAAGATTGCACGCCGGCTCGATCCGCTGGTGCTGCGCTGGGCCCGCTGATCTCATTGAAAGGACAAGGCATGACTCTCTCAGGCGAACTCCTGATCGGCCGCCGCGCGGAACGCGGCGGCAACGGCACCATCCGCGCCATCGACGCGGCCACCGGTGCCACCCTCGAACCGGCATTCGGCGGCGCCACGGCTGCGCAGCTCGACCGGGCCTGCGCACTGGCGTGGCAGGCATTCGACGCCTACCGTGAGACCGCGCCCGAGCGGCGCGCCGATTTCCTCGAGGCCATCGCCGCCAATATCCTGGCGCTGGGCGATGCCCTGATCGAACGCTGCACCAGCGAATCCGGCCTGCCGCGCGCCCGCATCGAAGGCGAGCGCGGCCGCACCGTGGGGCAGTTGCGCATGTTCGCAAGCCTGCTGCGCCAGGGCGACTTCCTTGAACTGCGCGTCGACCCCGCGCAACCTGAACGCAAGCCGCTGCCGCGCGTCGACCTGCGCCTGCGCCATATCCCGCTGGGGCCGGTGGCGGTATTCGGCGCCAGCAACTTCCCGCTGGCGTTCTCGGTGGCCGGCGGCGATACCGCCTCGGCCCTGGCCGCGGGTTGCCCGGTCGTCGTCAAGGCACATCCGGCGCACCCCGGCACATCGGAGCTGGTCGGCCGCGCCATCCGCAAGGCCGTTGACGACATGGACCTGCCCGAAGGCACTTTCTCGCTGCTGTTCGATGCCGGGCTGAAGGTCGGGCAAGGGCTAGTGGCCGACCCGCGCATCAAGGCCGTCGGCTTCACCGGCTCACGCGCCGGCGGCATGGCGCTGATGGCGATCGCGGCCGCACGGTCCGAGCCGATCCCCGTGTTTGCCGAGATGAGCAGCATCAACCCGGTGTTGCTGTTCCCGCACGCACTGGCCAATCGCGCCGAAGCCATCGGCACGGCGTTCGCTGATTCCCTGACGCTGGGCGCGGGGCAGTTCTGCACCAACCCTGGCCTGGTGCTGGCGGTTGCGGGGGATGACCTGGATCGCTTCCTGCATGCCGCGGCTGCGCGGCTGGGTGTGCTGCCGGCTGCGACCATGCTGACGCCCGGCATCCATCGAGCCTATTGCGCCGGCGTCGATACGCTCGCCAGCCATGCGCAAGTGCAGACCGTTGCGCGTGGCGCGGCGGGATCGGCTGCGCAGGGACAGGCCGCGCTGTTCGCCACCGACGCCGGTGCCTTCCTGGCCGACGAAGCGCTGCGCCACGAAGTCTTCGGCGCCGCCTCGCTGGTGGTGCGCTGCCGCGACCTCACCGAGATGCGGCGCGTCATCGACGCCCTGGAGGGGCAGCTGACCGCCGCCCTCCATATCGACGATGCCGACCACGACGCCGCCCGCACCTTGCTGCCAGCGCTGGAGCGCCTGGCGGGACGCATCCTGGTCAATGGCTTCGGCACGGGCGTGGAGGTCGGGCATGCGATGGTGCATGGCGGACCCTGGCCGGCTACGTCCGACGGCCGCAGCACCTCGGTCGGCAGCCTGGCCATCGCGCGCTTCCTGCGCCCGGTCAGCTACCAGGACATGCCGCCCGGCCTGCTGCCCGCATCGCTGCGCCCGGACAGCCCGCAACGCCACGCGTGGCGCCTCGACGGCAAGCTGCAAGGCATGCCCGGCTGAGGCTCACCTCGACAACGCCCGCAACGCATCGATCAGCAGGCTCATCGATGCCGTCGGCGGGCGGCCCCGCCGCGTGACGATGCCATAGGGCCCGAGCTTGCGCGGCAGGGGCAGCGGCAGTACCGCCAGCGCGCCAAGCCGGCCGTAGTAGGCGGCGACCGACTCCGGCAGCACCGCAATCAGTTCGCTGTCCGCCAGCAATGACGTGGTCATCAGCACCGCCGCCGTCTCGATGGTCGACGGCGGCGCCGGCACGCCGGCATCCTCGAACGAGCGGTCGATCAGCGCGCGCATCGGGCTGGGGCGCGGCTGCATGATCCACGGGTAGCCCGTCAGTTCCTCGAACGACAGCTTGCGGCGCCGCGCCAGCGGGTGCTGCGGCCCGACCACGATGGCCAGGCCCTCGTCGCCCAGCTGCTCGAATTCCAGCCCGCTGCTGTCCCAGCCATCCGGCACGCGCCCCAGCACGATATCGAGCTGGTCGCGCTCAAGCTGCGGCATCAGCACATCGCTGGTCTCCACGTGCACCGCCACTTCCAGCCGCGGATGATCGCGATTGAGCCGCCGGATCACATCGGCAAGCAGCCCCGGCGTGGGCGCCATCACCGCCCCGACCCGCACGCGCCCGATCTTGCCGGACTCCAGCGCCACCAGTTCATCGCGCAGCCCGCCCATGTCGGCAAACACCAGCCGGGCATAGCGCGTGGCCGCCAGCCCGAAGCGCGTGGCCCGCAGCCCGCGCGCATGGCGCTCGAACAGCGGCACGCCGAGCAGGTCTTCCATGTCCTGCAGCATCTTGCTGACCGCGGGCTGCGTCAGCGTCAGCGCCTCGGCGGCCTGGCGCAGCGAACCGCGCTCCTCCACCGCCAGCAGCAGGCGCAGGTGCTGCATTTTCAGGCGGCCGTGGAGGGTGCTGACGGGTGGGATCATGGGTGGGACGAAGCGTAGAGAAGCGTGAGGGCAGGCTTTCGCCTGCGATCACAAATTCTTATCGCTTCGCCCCGTATGGTCAAGCCGGATATATCACTGTCACGCCGACGGCGGCCGGCATCGGATTACTCCTTCGGCGATTCCAGCGTGACTTTCGAGGGGGTGATTTCGCCGACATCCTCCCACGCCTTTGTGTCGAAGCTGAATCTGGCGACGGCGCAGGTCGGCATGTCGGTAATCTCGTCCGACAAGCGATGCGCGAAGTCGGTGAACTCGGGGTTGTGACCGAACAGCATCACGCAATCGAGCTTCTTGTCGAGCGCACGAACGACGGCCAGCAACTCCTCCGCGCTGGTGGCGTACAGCTGGTCATCGAGCGCGATGTCCTTGCGTGCATAGCCGAGCTCGTCGGCGATCAGTTGCGCTGTCGTCAGCGCACGCAGGGCCGGACTCGACAGGAGCAGGTCGGGCTTCAGCTTGCGCTCGGCCAGGCGCTTGCCCATTTCCGGGGCGTCTTGCCGGCCCCGGTCATTCAGGGGGCGCTCACGGTCGGGCAAGGAGGGATCATCTTTACTTGACTTGGCATGCCGGACGAGAAACAGGGTCTTCATGTTTCCTCCTGATCCAAAGGAATGATGTCGATTGCGCGCGTCAGGAGACCTGCACACGGCGACTGGCCTCGCCGCCACGCCCGCCCTATAGTGGACTTGGATGGGCGCGATTGCAACGCGATGCACGTCAACGCACCACCTGTCGGAGGACTGCGCCATGCGGAGCAATTCAGAAGCCATCGAGGTTGTGATCCCCGCCGGCGGCGTGGACCTGCAAGGCATACTCACGTTGCCACCTGGCGCAGTCGCATTGGTATTGTTTGCGCACGGCACGGGCAGTTCCCGGCTTAGCCCGCGCAATCGATATGTGGCCGCGGAGCTCAATCGCTGCGGCATGGCAACGCTGCTGATGGACCTGCTCCTGCCCGAGGAAGACCAGGTGCAGGCCATCCGCTTCGACGTCGAGCTCCTGGCGACACGGCTGGCGCAGGCGACCAGCTGGGTGGCGCGGCAGCAAGCCGTGCCACAGCGGTTCGGCTACTTCGGCGCCAGCGTTGGTGGCGCCGCGTCGATCCGTGCCGCGTGCCAGTCGCCCATCCCAATACACGCCGTCGTTTCGCGCGGGGGCCGGGTCGACCTGGCGGGCCCCGACGCCCTTGCCAAGCTGCTTGCGCCCACCATGCTGATCATCGGCGGGCTGGATCTGAGCGTGCTGGAACGCAATGAGTCGGCCTATGCCCAGCTGACATGCACCAAGAAGCTGGTGATCGTGCCCGGCGCTTCCCATTTGTTCGAGGAGCCCGGCGCGCTGGAATCGGTCGCTCGCCTGGCGGCGCAGTGGTTCGAGCGTTATCTCGGCAAAGACTCGCCCTGACCAGGGCCTGCAACCTGCCCCTGGCGCCGAAGGTACAATGCCCGGGCCCGGCCTGACGGCCACCCGGGCAATGTCACTTTCGCAAACCTCTCAGGGAACAGGACACCAGCCATGCGCGACCCCAGCCGGGCGTTCCTCCTCGGTCCGCTGCTCAAAGGCGTCTCGCGTTCGTTCTATCTGACGCTGCGCGTGCTGCCTGTCCATATGCGCGATCCGGTCGGCCTGGCCTATCTGCTGGCGCGCGCCGCCGACACGATTGCCGATACCTCGCTGATCCCGCCACAACGGCGGCTGACGCTGCTGTTGTCGTTGCGCGACCAGGTCAACGGTGCCACAGCAGACTCAGCGCTGGCCGACAGCATCGCAACCGAGGTGGCAGGCCGGCAGGAACAGTCGGATGAGCGCATCCTGCTCCAGTCACTGGGCCCCGCGCTGGCGCTGCTGGCGCAGCTGGAGCCGGACGACCAGCAAGCGGTACGGCAGATCGTGTCGACCCTGACCGAGGGCATGGAATTCGACCTGCGAACGTTCCCCGATGAACACGCCGGCCGCATCGTCGCGCTTGGCGAACCGGAAGCGCTTGACCGTTACACGTACCTGGTCGCCGGATGCGTCGGCGAATTCTGGACCAGCATGACTGCCGCCCATGTGCCCGGCGCAATCCGCGTGCCCGACGCCATGCTGCGCCGCGGGGTCCGCTTCGGGAAGGCCTTGCAGATGACCAATGTCCTGCGGGACTGCGGCAAGGACCTGCGCATCGGGCGCTGCTATCTTCCGGCGACGATGCTGCACCAGCATGGCTTGAGCCCGCAGGATCTCCTGCTCCCGGACGCCTCGCTGCGCGCGCGGGCCTTGATGCTCGAACTCGTGCACGACACGCTGGACCACTTTCACGAGGCGATGGCCTACACGCTTGCCATTCCCCCGCACTTTATCCGGCTGCGGCTGGCTTGCCTGTGGCCCGTCCTTATCGGCATGGAGACCCTGCTGCTCCTGGTGCGCAACGACGACTGGCTGGACCCGGCAAAGACATCCCGGCTGCAGCGCAGCAAGGTATATCGGATCATTGCGTGTTCGCTGCCGATGGTGCCGTCGAACAGCCTGTTGCGCATCTGGTTTGCGCGCCAGATGCGCAACATCGATGCTGTCATTCGCTGATTCAATGGCCGGTGAATACCGTCAGCACCCCCGTATAGCCATAGAGGTGATCCCTTGCGATCTCGCCGCCGGCAAAGAAACCAGCCAGCGGCAGGTCGCCAAGCGCGCGGCGTACGGTTTGCAACTCGGCATGCGGCGCGCCGAAATGCGGCCCGCCCCGGCCTGAGCAACTGATGTAGAGCGCGCCACGTGCGCGGCTGCCGCCGCGTTCGATCTCTGTGCGAATCTCGGTGGCGACGCGCACCAGGTCCGCGCGCGCCGCGTCGGCATTGCGCATGCAGAAAGCCAGCCGCATGCCGGGCTCGACCATGTCGGCCAGCGCCAGCATGCGATGCTGCACGTCCAGGCCGATCAGGTGGCGCACCAGCGTGTCCGAGCCGAACCTGCCGGGCAGCACCGGAGCATCGTCGGCGGCTGAATTCAAGCCGGCCAGCGTTCCGGACAGCGCCTCCGCCATGGTCTCCACCTGGGCGTCGCGCTCGACGCCCAGGTCATGCAGGATGCAATCCAGGGCCGGCTTGCCGTCCAGCTCGAACAGGAGGTTGTGATCGCTGCGCGTCACGGCGCGCACCGGCCCGATCGGCTGGCAGCCCTGCGTGACGCGGGAGACCAGTTCGATTTCGGGGCCGAACAGCACGCCCGACAACCCACCGGAAAACACGCCATCGGCAATATGCAAGGTACGGTTGCGGGCCGACGACAAGCCGCCGAACAGGTAACCGGTGGCCGTGCGTGCGCTCAGCTCATGCAACAGGTCCTGCACATCCGGCGTACTGCCCTCGGCATGCACCAGCGCGGTATGGGGAACGAAGCCGGAAGACGCCGACGGCAAGGGCTGGCGCCCCGAAAACAGCTGGAAGGCATCGCGCGGAAAAGGCGCCGCCATCAGCACCATGGCCGGCTCGTCGAAATACTCCTTGCCGCTGGCGGATACGCCCAGGCCGACCGTGCCGACCCAGGACACGCCGGGCCAGTTCTGCTGCAGCGCGGCAAGGATGGCCTCGGCGGCCAGCGCGTAGTAGTCGCTCAGGTAGCACCAGCCGAGCGTGAGCGGCGGCGCGTTGTCTGCCTTCGCCTGGCGCAGGAAATCCTGCGTGTCCAGCTGGCGCTGGCAGTCTGCCAGCGCGACCTGCCACTCGACGTGGGCCGCGTCAGCGTGAACGAAGGAAAGGTCATGCATGGTGGGTTCCTCCGTATTCAGGCTGGCGACATCCATTGGACCCTGGCCGGCAAGGGGTGTTCAGCCCCTGTTCTGGCGGCCGGTCGGCTGCCGCAGCCGCTCCTGCACAATCTCCTTCTGTAACGCCAGCGCCGCTCCTGTGAGCGAGGCCGTTATTCCGCTTTCGCCCCCGAATCCCGCGCGACCTTGGCCCACTTGTCGGTCTCGGCGCGGATAAAGGCAGCAAGCTGCGTTGGCGTCATGTCGCCGGCGGTCACGCCCTGCTCGTCAAACCGCTTCTGCACCTCCGGCGCCTTCAGCAGCTTGCCCAGCTCCGCCGAGACACGCTGCTCGATCGCCGCGGGCGTGCCGCGCGGCGCCATCAGCGCGAACCACGTGGTGACTTCGTAGCCCCTGACGCCGCTTTCCGCCAGCGTCGGCACGCCGGGATAGGCGGCGGAACGCTTCGCGGTGGTGACCGCCAGCGCCCGCACTTTGCCGCTGCGCACGTGTTGCGACGCCGACGGGCTGGTCTCGATCGCCATTTGGATCTGGCCTGCGATCAGGTCGGTCATCATCGGCGCGCCGCCCTTATACGGCACATGCGCAATGTCGGTGCCGGTCAGCGCGCGAAACAGCTCGCCGGACAGGTGCTCGGTGCTGCCGATGCCGGCCGAGCCGTAGTTGACCTTGCCGGGATGCGCCTTGATATAGGCGATCAGGTCGGACACGGACTTCACCGGGATCGCAGGATTGACCACCAGAACATTGGGCGTCAGCGCCACCAGGCCCACCGGATCGAGGTCGCGCGTGAACTCGTAGGGCAGGCTTTTGTGGATGGCCGGCGCCATGGTGTGGGCGACGGTGGCCAGCAGGAAGGTGTAGCCGTCGGCCGGCGCGCGCGCCACGTTGGCCGCGCCGAGGGTGCCGCCGGCGCCGGGGCGGTTGTCCACCACCACCGGCTGCTGCAGCGCCTCGCCCAGCTTCTGGCCGATGGTGCGGGCGAGGATGTCAGTGGTGCCGCCGCTGGCGAAGGGCACTACCAGGGTGATCGGCTTGGTTGGCCAGTTGTCCGCGGCGAACGCGGCGGGCGCGCCCAGCACAGCGGTACCGGCGAGGCCGGCCACCACGGCGCGGCGCATGCGCGAAACGGTTGTCATGCAGTCTCCTTTGCGGGAAGTCATGTTGTTATGGAATGGCGGCTGCGTAGCGTTGCTTCCGCCCGTTTCTGACCGGTGCGACTCTACGCAGCCGCTGGCAAGCGCGCCATCGGGCGGGCGTTAAGGGGTCTTCAGGATTCGTGAACTGCGGCAGGTTTTCCGCTACCATGCGGGCAAATTGCGGCAACGGGGACGCGACATGGAACTGAGGCAACTGCGCTACTTCGTCAGCGTGATCGAGCATGGCAGCATGGGCAAGGCGGCGCTGGAGCTGGGCGTGGTCACGTCCGCGCTGAGCCAGCAGATCAGCCGGCTGGAGAGCGAGCTGTCGACGCGGCTGCTGCAGCGCACCTCCACCGGCGTGGTCGCCACCGATGCCGGGCTGGCCTTCTGGCGCCAGGCCCAGCTAGCGCTGCGCCATATCGACGATGCCGCGCTGGCCGCGCGGCAGGCGCGCCTGTCGGGCCATGTCAGCGTGGGCCTGCCGCCCAGCACCGCCGCGGTGCTGGCGCTGCCCTTCATGCAGGCCATGCGCGAGCGCTACCCCGACGTGCGGCTGCGCATGGTGGAGAGCCTGTCCGGCTACCTCGGCACGATGCTGAGCGCGCGCCAGATCGACCTGGCGGTGCTGTTCAGCGAGGAGCCCGCACAGCGCTGGAGCGTGCTGCCGCTGCTTGATGAGCGCCTGTTCGTGATCGGCGCCGAGGGGCTGGCCGGCATGCCGCGCGGCGAGCAGACCTCGGTGGCGGCACTGGGCAAGCTGCCGCTGATCCTGCCCAGCGGCTCGCATGGACTGCGCGCGCTGGTCGCCGCCTGCTTTCGCCAGGCGAAGCGCGAGCCCCAGGTGGTGGCGGAGATCGACGGGCTGGCGATCCTGATGGATGCCGTGCGCGGTGGCCTGGGCGCCACCATCCAGCCGGGTGCGGCGCTTGCGCGCAGCCATGGCACGCCCTACCGCAGCATACTGGTCACCGACGACGGCGCCACGCGGCCCAACCTGCTGGTCAGCCTGTCCGACGATGAACTGTCGCCGGCGGGCCTGGCCGCGCGCGTGGTGCTGGCCGACGTCGCCACCACGCTGGTGCGCGAGGGGCGCTGGCCCGGCGCCACGTTGCGCCCACGCTGAGCCCGCGTCGCCCTGGCCGGGCTTCACGAAAACTGAAGCCCCCTTGCCGCGCCCCTGCTGGCGCCCGCCCGCCTTGCCCGCCAAGATGGCGCCTGCAAGGAGACAATCCCTATGGTCGACGTATTGGTAATTGGCGGCGGCAACGCGGCCCTGTGCGCGGCGCTGATGGCGCGCGAAGCCGGGGCCTCGGTGCTGCTGCTCGAATCCGCACCGCGCGCCTGGCGCGGCGGCAACTCCCAGCACACGCGCAACCTGCGCTGCATGCACGACGCGCCGCAAGACGTGCTGGTCGATGCCTATCCCGAGGAAGAGTACTGGCAGGACCTGCTCAAGGTCACCGGCGGCATCACCGACGAAAACCTGGCGCGGCTGGTGATCCGCGCGTCATCGACGTGCCGGCCGTGGATGCGCAGGCACGGCGTGCGCTTCCAGCCGCCGCTGTCGGGTGCGCTGCACGTGGCGCGCACCAACGCCTTCTTCATGGGTGGCGGCAAGGCGCTGGTCAACGCGTACTACCGCAGCGCCGAAGCGATGGGCGTGCAGGTCCGCTATGAAACCCCGGTGGATACGATCGAGCTGGACGGCGACCGCTTCGTCGCCGCGCGCAGCGGCAGCCAGCGCTTCACGGCGCGCACCTGCGTGCTGGCCGCGGGCGGCTTCGAATCCAACCGCGAATGGCTGCGCGAAGCCTGGGGCCAGAACGAACGTGGCGAATGGCCCGCCGACAACTTCCTGATCCGCGGCACGCGCTTCAACCAGGGCGTGCTGCTGCGGCACATGATCGACGCCGGCGCCGATACCATCGGCGACCCGTCGCAATCGCACTGCGTTGCCATCGACGCGCGCGCGCCGCTGTACGACGGCGGCATCTGCACGCGCATCGATTGCGTGTCGCTGGGCATCGTGGTCAATTGCGACGCCGTGCGCTTCTACGACGAGGGCGAGGACTTCTGGCCCAAGCGCTACGCCATCTGGGGCCGGCTGGTGGCGCAGCAGCCCGGGCAGATCGGCTATTCGATCATCGACAGCCAGGCCATCGGCCGCTTCATGCCGCCGGTGTTTCCCGGCGAGAAGGCCGACACGCTGCCCGAACTCGCACGCAAGCTGGGGCTGCCGGAAGCGCAGTTCGTGCGCACGGTGCAGGACCACAACGCGGCGTGCCGCGTCGGCACCTTCGACCATACCGCGCTGGACGACTGCCACACCGAAGGCCTGGCACCGGCCAAGACGCATTGGGCCAGGCCGCTCGACCAGGCGCCGTTCTACGGCTACGCGCTGCGGCCGGGCATCACCTTCACTTACCTGGGGCTCAAGGTCAACGACTGCGCCCAGGTGCACTTTGGCGGCAAGCCAAGCGGGAATCTGTTCGTGGCAGGAGAAATGATGGCCGGCAACGTGCTCGGCAAGGGATACACCGCCGGTGTCGGCATGTCGATCGGCACGGCCTTCGGGCGCATCGCGGGCACGCAGGCTGCATTGGCGGCGGGCATCAACACGGGAGCCGTCCATGCAGAAGCTTGAGGCCCTGGCACGCGAGGCCGCGCAACTGGCCGGGCAGGACGCTGCCACGCCCGCGCCGCAATCCCGCATCATCCGCGTGCTGCCGTTAACCGACAATGAGGCCGAAGTCGCCCGGCAGATGCAGATCTGCAATGCCTGCCGCTACTGCGAAGGCTTCTGCGCGGTGTTCCCGGCCATGACCCGCCGGCTGGAGTTCGGCAAGGCCGACGTCAACTACCTGGCCAACCTGTGCCACAACTGCGGCGCCTGCTACCACGCCTGCCAGTACGCGCCGCCGCATGATTTCGGCGTCAATGTGCCGCAGGCGATGGCAAAGGTGCGGCTGGAAACCTATAGCGAGTATGCATGGCCCGCGCCGCTGGGCAAGCTGTACCAGCGCAACGGGCTCACGGTGTCGGTGGCGCTGGCCTTCGGGCTGGCGTTGTTCCTGGTGCTGGCCGCCACGCTGGGCGGCGCGCTGTGGCAGACGCATGCGCGCGGCAACTTCTATGCGGTATTCCCGCACAACACGCTGGCGGCGCTGTTCGGCGGGGTGTTCGCCTTTGCCGTGCTTGCGCTTGGCCTGGGCGTGCGCCGATTCTGGCGCGATGTGTCGGCCGGTACGGCATCGGCACCCGCCGTGGCAGAGGCGGCCCGGAACGTGCTGGCGCTCACCTACCTCGATGGCGGCCACGGCGATGGCTGCAACGAGGCCAGCGACCGCTTCACGCTGGCGCGGCGGCGCTTCCACCATTTCACGTTCTACGGCTTCATGCTGTGCTTTGCATCGACAGTGGTGGCGACCGGCTACCACTATCTGCTGGGCTGGCATGCGCCCTATCCGGTCATGAGCCTGCCAGTGCTGCTGGGCACCGCCGGCGGCGTGGGCCTGCTGGTGGGCCCGGCCGGCTTGATGTGGCTGAACCTGCGCCGGCACCCGATGCATGGGGATGCCCGGCAGCGGCCGATGGACCGCGGCTTTATCGCGCTGCTGCTGCTGACCAGCGCCACCGGGCTGGGGTTGCTGGCCGGGCGCGGCACGGCGGCGATGCCGCTGCTGCTGGCGGTCCACCTTGGCGTGGTGATGGCGTTGTTTGCGACGCTGCCGTATGGCAAGTTCGCACACGGCATCTATCGCAGTGCGGCGCTGCTCAAGGCCGCGATCGAGAAGCGGCAGAAGAACAAGCTGCAGCTTGGCAGCGACTGAGTGGCAGCCATGCCCGCACAAGCCGTCCCCGCCCACGCATAAACAAAAAGCCGGTCCCCGACAGGGAACCGGCTTTTCTTTGGCGCAGCCAGGATGTGAATCAATCCACCGTAGCGCCCGAAGCCTTCACCACCTTCGCCCACTTGGCCGTTTCCGACTTCATGAACGCGGCCAGCTGGGCCGGCTTTTCCGGGTTGGGTTCGGCGCCCTGGTCGGCCATCTGCTTCTTCACTTCCGGCATGGCCAGGATCTTCACCACTTCGGCGTTCAGGCGGTCGACGATGGGCTGCGGCGTGCCACCGGTGGCGTACAGCGCAAACCACGAGGTGGCTTCATAGCCCGGCACGCCCGATTCGGCCACGGTCGGCACGTTGGGCAGCGCCGGCGATCGCTTGGCCGAGGTCACGGCGATGGCGCGCAGCTTGCCGGCCTTCACGTGCGGGTAGGACGACGGCATGTTGTCGAACATCAGGCCGATCTGGTTGCCCAGCAGGTCGTTCACGGCCGGGGCGCTGCCCTTATACGGGATGTGCTGGATATGCAGGCCGGTCATCGAGTTGAACAGCTCGCCCGACAGGTGCATCGACGAGCCGCTGCCCGACGAACCGTACGACAGCTTGTCCGGGTTGGCCTTGACGTAGGTGATCAGTTCTTTGACGTTGTTGACCGGCACCTTGGGATTCACCACCACCAGGTTCGGCACCATGGCCACGCGCGTGATCGGCGCGAAGTCCTTGACCGGGTCGTACGGCAGCTTGGAGTACAGCGACTGGTTGATCGCGTGCGTGCCGATGGTGCCCATGAACAGCGTGTAGCCGTCGCCCGGGGCCTTGGCCGCCAGCGAGGCGCCGATGTTGCCGCCTGCGCCCGGACGGTTGTCGATCACCACCGGCTGGCCGAGCGCCTTGCCCAGCTGCAGGCCGACGATGCGGGCCAGGATGTCGGTGGTGCCGCCGGCCGAGAACGGCACGATCAGGGTGATCGGCTTGGTCGGGTAGCCGCCCTGCGCATGGGCCGCACCGGCAAAGCCGGCGATGGTGGTGGCCAGCGCCACGCCAGCGGCAAGCAGGCGGCGGCGCGTGGTGGAAGTCTGGGAATCTTGTCTCATCGGTAATGCTCCGGTGCTATATCGTTCCGGCGGTGATTGGGTACCGCGGGAGGTTGTGCTGAATGGCGTGATTGCCGTTCCCGAACGGATGGCGCGCACATGCGCGCATCCGGTGGGCGGCCCGGCCAGGGGCCGCCATGCGTGACGCTTGGTTAACGTCTCTTCTTGTTGAATGCTTAAATGCTGGATGCCGAGGCGCGGTGCTTACACCGGCGCAACGCCCAGCGTGGTGCCGCCGCACACGTACAGCACCTGACCGGTGACGAAGCCGCTGTCGGGCGACAGGAAGAACAGCGCGGCACGCGCAACGTCTTCCGGCGTGCCCATGCGCTTAACGGTGATGCTGGCCAGGATGCGCCTGGTCTGTTCAGCACCTTCGGGGTTGCTCTTGCGGAACAGCTCGGTGGCGATCGGGCCCGGAGCCACGGCGTTGACGGTGACGCCGTCGCCGCCCAGCTCCATCGCCAGCGTGCGGGTCATGCCGATCAGGCCGGCTTTGGTAGCGGAGTACACCACGCGCTCGGCCTTGCCCAGCGCGGCGCGCGAGGCCATGTTGACGATGCGGCCAAAACCGGCGGCGCGCATCGCGGGCAGGCACGCCTGCGTCAGCAGCAGCGTGGCTTGCAGGTGCAGGCCGGTCACGTAGTCCAGGTCGGCAACGGTGGCGGTGTCGGCGGTGCCGGGGCGCGTGGCGCCGGCGTTGTTCACCAGGCGCGTGACGGCGAAGCGCGAGGTCACCTGCGCGGCCACGGCGCGGGTCGCCTCGGCATCGGTCAGGTCGGCCTGGAAGAAAGTCATGTTCGGGTGCGACCAGGCCGGTTCGGCATAGTCGACATTGACCACCTGGGTCACGCCATCGGCCAGCAGCATTTCACAGATGGCGCGGCCGATACCGGAACTGCCGCCGGTCACGAGCGTGGCTACGGGAAGGGACATCTCTTGCTCACTCCAAGAACTACCGCTAACTCGCTCCCTCTCCCGCTTGCGGGAGAGGGAGTACACCCTCAGCTTTCCAACTGGCTTGACTTAGACCCGCTCGATCACCATCGCAATACCCTGGCCCACGCCAATGCACATCGTGCACAGCGCGAAGCGGCCGCCGGTGCGGTGCAGCTGGTACATCGCGGTGGTGACCAGGCGCGCGCCGCTCATGCCCAGCGGGTGGCCCAGCGCGATCGCGCCGCCGTTCGGGTTGACGCGCTTGTCGTCGTCGGCCACGCCCAGTTCACGCAGCACGGCCAGGCCTTGCGCGGCGAACGCTTCGTTCAGCTCGATCACGTCGATCTGGTCCATGGTCATGCCCAGCTGCTTGAGCAGCTTCTGCGACGCCGGTGCCGGGCCGATGCCCATCACGCGCGGCGCCACGCCGGCGGTGGCCATGCCGACGATGCGGGCGCGCGGGGTCAGGCCGTGTTGCTTGATACCGGCTTCACTCGCCAGCAGCAGCGCACAGGCGCCGTCGTTCACGCCCGAGGCATTGCCAGCGGTCACGGTGCCGTCAGGACGGACCACGCCGCGCAGCTTGGCCAGCGCTTCCATGCTGGTGGCGCGCGGGTGCTCGTCGCGCTCGACCACGATCGGGTCGCCCTTCTTCTGGGCGATGGTGACCGGGGTGATTTCCTGCGCCAGCGTGCCGTCGGCCTGCGCGCGCGAGGCCTTTTCCTGGCTGCGCAGGGCCATCAGGTCCTGGTCTTCGCGGCTGATCTTGTAGTCGGTGGCGACGTTCTCGGCGGTCTCGGGCATCGAGTCCACGCCGTAGGCCGCGCGCATGGCCGGGTTGATAAAGCGCCAGCCGATGGTGGTGTCGAAGATCTGCGCATCGCGCGAGAAGGCGCTGGTGGCCTTGCCCATCACGAACGGGGCGCGGCTCATGCTTTCCACGCCGCCGGCGATCATCAGGGTGGCTTCGCCGGCCTTGATGGCGCGCGCGGCGGTGCCGGTGGCGTCCATGCCGGAGCCGCACAGGCGGTTGAGGGTCGCACCCGGCACCTCTTGCGGCAGGCCAGCCAGCAGCGCCGACATGCGCGCCACGTTGCGGTTGTCTTCGCCGGCCTGGTTGGCGTTGCCGTAGATCACGTCATCGATCGCCTTCCAGTCCAGGTTCGGATTACGGGCCATCAGCGCCTTCAGCGGCACCGCGCCGAGGTCGTCCGGGCGCACCGCGGACAGGCTGCCGCCGTAGCGGCCGATGGGGGTGCGGATGGCGTCGCAGATAAAGGCTTCGGTCATGGTGTGTCTCTCTCGTTTTGGTGTGTGGTGATGCCGGCGCTCAGGCGGCCAGCTTCAGGGGAACGCCGGTAATGCGCTGCAGTTCATCGAAGCTCAGCCCTTCGACCAGGTCGCGCGCGACCAGCCCGTCGGCGGTCACGTCGATGGTCGCAAGGTCAGTGTAGATGCGGGTCACGCAGCCGATGCCGGTCAGCGGATAGGTGCACTGCGGCACGATCTTGCTCTCGCCCTGCTTGGTCTGGTGCTCCATCATCACGAACACTTGCTTGGCGCCAATGGCCAGGTCCATCGCGCCGCCCACGGCGGGGATGGCGCCGGGCGCGCCGGTGTGCCAGTTGGCCAGGTCGCCCTTCTCCGATACCTGGAACGCGCCCAGCACGCAGAAGTCGAGGTGGCCGCCACGCATCATCGCAAACGAATCGGCGTGGTGGAAGTAGGAACCGCCCGGCTTGATCGTCACCGGCTGCTTGCCGGCGTTGATCAGGTCGCCGTCTTCCTCACCCGGCGCGGGCGCGGAGCCCATGCCGAGCAGGCCGTTCTCGCTGTGCAGCAGGATTTCCTTGTCTGCGGGCAGGTGGTTGCCGACAAGCGTCGGCAGGCCGATGCCGAGGTTGACCACGGCACCTTCGGGAATGTCTTTGGCCACGCGGGCGGCCATCTGATCGCGGGTCAGGCGTTGCATGCTGTTTCTCCTGTGTTCGCGCTCAGGCGACCTTGACGACGCGCTTGACGAAGAGGCCCGGCGTCACGATGTGTTCGGGGTCCATCTCGCCCAGCTCGACCACGCGGCTGACCTGCACGATGGCGCAATTGGCGGCCATCGCCATGATCGGGCCGAAGTTGCGCGCGGTCTTGCGGTAGGTAAGGTTGCCCCAGCGGTCGGCCGTGTCAGCCTTGATCAGCGCGAAGTCGGCGTGGATCGGGGTTTCGAACACATAGCCCTGGCCGTCGATGATGCGCGTTTCCTTGCCTTCGGCCAGCGGCGTGCCGTACGCGGTGCGCGTGAAGAAGCCGCCGATGCCGGCACCGGCGGCGCGGATGCGTTCGGCCAGGTTGCCCTGGGGCACCAGTTCCAGCTCGATCTCGCCCGCGTGGTAGAGCGAATCGAAGACGTACGAATCCGCCTGGCGCGGGAACGAGCAGACGATCTTGCGCACGCGCTTGGTCTTGAGCAGCGCGGCCAGCCCGGTGTCGCCGTTGCCGGCGTTGTTGTTGACGATGGTGAGGTCTCGCGCGCCCTGCTCGATCAGCGCGTCGATCAGTTCCGCAGGCATGCCTGCAAGGCCAAAGCCGCCAATCAGGATGGTGGCGCCGTCGTGGATGCCGGCGACTGCCGCTTCCACCGTGTCGTATAGCTTGTTGATCACTTGCGTTCCAGGTCGGAAGATCCGCCAGGCTACCGGAGCGGGCCGCAAGACGCGGCGCATGAAAGGCTGTCTCCGGTAATCCTGCCGGAAGGAGTTTCGTCGCGGCGGGCGGCGGGGCGCTACCCATTTGAACGAGTCCAGCAGTCTGCGTGTGGCCTTTGTGGTGTGGACCGGTTGTTCGTTAACCGATTTGTTCGATATACGAACTTGAATTCGCAGAATGAACAGGTTACACCTGCGCGTCGACGACGGTCAAGCCGACCGGGCGGTCGGCCAACCAGATTGTGCGATAAGCGCGCGCGGGTGACGGGCACGCCCCGTATGTAGGAAGGGGCCGACATCACAATCGGCTCGCACTCGATATGGCCCGGGGGCCGCGCGGGCTATTGTGGAATCAGGCAAGGCAAGACCCGCACAGCAGCCACCGGACCACCCGGCTGAGCAGGGCAGCCTGGCAACAAACAAGAACGAGGAGCCCGATCATGGCCACCGTCCACGTCCCGTTTACATCCACGCCCCATGCAGCGGCGCTTGCGCGCATCCTGCATGTCACGCAGCAGGCGTGGGGACTGAAACCCCGCAAGGATCGACTGCAATCCCCCGTGCCTGCCCCGGCAGGCACCGACATGCCATCCCGCCCGCCGCCGCTGTCACGCCGTGCGCGCCTGGCGCGGGCAGCCGCCCGCGCGTTTGAAGCGCAAGTGATGGCGATTCGTTGCCGCCAGGTATTCGTCGCCTGACGGGGAAGTCACGCCGCACTACGCGGGTGTCGCCACACCCGTCAACAGTACCCGGCTGCCGCCAACCCCAGGGCGCACCTCCAACCGCACGTCGATGCGCTCACGCAGCTCGGTGACGTGCGAAATGATACCGACCAGCCGCCCTGCCTGCTGCAGGTCCAGCAGCGTACGGATGGCGAAGTCCAGGCTCTCGGGATCGAGCGTGCCAAAGCCTTCGTCGACAAACAGCGTATCGAGCTGGATGCCGCCCGCGCGCGACTGCACCACGTCGGCCAGGCCCAGCGCCAGCGACAACGACGCGAGAAAGCCCTCGCCACCTGACAGCGTATTGGCCGGCCGCGCCGCGCCGGTATCGTGGTCGAACACTTCGATATCCAGTCCGCCTGCACTGCGCTGGTCGGCCTGCTCGCGCACGCGCTGCAGCACATAACGGCCGCGGCTCATCGCCAGCAAACGCGCGGACGCGGCTTCCAGCACCTCATCGAGCAGCGTGGCCAGCACGAAGCGCTGGAACGTCATGCGGCGCGGGTTATTGCCGTTGGCGACTTCGGCCAGCCGGCCCAGCACCGCGTAGCGTGCCTCGATGTCGCGCCCTTGCGCATCGAGCTGCTGCAGGCGCAGCTGGCACTGCAGCAGCGTGTCGCGCGAACGGCCGCGCTCGGCCTGTTGCCGGACCAGGGCTTCCACCGCGGCTGTCGACGCATCCCGCGCTGCGCGCAGGCCGTCCAGGTCCGGCGCGTCCAGCGTTTGCGCGGCGGCCTCGGCGCGTTCGCGCCGGTCGGCGGCTGTGGCCAGTTGGGTATCGAAGGCGCGCAGCGTCGCGTCGAGCGCCTGCATGGCATCGTCGCCAAGACAGGCGGCGGCGTGGGCCGGCTCATTGGCAAAGCCTTGTTGCGCGAGCGCCTGCGCAAGCGCGGATTCGGCCTCGGCCAGGCGGTGGGCCGCCTGCGCCTGTGCCTGCTGTGCCGAAACCAGTCCGGCCTGGGCCCCTGCTGCGTCCGCCGCAGCCTGGCGCTCGGCCGCCTGCGCAGCGGCCAGCGCCTGTTCCAGCGCGGCGAGCATGGCCTGCGCCTGGCGCAGGGCCTCGCCCAGCGCCACGGGGTCGCGTGAATCCTCAGGGACCTGCGCGCTGGCGGCCTGCCATTCGCCACGGCAGTGGGCCAGCGCCTGGGCAGCGGCCTCGGCGGCGGCGGCGGCATCGCGGCTGGCGGCTTCCGCCGCTGCGAGCGCCGTTCGGCAACTGACAATGGCGACTTCGCATTGCGCAAGGCTTGCCGCTGCTTGCCGGCCTTCGGCCAATGCCGCTTCCAGCGCAGTGATCTCCGCCTTCAGTTTGCGGGCGGACTCGTCGCCGACCTCGCCCAGCGCCTGCGCCAGTTCGTCCAGCCGCTCGCGCGCCTGGGCAATGGCGGCTTGTGCCGCCTGGTGCTGGCCGGCGCTGCGCACCGCATGGGATTCGGCCTCGAGCGCGGCGTGGCGGGCCTGCTCCAGCGCCTGGTCCGACAGCGGCGCCGCCACATGCTGCGCCGGTGCCGGGTGCGCAGTGCTGCCGCAGACCGGGCAGGCATCGCCCGCTGCCAGGGTTGCAGCCAGCCGCGCGGCCTGTCCGGCGCGCCACGCGGCTTCCGCTTCGGCCAGTGCGGCGCGGCACTGCTCTCGCTGGCGCAGGGCCAGCTGTTCGGCAGCGGCGGCAGTGGCCGCCTGTGCGTTCGCGACATCCAGCGCCCGGGCAGCTTGCTGATGACGGTCAAGCTGCCGCGCGCGTTCCTGCAATGCGGCCAGCTGCAACGCCGTGGCCTGTGCCTGCGCTGCGGCAATCTGGCCTTGCGCCAGCGCGGACTCCGCGGCAACGGCATCGGCTTGCCGCGTGGCAAGCTGTGCGGCGGCGCGTTCGCGCGCGGTGGCGGCTGCCACCTGCCTGGCTTCGGCCGCCTGCAGCGCGGCCAGCTGCGCACCCAGCTGCTGTGCGCGCGGCAGCATGTCTGCCAGCTGCGAAACCCGCCGCTGCGCGGACTGGCGCGCTTCGGCGCGTGCCGTTTCGGCCTGCAATGCGGCAGCCGCCTGCGTGGCCTGTTGCGCGGCGCGGGCCGCCTGCTCGCCGGCCCGCGTCAAGGCAACGGCGCTGGCGGCCTGGTCGCGCTGCGCGGCTTGCCATGCCTGTAGGGCCGGCCTGACACGCGCAGCGCGCTGGGCGGCGTGCAGGCGCGCGCGCTCATCCTCCATGGCTGGCTGGCGCGCCAGCAGCGCCGCGTGCGCGGCCTGCGCCAGCTGGCGTTCCTGCAATCGCGCCGCCACCTGCTCGCCGGCACCCAACGCCGCCTGCGCTGTGGCCAGCGTGGCGCGCGCGCCCTGTTCCTGCCCTTGCAGCGCCTGCAACTCGGCCTGCAATGCCTCGATTCCCTCGGCCAGCGCCTGCGCCGATTCCACGCCAACTTGGCGCAGCGCTTCGTCGCGCTGGATGGCGATGCGCTCGGCATCGCGGCGGATGCCGGCGGCCTCGGCCTTCAGCAGCTCTTCCACGCGCCGGTACAGCTCGGTGCGGAACAGGCGCTCCAGAATGGCCTGGCGCGCCTGCGAGCTGGCAGTCAGCAATTCACGGAAGCGCCCCTGCGGCAGCACGATCACCTGGCGGAACTGCGCACTGTCGAAGCCCAGCAAGTCGCGCACCGCATCGCTGACCCTGGCGGGCTGGCTGGCCTTGCTGACCCAGTCGTTGCCGTCATGCAGGTCCAGCTGCGCCCTGGCCGGCTCGGTCACCCAGCCCTCGCCGCGCTGCTTGGGCCGCTCCTGCACGGGCGAGCGCGCCACGCGCCAGCGCTGCGCGCCCAGGCTGAACTCCAGCGTCACCTCGGTGCGCAGCGCCGGCGCGGCGTTGGCGCTGCGCATGGCCTGCGCACTGCGCTCGCCGCCGGAGGTATCGCCGTACAGCGCAAAGCAGATCGCGTCGAGCAGCGTGGTCTTGCCCGCACCGGTGGGGCCGTGGATCAGCACGAAGGCCTGCTCGCCCAGCCGCGTGAAATCAACCTGCTCGGTCGCGGCAAAGGGGCCGAAGGCCTGCAGCGTCAAATGCAGCGGTCTCATGCCGACTCCCTGTCCGCGGCGGCGATCCCGGTCAGCACCTGGTCGAGCACGGCACGCTGGTCCGGTTCCAGCTCGGCATCCGCCACTTCGCGGAAGAAGTTGGCAAAGAGCTCGCCGGTTCCCAGCTGCCGCAGCTTGCGTCCGGCCTCCGAGGCCGTGCCGGTGCGCGCCAGCACAGTCCGCTCGATCGCGAGCGCATTGGGATAGACCTGCCGCAGCCTGGCCATCGGGTCCAGCAGTGCGCCGGTATCGGTGAGCCGCGCATGGATATAGTCATCGCGTTGCGGGTCATCGGCCCCCGCTGCCAGCACTTGCGCCAGTTCGCCTTCCACCACGCGCACGTCGCGCAGCGCCTGCAGCGCCACTGGCGTGATGGTGACGGCACCGTCCGCGCCCAGCTCGATACTCGACACTGATTTGTCGTGCGCGCACTCTGACAGCGAGTACTTCAGCAGCGAGCCCGCATAGTGGACGCGCCCGCCGCCCAGCGTCTGCGGCCGGTGCAGGTGACCCAATGCCACCAGGTCGAAGCCGGCGAACAGGTCCGCGGCCACCGCGCCGCTGCCGCCCACCGACAGCGGCCGTTCCGATTCGCTTGCCGCGCCGCCCACCACGAAGGCGTGGCCCACCACCACGGCACGCACGCCCGGCGGATGCACCGCGCGGATGGCATCGAGCTGCGCGCGCAGCGCGGCTTCATGCGATGGCAGGTCGGTGCCCATGGCATCGCGCACCACCGCCGGCTCCGCATACGGCAGCGCGTAGATGCGCACCTCGCCGTGGGCATCGTGCAGCGTCACGCAGGCAGCCTCGGCCAGCGTGCGGCCGGCCACGTGCAGGCCCTGGGCCCGCATCAGCCGCGCGCCGAATTCCAGCCGCTGCGCGCTGTCGTGGTTGCCCGCGATCATCACCACCGGCACGCCGGTGTCGATGACGATGCGGCCCAGCACGTCGTCGAGCAATGCCACCGCCTCGGGCGGCGGCACGGCGCGGTCGTAGACGTCGCCGGCGATCAGCACGGCGTCGGGGCGTTCGGTGCGGACCAGTTCGACAAACTGGTCGAGGATATGGGCCTGGTCTTCCAGCAGGCTGCGCGCATGGAAGAGCCGGCCGAGATGCCAGTCGGCGGTGTGAAGGAAACGCAATCCGGGATCCGGTGGATGAAAAGGGCGAAACCCGCATCATAATGCGTCGCGACCTGACCACCCGTTCAGCAATGGTTCAGGCGGACGCGTGCATCATGCATGCAGTCGCCCCCAGATTGAAGCTAACGGAGAACGCTCATGAAACGCATTTTGACCGCCACTGCCCTGACGCTCGCCCTGGGCCTGGCCGCCACCGGCGCCAGCGCCCAGTACACCGGCCCGTCGGCCATCCCGGCGATGACCGTCAAGGCGCTGCAGGCGGAAGGCAAGGACGACCAGCATGCCATGCTGCGCGGCAAGATCGTCAGCAACGTCGGCCACGAGCACTACCTGTTCTCGGACGGCACCGGCCAGATGAAGGTGAAAGTCAAGGCCAGGCTCTGGCCGGCACAGAAGCCGGTGGATGCGCAGACCACGGTGGAACTGGTCGGCGAGTACGACAAGGAGCTGATTGGCGAATCGCACTTCGACGTGAAGGAGATCCGCCTGCAGTGAGGCGAATGCGCGCGCTCACACCGGCTCGGCCTCGCTGTCGGCGATCTGGTACTTGCGCATCTTTTCCCACAGCACCTTGCGGCTGATGCCCAGGCTTGCCGCCGTGTCCTGCCGCCGCCAGCCATTGGCATCGAGCGCGGCCAGGATGCGGCGGCGTTCTTCCGTATCGGCACGCAGGTCGTTGCGCTCGCCGCCATCGAACGCACCCGGATGCAGCGAGCGGAACAGCGGCCGGATGCGCTCTTCGTCCCAGTGCCCGGTCTGCTGAACGGTGATGCCCACACGCTCGGCCAGGTTGCGCAGCTCGCGCACATTGCCGGTGAAATAGGCGGTGCCGACCGCGCCCTTGAGCCAGTCCGGCATCGGCGGCAATGCGTCGAAGCCGGATTCCCCCAGCATATGGCGCAGGAACGACTGCAGCAGCGCCACCTTGTCGGCCTGGCCACGCTCTTCCAGGCTGGGGATGCGCATCTCGATCACCGCCAGGCGGAAGAACAGGTCGGCGCGGAAGCGCCCCTGCCGCACCGCGTCGCGCAGGTCCTTGTTGGTTGCCGCCACCAGCCGGAAATCCAGCTTGACCGCCAGGGTCGAGCCAAGCCGGGTGATCACGTTCTCTTCGAGCACGCGCAGCAGCTTGACCTGCTGGAACAGCGGCAGGTCACCGATTTCATCGAGAAACAGCGTGCCGCCGTTGGCCTGCTCGAAATAGCCACGGTGCGCGAATGAGGCGCCGGTGAACGCGCCCTTGGCATGGCCGAAGAACTGCGACTCGAACAAGCCGTCAGGGATCGCGCCGCAGTTGACCGCGACGAACGGCCCCTTTCCGTAGGTGCCGTTGCGCTCATGAAACAGGCGCGCGATGCGTTCCTTGCCCGCACCGGTTTCGCCATACAGCATCACGTTGCTGCCGAAGTCGGCAAAGGTTTCCACATGCTGCAGCAGCTGGCGCATCGCCGGAGAACCGGCCACGAGGTCGGCCTCGCGCTCGCCCGGCGCGTCCGTGGCCAGCAGTTGCGGCAGCAGCTTGCCGATCTGGCTGCGCAGGTCGGCGCCGGTGAAGTCATCGGCAAGGATATGCGCGTACTCCGGCGGAAAGCGTCCGGGATCGGCCTCGCGGCCCGGGCCGGCCACCCAGATCACCGGCATGCCGTGCGCGGCCTCCCAGTCCAGCGAGAAGCGCGCCGCGCCAATCACCGACACGCTGATCACCGCGATGCAGGGCTTCAGGCGCGGCTCGGCGGGCAAGGCTTCGAGCGCGCCGGCGCGGATCACGTCCACGCCCAGCGGCGCCAGGAAACGCGTGACGCGGTCGGCAATCTCGTACTTGCCTTCCCACACGTAGACTTCAAGGTTTTCGTAGGCCCAGCGGTCTGTCTTCATTCGATTTCTGCCATCAGGCGGTTTGGCGCGATCATGGCTCAGTACACCAGTTCGGCATTGTTGCAGTCGATGCTGTGGACCCAGAGGTCGGCGGTGCCTAGCTGGATGCCGAGGCTGTTGAGCAGCGGCGGGACCAGCGCGTCGAGCGCTGCCCCGACCGGCGCGAGTAGCGGGCCGAGATCGATGGGCACGCTAAGGATCCCCAGCAGCTTGGTCCGCACCTTCAGGGCCAGCACTTGGGAGAACAACCCGCCAAACGGATCGGCAGTACCAACTTGCGCATGCCCGCCCGGTGCCAGCGTGACCTCCTGGCCAGCCGTGCTGCCATAGCGTGGGACGTCCGTGGCAATCACGTCCGCAATGTCGAACAGCCCCAGCTTAGCCTGGCCGAGCACCACATCGCTACTTGTGCAGCCATCGGTGAGGCACGCCGTGACGAGACCGCTCTTGACGTGCATCGTGGCACGGCGGTCCCCAGGATTTGCCGCGCATTGCAGCTTGGTCAGGTCGGCGGTGGCGTTGGCCACATCGAGATAGAGCGGCACGTTCAAGTTGGCGTCCAGTACCGGTTTCAGGATATTGGCGGTGATCTGGAGCATCAGGGTCAGTTTTACCTGGGACGCGCTTGCGGTCGTCTGCCAGGTGTCAGGGTTGCTGGAGAGCTGTCGCGCCGGACCCGCCGCCGTCACCGGCGGCTCGATGACGCGCAGGTTGGCGCTGATGCCCCCCAGGCCAAGCGGGAGCTTGGGTATGTTCAGCGGCAGGGCAACTGCCGTATCCCCTCGCGCCACCTGCGCGGAGGCCAGCAGCAACTGCGCCACGTTCAGGCCCACCTCCACCGCCGACGATGCCGCAGGCGCCATCACACCCAGATCAAGCAGCCTGGCCAGTGACACCGTAGCCGCCGCCCCGCTGGCCCCAAGCGCGGTTGGCGGGCTGCCCAGCATCGTCGTCAGCAGCGCGTCGCGGCCAGCGGCGCCAAGCACCAGCGCGTAGAAATCACGCAGGTTCAATGAAGTATTCAGCAGCTGGTCCACCGTGCCGACATCCGCTTTGAGCCGCAACTGGTCCAGCGTCACGTTGGTATTGACCAGTCCCTGCCAGTCCACCAACGACAAGCTCACCGTATTGCCCAGCAACACACTCAGCATGCTGTTGGCAGTGGAGACGTCCAGCAACCCAGTAGCCAGCGAAAACGCCGCCACCGGCGGACTGCCACTGGCAATCGATTCCGCAAACAGTTGCCGGCCGCCCCCCCCATTGATCACGAACAGGATCGGCACAGTCTGCGTGGCCTGAACGCGCACGGCATTGGGCGACACCTGGGCCGGATTGTAGGCAGCGCTGAAATGCCTGGGCCCGCCGCTCGCCGGATCCCACACGCCAAGGCAGGCAGTCATGGCATCCGCGCTGCCACCGGTGGCATCGCCGCAACCCATGGCAATGCCCGACGGATACCCGTTCTTCGCACCGATATTTCTGACCGTACCCAGCACAGCGGCGTTGAGATTCGCCGCGCTATCCGCCCGCTTGAGCTGCTGCGCCGCCGACATCGCGGCCAGGTCCACCATGTTCTGCAACTGCCGCTGGCGCATGAACACATGCCCCACGTCGATCGACACCAGCGCGGCGATCGCCACGGTGGCGATCAGCAGCGCCGCCATCACACTGATGGCGCCGCGCGCGGATCGAGGTGCCCGGCGCAGCCGCGGCTGGCGCAAGCTCATTTGCCGCCCAGCATCTGGCCAGCGGAGCCGGAGCGCGCGGTGCTGGCGTTGGCCTGCCCCGTGTAGAACTCCGGCAGCGCGAAGCGGAAGCTGTTCATGTAGCGCTCATAGCCCAGCGCCGCCTGCTCGCCGTGCATCGGCAGCATGGGGCCGGCCTGCGTGCCTTCGCGCTGGATGGCGAGGATGGCACGCGTGTCGGCGCCGATCTCGCGTTGTGCGGGGCTGCCTGCCGGCATGCCGGTGGTGGCGGCTTCGGTCGTGGCACGGTCGGTCTGCGCCTGCGCGGCGAGCGCCAGCATCAGCAGGCAGAGCGCAGGGATGGCAATGCGGAATATGGCGGTCATGGGGTAGCCCCTGCTGTTGCGGCCACGGCCGCCACCGAGGTGGCCGGTGCGGTCGTGGCGGGTTTCGATGGCGCCCGCACTGCCGGCGCAGGACGGGCCGCTGCGCGGTCGCGCGCCGCGGTGGCGCGGGCGATGCGGTCGGCTTCCTTGCGGATGGCGCTGCGCGTGGCTTCGGGCAGTGCGGCCTTCTGCATCATGGCGTTGGCCTGCGCGCGCTTGCCGTCGGCCATCAGCCACACCACGGCGTTGCTGATCACACGCGGATTGTGCGCGTCCAGTTCCAGCGCCTGCATCACCGGCACGCGCGCGTCCTGCAGCGCGCCGGCACGCATCAGTGCGTAGCCCAGGTCGCCGGAGATGCGCGGATTGACGGGGTCGAGCGCGGCGGCCTGGCGCAGCTCGGTGACGGCGCGCGCAAAGTCATCCTGGCGCCCCGCCAGCAGGCCGAGCCCGTGGTGCGCATGCGCGGCCTGTTCGCCCTGCGACGTCGCTGCAAGTTGCTGGTAAGCATCGGTGGCAGCCTTGTCCTGCCCGGTCTCACGCAGCGCATCGGCGCGCATGGCCTGGATCTCCGGGCCGGCGCCGAAGCGCTTCACGTAGACCTCGATATGCGCCAGCGAGGCGAAGTAAAGTCCGTCCTGCTGCATCTTGCGGATCAGGCCCAGGTAGACCGCCTGCTCGCTGTATTCGGCGCGAGCGGTCTTGTCGCGCAGCTTGGCCAGTTCCACCTGGGCCTCCGCCTGCTCATGCATGGCCGCGGCGCCGTTCTGATTGGCGGCGCAGCCGGACAGCGCCGCCAGCAGCAGGCATGCCGCCGTTTTGGAGATCCGGCCCAGCGCCGGACCGACTGAGCGCGTCATCGCGTCCCTCCCATATGTGCCAGCATGCGGATCACCCCTAGAAAGCCGGGGCCCGCGGTCAGGATCAGCAGCACCGGCAGCAGGCTTACCACCATCACCGCAGTCATCTTGACCGTGAGCCGGCCGATCTCGTCCTTCATGCGCGATTTGCGCGCCTCCTGCATGCGCAGGCCGAACTGGCGCAGCGGCTCCTGCACCGCGCCGCCGTGCTTGTCGACCTGCGTCAGCAGCGTGATCAGGCTCTTCAGGTCTTCACTGTCGAACAGCCGGCCGATGCGCAAGAGCGTCTGTTCGCGCGAGCGTCCCGAGGCAAACTGCTGATTCGCGCGTGCCAGCTCCGGCCCCAGCACGCGCAGCATGCTGCCGAACTCGGCCACGATCACCTGCAGGCTCTGGTCGATCGACAGGCCCACGCCCTGCAGCAGGCGCAGCATGTCGATCAGCACCGGCAGCTCGTCATCGACCATGCGCAGGCGGGCCGCGGCACGGCGGCGCAGGTGCCACTTGGGGGCCAGGTAGGCCAGCGCAAACGTGCCGAAGCCCCACGCAACGATGGCGAAGGCGCCCGCGCCCACCTGCCAGAGCATGGCAGCCAGCGCCAGCGCCAACGGCAACCCCAGCCGCAGCACGCCGAACAGCATGCGCGACTGCGGCCCGTACCAGCCGCATTGCTCCAGCAACTGCTGGTCTTCCGGCGTCACCACCGCGCGCCCAAGGCGCGAATCCAGCCAGTGAGCGCTGATGCGCTCGCCCACGCGCGCGCCCAGTTGCACCCCAATCGCTGTGGCCGCCCCGCCCCTGCCCTGCGGCGCTGCGGCACCGGCCTTTGCCGCAGCCTGGGCGCCAGGCGCAGCGGGGGCTGCGGCCTGCGCGGCGTGCGCGGCCTGGGCAGCTTCTGCCGCGCGCTGCCGGGCCAGCGCGCCGTCGATGGTGCGCGCCGCCAGCCGGCGCTGGCGCCAGTCGCGCAACAGCGGCAGCGTCAGTACGCCCACGCCGCAAGCGGCGACCAGCAGGCTGAGCGAAATCAGTGTCAGGCGGTCCATGTTGGCTCTTGTCTGCGTGCTGGCATGCCGCTCAGATCGACTTGGCCAGCCGGTACAGCATGAACGCCCCGGCAATTTCCAGCGCCAGGGCCGACAGCAGCATCGATTTGCCGGTGGGATCCTTCCACATCATCATGATGTAGCCCGCGTTCAGCATGAACAGGCCGCCGGCCACCACCAGCGGCAGCAGCCCCAGGATCCACGCCGACAGCCGGGTCTCGGCCGACAGCGCCATCAGCTCGCGCTGGGCCTGTTCGCGGTCGCGCATAAAGGCGGCGGTGCGCTCCATCACCACATCGGCGCGGCCGCCGTAGCGCACTGATAGGCGCAGCACGGAAGCCACCAGCACCAGTTCCTCGACCTTGTACACGCGCCCGACCTGCAGCACCGCCTGGTCCAGCTCCTTGCCGGCGCGCTGCAGGTGTATGGCCTGCACCAGGCATTGGCGCAGCGGCGCCTCGGTATTGGCGATGGAGTTCTGGAACGCCGCCGGCACGCTGCTGCCGATCGTCATCAGCCGCACCACGCCGTCCAGGAACCCGGGCAGTTGCGACAGCAGCTTCTTGTGCAGGCGGCGCACGCGGTTCCATGCCGCGAACGCCGCCACGGCCAGCGCCACGATGAGGGCCGACACCGCGCCCAGCCATTGCCCCGCCACGGCGCCGGCCAGCGTGCACAGCACCACCGGCGTGATCCAGACGATGGCGGTGCGTCGCGTCGGCGCCAGGTCGGCACGCCGCAGAAAGTCGTCCCAGCGGCGGCGCAGGTCGCGCGCGGGCGCTTGCAGCGCCGGATCCGGCGCCTGCGCATAGCGCAGGCGCACCTGCTCGGTCTGCGCCTGCAGGAAGGCCTGCTGCTGCTCGCGGCGTGCACGCGCCTGCGCGCTGGCCAGCAGCAGCAGGCCCAGGCCGGTGATGACCAGGGCCATGGCGGCGAGCAGCAGCGTGGCGCTAGACATCGAAGCGATCGTCCAGCATGAAGCCCTGTCCGCGCATGCGCGCCAGCTTGGGCGAGTGCGGCAGCAGGCCGAGCGAGAGCCAGCGGTCGGTCTCGGTGCCGTCCGGGTTCATGAAGGGCTCGTGGCGGTACAGCTCCTGGGTGGAGATGATGTTGTCGCCCAGCCCGGTGATCTCGGTGATCGAGACGATGCGGCGCTTGCCGTTGGAAAGCCGCGCGATCTGCACGATGAAGTCGATGGCGTTGGCGATCTGCCGGCGCAGGCTCGCCTCGCTGCCCTGGAAGCCGGCAAAACCGGCCAGCATCTCCAGCCGGTACAGGCATTCGCGCGGGCTGCTGGCGTGGATGGTGCCCATCGAGCCGTCGTGGCCGGTGCTCATCGCCTGCAGCATTTCCAGCACCTCGCCGCCGCGCACTTCACCCACGATGATGCGGTCCGGACGCATGCGCAGGCTGTTGCGCAGCAGGTCGCGGATCGACACCGCGCCGGTGCCCTCGAAGCCGCCGGGACGGCTTTCCAGCCGCACCACGTGCGGGTGGTTCAGCGCCAGCTCGGCGGTGTCCTCGATGGTGATGACGCGCTCGGTGGTCGGCACGAAGGTGGCCAGCGCGTTGAGCAGCGAAGTCTTGCCCGAGCTGGTGCCGCCACTCACCAGGATATTGCAGCGCGCCTGCACCGCGGCCTGCAGCAGGTCGCAGATCTCGGGGCTCATGGTGCCCAGCGCCTGCAGGTCAGCAGGCGTCATCGGGTCCTTGCGGAACTTGCGGATCGACACCACCGGGCCTTCCAGCGCCAGCGGCGGGATCACCACGTTGATGCGGCCGCCGTCGGGCAGGCGCGCATCGACCATCGGGTTGGACTCATCCAGCCGCCTGCCGATCGGCGCCAGGATGCGGCGCACGATGCGCAGCAGGTGGCCGCTGTCGGTAAAGCGCACCGGGATGCGCTCCAGCACGCCGTGGCGCGACACGTAGACGTCAAGGTGGCCGTTGACCAGGATGTCTTCCACCGCGGGGTCGTTGAGCAGGTCTTCGATCGGCCCGAAGCCGGCCAGCTCCTTGGTCAGCGCCTCGGCAATCTGGCGCAGCTCGGCCTCGTTGATGGGGATGCGGCGCAACCGGGTAAAGCTCTCTAGCTCCAGGTCGACAAAGCGCTGGATCGCGGTGCGCGACCAGCGGCCGAACTCCGCGCCAAGCTCTTCGATGCGGGTCAGCAGGTGCTCGTGCGCCGCTTCCTTGATGTTCTGGAATTCCTGCGAGACCGGGAACGGTGCGGGGGTATTGTCGGAGAATTCAATCGCTTGCGTCATGTCAGCTTCCAGTGCGTGCCACGCGCACCGCGCGCAGCGCCTCAGGCAGTTTGTCCTTCATCCGCGCCAGCAGGCTGGTTTCCCTGGCCTGCGCCGCGCGGTAGCCCAGTCGCGCCAGCAGGTCGGCCAGCGCGCGCACATAGGGGTCGTGCGGATCGTCGTCGGCCAGCACCGCGCCGCGGTTCATGGCCAGCACTAGCGGCGCGCGGCTGTCAGGCAGCGTGCCCACCGACTGCACGCCCACGCGCTGCGCGATCTGCGCGGCATCCACTCCCAGGCGCGCATCGAAGCGCGACACCAGCAGGTGCAGGTCGTCGCGCTCCACCTCGCGCGCGCGCAGTTCATGCACCAGCTCCGCGGCCGAGACGATCGCGCCCACGCTCTGGTCGGCTACCAGCACCACGCTGTCGGCGGCCTTGAAGATTTGCGCGGTGAATTCGGCATTGCCGAAGCCGCCCAGGTCGATGATCTGCATGTCGAAGAACGCGCGCAGCCGCTCCAGCAGGCTGCTGGCTTCGGAGTAGGAGATGTCGCGCAGCTCGCCCAGCGCCGCGGGCAGGGGCAGCACGCACACGCCGTTGCCGTGGCGCGTAAGCGCGGTCTGCACGAAGACCTGGTCGAAGCGGCGCAGGTTGCGCACCGCCTCGACAAAGTGGAAGCCCGGACTTAGGTTCAGGTACAGCGCGCCGTCGCGCGCCGGCAGGCCCAGGTCCAGCAGCAGCACTTCGGCGCGCGCATCGGTCTTTTCGTTCAGCGGCAGGTGGCGGCGTGCCGCCGCCGCTAGGTTCACGGCCAGGCTGGTCACGCCCACGCCGGGGCGTGCGCCCAGCAGCGCCACGATCTTGCCCTGGCGCACCGACTGGGCCGGGCGCACCTGCTCGCCCGGCACGGCCAGGCGCTTGACCACGGCCTCGGCATCGGCCGGCGCGTCGCGCAGGTCGATAAAATCCTTCACGCCCACGCGCAGCGCCGCCAGCATGATGCCGGGCTCGTCGGCGTGGCCCACCGCGACCAGCGGCAGGCCTGGGAAGAGCCGCAGCAGCTGCTCGCCCAGCCGCGCCGACGCGCCGGCCAGTTCCGTCGAGAAATGCAGGAACACCAGCCCCGGGCGCAGCTGGGCCGCGCGCTCGAGAAAGGCTTCCTGGGCGCCGCCTTCAGCCACCAGCGTGCCCAGCCCGCCCAGGACCCTGCCCAGCCAGTCCTTCACTTCGCCCTGCGTTGCATGCAACAGAAAATAGTCCATCTCTCTGCCTCAAGCCGTTGGCCATGCCTGCCGGCACGGCCGGCGGCTATTTTGAGAAACCCGGCAAAGTCGGGTCCGCGTATTCGCCCAGCACATACCAGCCCCATACATTGGGGTTGCCGCTGGTGCGGCCGTCGGCACCAACCGCTTGCGCCGCCGGCGCGCCCTTGGCCAGCGGCTTCACCAGGCGCGGCGTGACGACGATCATCAGCTCACGGTCTTCCTGGTGGAAATTCAGGTTCTTGAAGAAGGCGCCGATCACCGGCAGGTCGCCCAGCACCGGCACCTTGTTGACGTTGCTGACGGTGTTGCGGCTGACCAGCCCGCCGATCACGAAGCTCTCGCCGTCACCCAGCTCCACCGTGGTGTCGGCGCGCCGCGTGACGATGGCGGGCACCACCGCGCCATTGATCGAGATGCCGCGCGAGGGGTCGAGGTCGCTTGCCTCCGGTGCCACCTTCAGCGCGATGCGGTCGGCCGACAGCACCGTGGGCGACACCGTCAGCCCGATGCCGAACGGCTTGAACTGGATCGTGGTCGTGCCCAGCGCCTGCGGCACCGGGATCGGGATCTCGCCGCCGGCCAGGAAGCTCGCGCTCTGGCCAGACAGCGCCACCAGGCTGGGCTCGGCCAGCACGCGCACCAGACCGTTGGCCTCCAGCAGGCTGATATTGGCGAAGATGCCGTGCGTCAGCGACGCGGCCACCAGGTTGAAGGCATTGCTCATCGGCGACGCGATGTCGGCACTGAAACTGCCCGGCGCGCCGCCGCTGCCGGGCGTAAAGGTGAACTTGTTCAGCGTCGATGGCGAGAACGTGCCGAAGGCAAAGCCGGAGTTGTTGCGGAAGAAGTTGATGCCGACTTCCTTGAGCACGGTCTTGCTGATCTCCACCACCTTGACGTCGACCTGCACGGTGCCGGAGAGCGGCACGGTCGAGCGGTCCACCACCAGGCCGGGCTTGCCATCGCTCTTGCCGTTGGTGGCCGCGCGCGCAGCGGCCTGCGCGCGCGCCGCGGCATAGGCATCGGGCGACTGCCCGGTGATGGTGGTACCGGCCGCGGAATAGCCGAGCTTCGCGCCATCGGCATCGGGCGCGATGGCATCGACCTGCACGTTGTAAGTCAGAGGCTCGGCGCCGCCGCGCGTCCACACCATCACGTCGGTCACACCGGGTTGCTTGGCCACCAGCAGCACGCTGGGGGCACCGCGTGTGCGCAGCACCAGCGCATCGGCCACCGCCGGGTTGCCCACCGCCACGCGCTCCACCGGCTGCGCGCTGCGGATCTCCTTCTGCGCGCCGGCCAGCAGGCGCAACTGGCGTGCGTTCACGGCTTCCTGCGCCCGTGCGCGCGGCGCCAGTGCGCACCACGCGGTAGTGGCCAGCATCGCGGCCAGCGCGAGCTGCATCAGCCTGCGGCGCAGGGCCGCCGAATGGGGGTACTTCCGGGCCTGGTACTTCCGGGCCTGGTTCTTCTGGATATGCATAAGGTCGGCGCCCACGTTCTTATTCGATCTCGCGCTTGCCCGCGCGGATCACTTCCACGCCTGCGCTTTGTCTTGCCAGAGCTGGCGCGGGCGGCGCGGCAACCTGCAACGGCCGCGGCACCGGGGCTGCCACCGGCGCGCGGGGGGCAGAGGCACCGGTGGTAGCAGCCAGGCCGGACAGCACCACGCCGGCCATGGCCTTGTCGGGGGCGGCGCGCGGCGCGTCGGCGGGAACGCCGGCGCGCGCGGCCAGCGCGGGCTGGGGTTCGGCAAACATGCCGTCGCTGGGCATGGCTTCATCCTGCGGATTGCGCAGCGCCAGCAGCAGGCGCCCGGACTGCTGCGCCATCGCCAGCCGGCTGACCTGCTCCAGCGGCACCGACAGCACCGCGGTCTTGGCGCCTTCCTGGCGCGCCATCATCTGCTCCGGCTTGGCGTTCTGCGGCCGGTTGACCGAGGCGACGCCATAGGCCAGCACGCGCAGGCGCGACAGCAGCATGCGCGCCTGGCTTTCCGGGATCTCCTGCTGGTCGCGGCGCAGCACCAGGAAGACATCGACATAGTCGCCCGGCTGCACCTGGTTGCCGACGCCGATGACTTCATCGACCGACACGGCCACCGCGCGTTCGCCCTCCCGCACCTGCGTGGCCAGGCCGGCCAGCAACTGGCTTTCGAGCACCGGCACGTTGGCACCCAGTGCCAGCAGCGGCACCTGCCCGGTCACGCGTGCCACCTCGCTGTAGGCGCCGGCAGGATCGATGGGCAGCATCTCTACCTTGAGCGCATCGGCGTCAAGCGGCTTGCCTGCTTCCGCCGCGCGCGTGGTCACCACCACCGGATGCAGCGGCCTGGCCGCATTCGACGCCGCGGGCACCTGGGCCGGCTGGCGGCCCACCTGCCACGCCAGCAGCGCAAGCAGCAGGGCCAGGCCGAGCAGCACCCCCGCCAGGAGTCGGATCTGCTTGCTGGTCATGCGGGATTCCTTGGGATGAGCATGGCGTGGGGGCGTCGCGGCATGGCGGCTCAGATATCAGGAGAAAGCTGGACCATGGCCGAGCCCGACAGCATCGCGGGGATCGGGACCATCGGCACGGCGGGGAGGATGTTGGTGGTGGGAAGGTTCAGCGTGACCTGCACGCAGACATCGGTGGAACCGGGCGCGCAGGGCACCGCCTGCGCAACGTTGCCGGGGGGCAGCAGATTCCTGATGGAGGTGGGAAGCGTGCCCCGCGCCATCGCTGCCGCGGCATCGACGCGCGCGCCCTGCGTGGCCGCGAGGCCTGAGCCGGAAACGCCCGCTGGATAGCGCAGCGCAGCGCGCGCGCCTTCCTCGGCGGCCAGCGTCAGCACCTGCTGAAGCGCCAGCATCACGCCGTAGTAAATGATGCCGATCACGATGGCGAGCAGCACCGGCGCCACGATCGCAAACTCGATCGCAGCGCTGCCGGCGCCGTGGCGGCGTCGGTTGATCCCCCTGTTGGCCCTTGCGTGCAGCAACATCTGAAACCCCGGTCCTTTGGTGTTCTTTCGCGCCGACCGGCGACGCAGCCTGCTTGCCCGTGGCCTGTCCGGCTATTGGCCCGCGGCCATCCAGACCAGCACGCCCACGGCCAGGTACGCGGCATATGGAATGCCGCGCGCCCGCGAAAACTGCGCCGTTGGAATGGGTCTGTCCTGGTGATGCAAGGCTTGCTCCGTAGCCGGCGTGCTGGCTGCCACGCGCAGGCGTGCCGCGGCCCGCTGCCGAAGCGCGGCCAGTACGCTGCTGTCCAGTGCCAGCGCCAGCAGCGCGTGCACCAGCCCGAGCAGGCTGCCGACGACCCATGCCACCACCAGTCCTTGCGGGCCGGTGAACAGGCCCACCACCGCCAGGAACTTGACGTCCCCTGCGGCCATGCGCCCGAGGGCGTACGCCGGCAGCGTGACGGCAAGACCCAGCCCCGCGCCGGTCAGACGCGCGGCCAGCGGCAGTTCCGTGGCCTGCCCGGCGAGCAGTGCAAGTCCGAGGACCAGCACGGCGGCCGCCAGCAAGGCGTTGGGAACGCGCCGGTAGGCAAGATCTGTGTAGAGGGTCGCCGCGCAGAGGAGCGCGGCAATCACGCCGGTCTTATGGTTTCGGCCTGCTCAATTGACGAACCATCCCGAAACCTTGACTGAGAGCCGGGTGAAGCTGGCGTTGAGTTCTGTGCCGAGTTGGCCGGCGCCGACTGCGATGGCCAAAGCGACGAGCCCGACGATCAAGCCATACTCGATAGCCGTCGCCCCGCGCTCATCTTTAATAAAGCGTGCAATGAGTCGTTTCATGTTGTCACTCCCGAGTGATCTAAGAAGCCGCGATCACGCTTCCCCCGTTCGATTATCACGGTGCTCTGTGGCCCGCTCTTTTATCGACATTTCACGCTTGCTGCGTTTTCTTTTTAAGATATGGAATGTCTCAACCATACCCCTCCTATGGGTGATAGCAATGACCCAAAGGGGTTAAGACATGCGTTTGAAACGACCCGGCACGCCCGGGTCACAGGTTGTCAAAGAACAGGCTTGCAGGCCGGGAACCGGCCTGCAAGCTGGCATTGCGGTCATTGCGGCCGCAATGCCAGCCAAAATAAAAAGATGCGCTGCGACGGGGTGATGAGCGACAGCGCACCGTGAAAACACCTAGCCGGTATGAGACATTTCAGCGCAGCAGGCCACCCACCAGCGGCAATTGCAGCGTCTTGACGTCGCCGCTGCCACCCTGGCTGTCTTGAGCGCCCTGCTTCAGCCCGCCGACCAGCCCGGTCACCGGCGCCAGCAGCGCGGTCACGGGACTGAGCGCGCCGCCCGCGGAGCCGCCCTCACCGCCGCCGGCGACCTTGGCCAGCGGCAGGTTGTTCACCACGCCGCCGAGCGGGTTGCCGCCGCCCTGACCATTGCCGTTGAGGAGCGCGCCAGCGGCCGCGACCGTCTTGCCGGCCTCAGTCACCACGCCGCCCAGCGGCGAGACCACCGGCGCGTGGCTGTTGCTGATCATGCTGCCGCCGGCAGCCGCGGTATTGCCGACCTTGTAGAGCAGGCCGTTGGCCGGATCGCCCAGGTGCGTGACCGCGCCCAGGGTCTGCGTGCCGTCGGTGACCTTGCTGGTCAGCGGCACGATGACCTTGCTGACCGAATTCGTGACCTGCGCGACCGGGCCTTCGGACAGCACGCTGTGCACCTTGCCGCTGCTATCGTGCACCGCGATGCCCACGTGCCTGACCAGGCCGCCCACCGGCTCGGTCACCGGCGCCAGTGGTGCCAGCTTCTCGGTGCCCAGGCCGTACACCAGGTCGCCGCCGCTGATCAGCGTCTCGCCCACGTCGTGGACCACATTGCTGGTGCTGGCCACCGTCACGCCAACCGGGTTGTCGACCGAACCGATCTGCCCCAGCCCGTCGCGCACGCCCGCGCCGAGCGAGCCAACGGCCCTGCCGGCATTGATCACCACGTCGCCGGCGCCTTCGCGCGCCTTGGTGGGCAGCAACGGCAGCGGCGCTTCCTGGATGCTCTTGCCGACCTCGCTGATGGCATTGCCCGTGGCCACCACGGTATTGCCCGCGCCTTCGGTCACCTTGGCGGTGGGCGTGGTCTCGCCCGATGCGGACGGTCCCGGCGTGACCGGCGTGTCGATGTTGCTGTTCGGCCGCGGATTGGCGCCGCTGCCGCCACCGCTCGACGAACAGCCTGCCATCAGCAAGGCAATAGCGGCCACGCCGGCCGCGGCCAGTGAGGTCATGGAATGCTGCGACGGATGCTTGGTTTGCATTGTCCTTCTCCTGTCTTGTTGGCCACGGTGCTGCCGGCCGTCTTGTCTTATGTGCGCCGCATGGGATTGCCGACGAGCCTCCCCGGAGTCCCGCTTTGTTCCTCTGGCGGACCGCTCCGAACCGGCACGGCAAGACAGTGGAACGCGGGATCGTCGGCGCGTCTGGACAACAAATGGCAAGGCCCGTGCCAGCGGCGCCGGCGGTGCCGGCACGGAACCGGCCGCGGCGCTGCAAGCCTTGCCTGGCGCGGATTGCCGGGGGTCCGGGGTAGCCACGTGCTGGGCCCAAACGCCGTTGCGGCGCGGGCCTGACGTGTTACGTGCTACGTAACGTGTTCCGGGAACACGGGAACACGGCGGCGCGGATGACCGTGGCGGGAGGGCGGTGGCAGCGCACGGCACGGCGCGCTTTCCTGGCTGGGTCGCCATCGCCGCATGGCCCGCCGTTCCGGCTGTTTTGTTCCCTGCAGACGCCACACGTTACGTAACGCGTAACGCGCAGCCGCCCCGACACCCGTCCCCGGCGGCGCCGCAAGCGGTTCCCGCCACTCCCCTGGGAACCGCGCCCGGCAAGGCTTTGCGGGCACCACACCCGACTTCCGCAGGGTCCCTTCCGGGACGCGTCGCGGCGCTGGCATACCGATTGCGCCATATCCGTCACCGCCGCACGCAGAAAGCGAACGCGTTGCGCGGCCGAGCGATTTAAACGACGGGAATGAGGGAACAGAACATGCGCAAACAACAACTCGCCGTAACGGCACTCCTCGCAACCTTGCTGGCCCTGGGTGGCTGCGCCAGCGGCAGCGGATCGACCTCCATGGGCACCAGCGATACGGCGGGCACCAATGGCGGCACTAAGACTACCGGAACCGATGGCACTGGCGGCATGGGTGGCTCCGGCGGCAGCACCGACCTGGCCGGCGGCGGTACCGGTGGCACGGGCGGCGGCACGGGTGGTACCGGCGGCACCGGTGGAACGGGTGGCAACGGCGGCAACACTGGCGGCGGCGAAACGCCCACCTCGCTGACCCCGACCGCCACGGTCATCAACAATGCCGGCACGGTGCTGGGCAATACGGGCAGCACCGTCACCGACCTCGGCAACCAGCTCGGCAGCGCCAACCTGCCGCTGGTGCCGACGCAGACGCAAAGCGGCCTGGGCGGCGTGGTGGCCTCCACCGGCGATGCCGTGGGCGCGCTGGCCACGGGCCTGCAAGCGGGCCTGGGCAGCATCCCCAATTCGACCAACCCGGTTGGCACCACGGTCGCCAGCACCGGCAATGTGGTCACCGAACTCGGCAAGGGAGTGTCCAGCGCCGGCACCGCTGTCAGCGGGCTGGGCACCGGCCAGCTCGCGCCGCTGGCGCCGCTGACTTCGCCGCTGGGCACGGTGGTGGACAAGCTGGGCGACACGGTGACCAGCACCGGCGGCACGCTGACCACGGTGCTGTCGACCGGCGCGGTCGAGCAAGTGACCACTACCACCAGCAAGCTGATCGTGCCGATCACCTCGCAGCTGACCGGCGCCACCCAGACGCTGGGCGCGGCCACGGGCCTGGGCGCTCCGACCGGCGGGCTACTGGCGACCGTGGGCGGTGCGCTGGCCACGGCCGGCATCAAGCTGCAACAGACCAACACGCCGGTGGTCTCGGGCATCGGCGGCGTGGTGAACGCCACCGGCACGACCGTGGCATCGCTGGGCGGCGCAGTGAACGGGCCCGCCAGCGGCGGCGGCCTGGGCGCGCTGAGCCCGGTACTGGCACCGGTGACTGCGCTGGCCGGGGGGCTGACTGGCGGTGCAGGCGCCGGCGGCACGGGTTCGCCGCTGGCGCCTGTCACCAGCCTGGTCAGCACCATCACCGGCGGCCTTGGCAGTGCCACCGGCGGCGGCTCAGGTTCGCCGCTGGCACCGGTCACCAGCCTGGTCAGCACCTTCACCGGCGGCCTTGGCAGTGCCACCGGCGGCAGCACCGGTTCGCCGCTGGCACCGGCCACCACCGCCGTCAGCGGCGTGGTGAATGGCGTGGTTGGCGGCGTCTCCGGCGCCGCGGCGGGCACGGGCACCACCAGCCCGCTGGCCCCCGTCACCAATGTTGTCGCCGCCGTGACCGGCGGCGCCACCTCCACCGCGGGCAGCACCACAAGCAAGGGTTCGACCACCGGCGCCACCGGCCCGATCGGCGGTCTGGTGGGCGGCCTGCTGGGCGGCCTGACCGGCGCGCTCGGCCAGAAGTAATCCAGTCTCAGCCGCTGCCCGGGCGATCGCCTGATCGCGGGCAGCGGAGCACACCAGATTCAACGTAGCGGCCACGCGCTAAGCCGGCAGCATCGGACAGCAGGCGCCCGGGGGTAGCGGCAATCCCCGCGCCAGTGGCACGCGACGTCAATAGCCGCAGTATTTCCTTACAGGGGTATTACCATGCGTGCACGTCATCGCGTTGCCGCGCTGCTGGTCAGCGTCGGCGCGTTCCATCACGGCCTGGTCCAGGCCGATCCGCGCAGCCCGGTCCAGGGCGACCCGACCCAGACGCTCCCGAAGATCGCTCCGGCCCGGCCGGACAGCAGCGTGACCGTGCAGGTCGAACGGCCGCAGGCGGCCATGCAGGACCTGCTCAATACACGCCTGACACCGCGGCGCTTTCGCATCGAGGGCGCGAAGACGCTGCCTTTCGAGGAAGTGGCCGCGCAGTTCAAGCCGCTGGCCAATCGCGAGATCACGGTGGCACAGCTGCTGGAAGCGGCCAGCACGGTGACGCAGATGTACAAGGACCGTGGCTATCCGCTCTCGTTCGCCTTCGTGCCGGCGCAGGATTTTGCCAACGGCGATGTGCTGATCACCGTGGTCGAAGGCTATGTGGCCAAGGTGACGGTCACTGGCAAGGCGGGCCCGGCAGAGGGCCGGCTGCGCGCCATTGCCGAGAAGCTGCAGCAGGACCGCCCGCTGCGCCAGGACCGTTTCGAACACTACGTCAATGCACTGGCCCTGCAGCCCGGACTGCAGGTGGCGGCCACGGTGCAGCCGCCGACCACCACCGACGGCGCCTGCGAGATGGTGCTCGACGTCAAGCGCAAGCCGTTCACCTTCGGCACCGGCATCGAATACATGTCGCCGGGCCTGCGCGCGATTGCAACCGCGACTACCAACAGCCTGACGCCGCTGGGCGAGCAGATCTCGGTGTCGGCGCTGTTCCCCAAAGGCCGCGACAACGAGGAGTACTACGCTGCCAGCTACGCGCAGCCGCTCGGCACCGAGGGCATGATCGCGCGGCTCAATGCCTCGCACTACCGCGGCGTGCCGCAGAACGCCACGCTGGAGGCGATCGGGTTCAACCCGCGCTACGTCAACGACACCAAGCGCATCGGCGGCTCACTCAGCTATCCGCTGCTGCTGTCCAACGCACACTCGCTCACGCTGACCGGCGGCTTCTACGGCGCCGACCAGTTCGAGCGCTACACCCACACCGCCACCGGCACGCGCGTGACGCTGGGCACCAACGTGCGCGTGGGCACCGCGGAGCTGACCTACGCGCAGCGCGGCGAAGGCGTGAGCCGCAACGCCACGCTGGGCCTGTACAAGGGCTTTGATGCGCTGGGTGCGAGCCGCCAGAACAATACCAACGACCTGAGCTTCTTCCGCACGCGGCTGCTGCTGTCGCAGTCGAAAGACCTGCCGGCGGGCTTCGGCCTCACCGTGGCCGCGGCGGGCCAGTACAGCGGCGACCGCCTGGCCTCGGGCGAGCAGATCAGCTTCGGCGGACGCTTCTTCGGGCTGGGCTATCCCGCCGGCGAAGTGGCGGGCGACAAGGGCTGGGGGGCCTCGGCCGAAATCAGCCGCCTGTTCCTGCCCGACATGGCCTACCTGCGCACGATCCAGCCATATGTGTCGGCCGACGTGGCGCGCGTGTTCTCCAACAGCGTGTCGCTGTCGCACCGCAGCCTGTCGTCGGTGGCCATCGGCGCGCGCTTCTCGGACCGGCGCTACTACACGCTGGACCTGTCGGTGGCACAACCGGTGGGTGACAAGCCGACCAATGCGAGCCATCGGTCGCCGCGGATCAACATGACCTATTCGTACCAGTTCGATTGAGCTGGTCGCGTTTGGGCTGACGACACGAGGTTTCCCTGTACCCGGCCGACGGCAGTCTCGCGTCGGCCGTTTTTTTATCCCGATGGCTGCGTCTGGAGCGAGCACGCGCACCAACCCGCACAAGCAGCGCAGCCTGTGCCGTCGCGCGATACCGCCGCGCAAGCGCGGCGCCGCACTCAAGTCACGCGGAAACCGACCTTCAGCGTGACCTGGTAGTGCGCGATCTTGCCGTTGGTGATGTGGCCGCGCGTTTCCACCACTTCGAACCAGTCGATGTTCTTGATGGTTTCACCGGCCTTTTCAATGGCGCTCTGGATGGCCTGGTCGCAGCCATCGGGTGAAGATCCGACGATCTCGACCAGCTTGTAGGTATGGTTGCTCATATCCCTCTCCTTGGCGGGCGGCCCGCGGGGGTTCCATCCATCATAGGCGCGGGTGCGGATAGTCCCAAGGGCAGCGGCGGCGCACCGATGCTGCACCGCATAGCCGGCCACAGATCCTGTTACACAATCACGCTTTGCCAGTGGCGTATGCGGCTGCTACGCTGCGGACCCGCCCCGACAGCATGCGGCGCGCGGCGCGCGCATGCTGTCATTCACCGACGCAAAGATCCGCCGTGACCTACAGATTCATTCGCCGGGCCGTGCTGGGCCTGGGCCTGGCCGCCGCCGTGTCGGCCTTCACCTCGTTCAGTCCCTTCGCGCTGCTGGCGCACGCCCGCTCGGCTTCCACCTTCGACCAGGTGACCGACACCATCGCCAACAGCATTAGCGAGACCTTCAACGAGGCCGTCGCCAACCACTTTCCCACGCGCGCCGGCAAGCCGGCCCAGCCGGCGCAGCCGCCGGACGCGAAGCCGGTGCCGGCCAGGCCCTTTGCCGATGGCAGCGGCTACACGCTGTGCTTCGTGCCCGATGGCGCGAGTTGCCAGGCGCTGCTGGTCAATGCCATCCGCAGCACGCGCCATCGCCTGCTGATCCAGGCCTATTCGTTCACCAGCGCACCGATTGCCGAGGCCGTGGCACAGGCGCACCGGCGCGGCGTGGACGTGCGCGTGATCCTGGACAAGAGCCAGCAGTCCGAGCGCTATACCAGCGCCACCTACCTCAAGCACGCCGGCGTGCCGGTGGTGATCGACAACAAGCCCGCGATCGCGCACAACAAGGTGATGGTGTTCGACGACCAGGCAGTCTTCACCGGATCGTTCAACTTCACCAAGTCGGCGCAAGAGCGCAACGCCGAGAACGGCATGCTGATCCGCGGCGACGCCGCCGTGGTCAGGGCCTACACCGACAACTGGAACAAGCGCTACAAGCAGTCGCGCGCGTACTGACGGCAGCAGCGTCGGGGCGCCCTGCCCTGCATGAATTGGCGCGCAGTGGCAAACTTGCAGGTTTCCTGTTCAGAGCCTTCCGGAGCCTTTCCCCATGACAGCCATCCCCGACAGCCAGTGGATCTGCGTTGACACCGCCGCGGGCAGCTTCGATGCCTACCTGAGCCTGCCGCCGGCAGGCGTGCAGCCCGGCGCGCCTGGCATCGTGCTGCTGCAGGAGATCTTCGGCGTGAACGAGCATATCCGCGCCGTGGCGGACCAGTACGCCGCCGACGGCTATGCGGTGCTGGCGCCAGACGTGTTCTGGCGCCAGGCGCCGCGCGTGCAACTGGGCTACGAAGGCGACGACATGGCGCGCGCCATGGCGCTGCGCAAGGCGGTGGATGTGCCGGCCGCGCTGGACGATATCGCCGCCACGGTGCAGGTGCTGCGCCAGCACACCGGTGCCGGCAAGGTGGCCGCGGTGGGCTACTGCTTCGGCGGCCTGCTGTCGTACCTGAGCGCGGCGCGCGGACTGGTGGATGCCGCGGTGCCCTACTACGGCGGCGGCATCCAGAACCAGCTGCAGGAGGCGGCAAACATCCGCGTGCCGGTGCAGTTCCACTACGGCGCGCTCGACGCGCATATCCCGCCAGGGGCCGTGCAAGGCGTGCGCGACGCCATGACCGGCAAACCCGGCAGCGAGATCTTCGTCTATGAGGGCGCGGACCACGGCTTCAACTGCTGGGCGCGCGGCTCCTACCACCAGCCCAGCGCCGCGCTGGCGCATGGGCGCGCGCTGGTGTTCCTGTCGGAAGCGCTGTAGTCCCTCATCCCCGAGAGCCGCTGCCGCCTTGCCATGGCCGGGCGGCAGCCTTTATCCTCGGCGCTTGGCTTCAAGACTTGCTGGACCCCAAACCATAACAATGGAGACCACCATGCAGTCAGAGCAGCAGCGCGCCCTGCGCAACACCATCCCCGACGCCATTGCCCGCGCCGTGCGGCGCAGCCCGGGCAAGACCGCGATCCGCTTCGGCGATCGGGCCTGGACCTACCGCCAGCTGGATGAGGCCGCGGCCCGCGTGGCGGGCGCGCTGGCGCAATGGGGCCTGCGCTCCGGCGACCGCGTGGCCGCCTTCGGCAAGAACTCCGACGCCTACGTGCTGCTGTGGCTGGCCTGCCTGCGCAGCGGCCTGATCCATGTGCCGGTCAATTTCTCGATGACGCGCGCGGAGGCCGAGTACATCGTCACGCAATCGGGCGCCAGCGCAATCTTTGCCGATCCGGCGCTGGCCGACCGCGTCGACGGCCTGCCCTGCAAGGTCAGCGGCACGCTGCATGGCGGCAAGGTGCGCGATATCCTGGTGGCGGCGGCGGCCAACGGCCCCGTTTCACCGGTGTCCGAAGCGCTGACCGACAACACGCCCGCGCAAATCCTGTACACCTCGGGCACCACCTCCGCGCCCAAGGGCGCCGTGCTGACCCACCGCGCGCTGCTCGCTGAATACGGCAGCACCATCGCCGCCTGCGATATCCGCGCGTCGGATTACTCGCTGGCCGCGCTGCCGCTGTACCACTCGGCGCAGATGCATGTCTTCCTGATGCCGCTGCTGCTGTGCGGCGGCACCACGCTGATCGCCGACAGCCCCGAGGCCGGCTATTGCCTGCGCACCATCCACGCCGAGGGCATCACCAGCTTCTTCGCGCCGCCCACGGTGTGGATCGCGCTGCTGCGCCATGCGGACTTCGATCCGGCGCGGCTGGGGTCGCTGACCAAGGCCTACTACGGGGCCTCGATCATGCCGGTGCCGGTGCTGCTGGAGCTGCAGCAGAAGCTGCCGGCACTGCGTTTCTACAACTGCTACGGCCAGAGCGAGATCGGGCCGCTGGCCACGGTGCTGGGGCCCGACGAGCATGCGGGGCGCCCGGCGTCCGCCGGCCGGCCGGTGCTGAATGTCGAGACCCGCATCGTCGACGAGACCATGCAGGACGTGCTGCCTGGCGAGCTGGGCGAGATCGTGCATCGCTCGCCGCAACTGCTGACGGAATACTGGGCCAAGCCCGAACAGACCGCCGAAGCCTTCACCGGCGGCTGGTTCCATTCCGGCGACCTCGGCTATATGGATGCCGAGGGCTACCTGTACGTGGTGGACCGGATCAAGGATGTGATCAACTCGGGCGGCGTGCTGGTATCGAGCCGCGAGGTGGAAGAGTGCCTGTACACCCACGGCGCGGTGGCCGAGGCAGCGGTGTTCGCGCTGCCGCACCCGAAGTGGGTCGAGGCGGTAGCCGCCTGCGTGGTGCGCAAGCGCGGCCATGAAGACGCCGCCGAGGAGGAGCTGATCGCCCATGCCCGCCAGGCGCTGGCGCCGTTCAAGGTGCCCAAGCGCATCGTGTTCGTCGCGGACCTGCCGCGCAACACGGCGGGCAAGCTGCTCAAGCGCCAGCTGCGCGAGGACTACGCGCAGCTGTTCGGCACGCAGGCTTAGTACGGCACGGCTACGCCGTTCTCGACCTTGACGCGGTCGCCGATGCGCATCTGGTAGGCATTGGACTGCGTCAGCGTCAGGTAGGCGTTGTCGCTGGTGCGCACGCGCACGCGGTAAGCCGCGGCCGAGGATCCGGTGCGCTTCTCGACCTCGTTGCCGGCCACCGCGCCGGCCACGGCGCCACCGATGGTGGCCACGGTATTGCCGCGGCCGCCGCCGACCTGGTGGCCCAGCAGCCCGCCCACGATGCCCCCGACCACGGCGCCCGCGCCGCTGGTCGAAGGCGGCTGGCCGGGCACCACCTCGATCGCCTCGACCCAGCCGTAGCGCACGCCATAGGCCTGGTTGCCATGGTTGTTGCCATAGCTGCCGTCCGGATATGACTGCTGCGGATACGGCTGCTGCGGGTAGGAAGACTGCGGGTATTCCTGCTGGGGATAGCCTTGCTGCGGGTAACCCTGTTGCGGATACCCTTGCTGCGGATATCCCTGCGGGTAGCCCGATGCCTGCGGGTAGCCCTGCTGCGCCGGGTAGCCGCTGATGGTGGTGCTGCCGCCATAGCCGCTGCTGCCGTAGCCGCTGCTGTTATAGCCACCACCGTAGCTGCCGCCGTACCCTCCGCCATAGCCGTTGTCGTAACCGTACGGCGAGGCACACCCGGCCAGCGCACCGGCGCCAAGCACCGCTAGCACAACCGAACGAAAGGGGATCGACATGTCAGGACTCCTGCGCGCTGCGCGTATTGGGGAATGCGCGCGAGTCTAGGGCCGCCGGCGGCCGGCGGGTGTCACCGGAACTTGTGATTGGTAACTGCCTGTAACCGGCTGGCAGTGCTGGCCTGCCGGGGCTCAACCGCGCTCGGCGCCGTCGTCGTTGAACTGGGTGATGCGGGCCACGCGGAAAGCGCCGCGCAGCGATTCCAGCTCGGACCGGTGCAGCATCGCCAGGCGGTTCAGGTAGCGCTCGCCCTTGGCCAGCAGGTGCACCTGCACGACGCGGCGGTCCTCGGGGTTGAGCCGGCGCTTGACCAGCCCCGCCGCCTCGCAACGGTTGACCAGCGCCACCACGCCGTGCTGCTTGGCCTGCAGCCGTTCTGCCAGCTCGCCGATCGAGGCCCAGTCCTTGTCGGCACAGCCGCGGATATGCAGCAGCAGCAGGTATTGCTGCACGGTCAGCCCTTCCTCGCGCGCCGCATCTTCGGAAAACCGCAGGAAGCGCCGCAACTGGTAGCGGAAATCCGAGAGCGCCTCGAAGTCGGCCTTGGTAAGCGATGTGGATTTCCGGGACGGGGCGGACTTGCTGGGCATAAGGTGGCGAAAAAGCGCAAAGAGGAGGAAAGCGCGGGCACAACGCGCAAGACCACGGGCGCGCGGCCGGTCCCGCAACCGGGGCGCACGCAATTATAGGGGCCGCGCACCGCGCCGCCAGCACAAACCTGTCAGCCAGGTCACGTGCCCGGCGCACAGTTGCATCGTGCCGGCGTCCGGCTATGGCAGAATCTGTGCGGTTGCAGACACCTTCACCCGTCACCGGAAAAACGCACCGATGTTCTCGGAAATCGCTCTCTTCCTGCTGGATACCGTCTTCACCCTGTTCGGCATGGCGCTGTTGCTGCGCGTGTGGATGCAGCTCACGCGGCTGCCTACGCGCAATGCGGTCTCCCAGGGAGTGTTCCAGATCACCGACTGGCTGGTGCGCCCGCTGCGCCGGATCATCCCCGGGCTGGGCGGCATCGACTGGGCCACGGTGGTGGGCGCCTGGCTGACCGCGGTGGTGTTCCTGGTGCTGGTCGCGCTGATCAGCGGCATCGACTTGCTGGGCTTCCTGCCGGCCATGCTGCTGACCGCCCTGCTCTATGTGCTGAAATGGGCGATCAGCCTGGTGATGTGGGTCACGCTGCTGATGGCGATCCTGTCGTGGGTCAACCCGCATTCGCCGGTCACCCCGGCCATCGACCACCTGACCGCGCCGGTGCTGCGCCCGATCCAGCGCGTGGTGCCGCGCCTGGGCGGCTTCGATGTTTCGCCGCTCGTGCTGTTCGTGATCGCGCAGATCCTGCTGATGGTGATCGCGCGGCTGGGCGCCGGCATCTTCGGCATGCACTACTGACCTACCGGCGGCTCGGCACATTGTCCAGAGTCCTGGACAGTGTGTCGAGAATTGCCCCTTTTTCTGCCCAGTGTGAAGTCCTACATTACAGGCACCGCGGCGCTTCCGCCACGTACCCTGCCTTAGAAGGACCACACATCATGAAGACCATCACCCAACGCCGCAGCCTGGCGCTTTCCCTGCTGTGCGCCGTCAGCCTGTCGTTTGCCGCGGCCGCCGCCCACGCCTCCGAACCCGTTTCCGACATCGCCCGCCTGGACGGCAGCATCGCCCACGTCGGCAAGGCCGACCCGTTCCTGGACGGCGCCAAAATCGGCCAGCCCGATCCGTACACCGATGGCGCGCGGGTTGGCAAGCCTGACCCGTTCACTGACGGCGCCAATGTCACCGACCGCCGCGACGCCTTCACCGACGGCGCCTGAGTCCCTGCCCCTTCCCTTGCCACGGCCCCGGCCGTGGCGGCCCGCCAGCGCCCTCAACCCGCCGGGTGGGCCTCTCCCTCAGCATGCCCGCTCGCGGCTGCTTCCGCCCCCATGCCCCCGTCCAGGCCCGCGTTGGGCTCCAGCTCGGACACCATCATCGATTCGATCGCTTCCATGAAGGCCCGCACCTTGCGCGGCTGCAGCCGCCGGTCCGGCAGCAGCGCGAACACGCGCAGCGGCGGCAGCGGGTAGTCCGGCAGCACGCGCACCAGCCGCCCTTGCGCAATCTCGGCCTCGCAATAAATGACCGACAGCCGGGCGATGCCAAGCCCCGCCAGCGCACCCTGCACGCGCAGTTCGGCGTTGTGGGTCTGCATGCGCGGACGGATCGGCACGGACACGGTCTGGCCGTCGCGGGTGAATTCCCAGACGGTGTCGCCGGGCGTGGTCAGCGTCGGCATATTGGCCAGGTCTTCCGGGCGCAGCTGCGCCGGCAGGCTGTCCGCCAGCGCCGGCGCGGCAAACAGGCCGCGTTCGACGTGGTAGATACGGCGCGCCACCGTGCCCGAGTCCGGCAGGTCGGTATCGACGACGACAAAGGCCACGTCAAACCCGTCGCGGATCGGGTCGACCAGGCCCTGGGTGATTTCCACGGCCACATCCAGCGCCGGGTGCGCCGCCAGCGTGCGGCAAATCACGCCGCCCAGCTGCTGGGCGCCGAACTCATAGGGTGTGGCGATGCGCAGCACGCCCTGTACGCGCTCTTCACGCGCCAGCGTTTCCTGGCGAATCTCGCGCAGGCGCGCAAACAAGGGGGCAACATCGCGGTAGACCGCCTTGCCCGCATCCGTGAGGCGCATGCGCCGCGTGGTGCGCTCCAGCAGCTTGGCGCCGATGGCGGTTTCCAGCCGCGCCACCGCGGCCGAGACACGCGACTTGGGGCAGTCCAGCTGCTCCGCCGCGGCCGTGAACGTCCCCTGCTCGACCACGCAGCAGAACGCCTCCCAATCATTCCATTGGATTGTTTCGTTCACCGGACAATGTTTCCCTGACAAGCTGTAGTTCCCGACGGCAGGCCTACATTATGCTTGAGCGATGCAACAAACGCCTGTCCCAGCTGGACCGGACGCCTCAGCCCCCGCAGTTCCAGCAGCCCTAGCCCCCGCCGCCCCCACACCCCAGCGCCCGCGCATGCAGCTCGCCAGTCACCCGGAAATGGGTCACTGGCGTCTTTCATTGTTCGGCCTGACGCTCGGGCTGGTGACCGGCATCGACTTCTCTTCCACGCTGATGATGGGCGTGGCCAGCCAGCATATCCAGGGCGGCGTCGGTGCCGCGCCGGAAGATTATCTGTACGCGATCTCGGCCTACGCGGCCACCGCGGTGCTGATGAACATGGTGCTGGACCAGGTCGCGCGCCGCATCACCTACAAGCGCTTCACCATGGGGTCGCTGCTGGTATTTGTCCTGGGCTCGCTGATCTGCGCCGAGTTTGCCAGCCCCACCGGGCTGATCACCGGCAAGGCGGTGCAGGGGCTGGGTGCCGGCGGCCTGTTCGCGGCCTCGCGCATCCTGGTGCAGCTGGTGTCGACGCCGGCCGAGCGCGGCCCGCTGATGCTGCGCTTCGGCGGCGGCGCGTTCTCGATGCTGGCCATCACGCCCTGGCTGACCAGCATCTTCCTGGACGATATCGGCTGGCGCGCGGTGTTCCTGTTCCAGGCCGGCATTGCCCTGCCGGTGCTGCTGTCGGTGGCGCTGACCTACCCGACCCGCGCGCCGCGCGACCCGCATCCGCCGGTATCGACACTGGACTGGCCCGCCGCCATCGCCGCCGCGCTGGGCGCGCTGGTGTTCCTGCACACGCTGCAGGAGATGCGCTATACGCGCTTCTTCAGTTCGCTGGAAATGCCGCTGGCCGCGCTGTGCGGGCTGGCATTGTTCGCCTTCAGCGGCTGGCGGCTGTATCGCCATCCCGACCCGTGGATCGACTTCTCGCGCCTGGCCGGGCGCCAGTACCTGTACGGGCTGGGCTTCTACACGCTGTACTACCTGCTCTCGTCGGCCTGGTCGTTCCTGCTGCCGTCGCTCACGCAGACCGGCCTGGGGCTGACCTTCCGCACTACCTGCATGCTGCTGTCGACCAGCGGCACGGTGTCGACCATCGGCGCCGTCGTCATCACGCTGGGCATGGCGCTGGTGTTCCGCAAGCGGCGCGTGATCGCCATCGGCTTTGTCGTCTACGCCTGCGCGGCGATGCTGCTGTCGCACCAGTTGATGCCGGGCGCGCCGGACTACGCGCTGGTGCCGGTGGTGCTGCTTGAAGGGCTGACGCCGGTGCTGCTGATGGTTCAGGTGGCATCGATGACCTACCTGGAAGTGCCGGTCGAGGATTTCTCGCACGCCTACCAGTTCAAGAACGTGTGCAAGCAGATCGCCTCGGCGATGGGCACCGGCCTGGCCAGCGTGTTCATGCAGGACGGCCTGGCGCAGCACCGCACCCACCTGGTGGAGCACATCACGCGCTACAACCCGGTGCTGCAGGCGCCGGATGCGCTCTCGGCAACGAGTCTGGCCAAAATCTCGCTGGAAGTCGACCGGCAGGCCACGCTGCTGGCCGGCATGGACATGCTGCACGGCTTTGCCGTGTTGTGCGTGGTGGCAGCGGTGTTCGTGCTGGCGCAGCGCAGCTTCCGGTAAGGAACCCACGCCCCGGGCGCCAGGCCGCGCCCGGGGCCGGTACTGGCGCAATCCCGGCATTTCCTCTACCCTTTCGGCCTTTCCGTGCCAATCCGGCGAACCGCGCCGGGCTACGTAAATGGCCAGTCCCGCCGATTCCCGCCAGAACCCGCCGCAAGCACCGCAGACCGCCGCCGCCACGCCCGAAAAGCCGAGCGACAGCTATGTGCAGTCCTTTGCACGCGGGCTGTCGGTCATCCGGGCCTTCAACGCGCAGCACCCGGCCCAGACGCTGACCGAGATCGCCCAGGCTAGCGGCCTGACGCGCGCCGGCGCGCGCCGCATCCTGCTGACGCTGGTGGGGTTGGGCTACGTGCAGGCCGACGGCCGCCTGTTCCGGCTGACGCCCAAGATCCTGGACCTGGGCTTCGCCTACCTGACCTCGATGCCGTTCTGGAACCTGGCCGAGCCGATCATGGAGACGCTGTCGCAGCAGGTGCATGAAAGCTGCTCGATCTCGGTGCTGGACGGCACCGAGATCGTCTACGTGCTGCGCGTGCCGGCGCGCAAGATCATGACCATCAACCTGTCGATCGGCAGCCGCCTGCCGGCCTATTGCTCGTCGATGGGGCGGGTGCTGCTGGCCGGCCTGGCCGAGCCCGAGCTCGACAGCGTGCTGCGCGCCACCGAACTGCGCGCGCGCACCGGCCGCACCGTCACCGACGTGGATGCGCTCAAGGCCATCGTCGCCGACATCCGCAAGCGCGGCTGGGCGCTCAACGACCAGGAGCTGGAAGAAGGGCTGGTGTCGCTGGCCGCGCCGATCCGCAACCGCGCCGGCCACACCATCGCCGCCATCAATATCAGCGGCCAGGCCAACCGCACCAGCGCGCAGGAGATGCTGGAGCGTTTCCTGCCGCCGCTGCTGGAAGCTTCGGAGAAGATTTCCGGGCTGGTCGGGCTGCGCACCTGAGCGCGGCCGCCGGGATCAGACTGCCGCGGGCAGCTCCACGCTGCCGAATTCGGCCGAGCGCGTGCCGTCCAGCGGCCGGTTGCTGGCCCCGAAATACGCAAACGCCACTGACAGCTTGACCGCGTTGGACGCATTGCGGCCAGCCGCATGGAACAGCCGGCTGTCGAAGAAGAGCACGTCGCCGCGGTGCAGCGCCAGCGGCTGCGCGGCATCCAGCAGGGGCTGGCTGGCCGGGTGGGCCTCGATCAGGAATTCGGCCGGGTCCAGCTGGCCCGGCTCCAGCTTCGCCTGGTGCGAACCCGGGATGACGCGCAGCACGCCGTTGCGCTCGTCCTCGTCGCCCAGCGCCAGCCACACTGTCACCAGTTCCGGCCGGGCAAACGACCAGTAGCGCGTATCGCGGTGCCAGCCGGTCTGGCTGCCGTAGTGCGGATGCTTGGTCATCACGCAGTTGTGGTGCGCCAGCGTGATGCGGGCGGGCTCGCCCAGCAGCGCCTGCACCACCGCCACCAGCTGCGGGTCGCTGGCCCAGCGGCGGAAGACCTCGTCGCGCCCGTAGGCCTGGCGCAGCCGCCTGACCGTGCCGCCGCCAGCGGCATCGCGCGCGGCCGGCGCGCCGGGATAGCCCAGGTCGGCCTCGAACTCCACCGGCGGCACCGCCACCGCCAGGTGCTCACGCGTCACCGCCTCCAGCGCCGCGCACGCCGGCTCATCGGCAAAGCCGCGCAGGATCACGAAACCGTTGGCGTGGAAGGCCTGCACCAGGCGCGGCAGCGCGCCGGGATCGGCAGACAGGACGGAGGAAGGCAGGTCGGCGCAGGGGTCCAGCGAGGTCATTGCAGCAGGCGCGGCACAGGCAGCGGAAAGAGGAATGGGAAGGGCCGCGGTGGCCCGACAGGCTCATGATGCCAGAACCTGCGCGATCTGGCGCAGGCGCTGCACCATAACCATGCAGACAGCGCCGGGGCATCGTCTGTCTCCGTACGGAAACAGACGGTGCCGCGTGCCGCCCGCGCCGCTACAATGCGCTGGTCTTCACCCGATATTCCCCGCATCCACCCGCTTTTTCCACCTTTTGCGCCGAGGTCCAACGTGACAGCTCGCCCACGCATCGTCGCTTCGCTGTCCGAGGCCCAGGCCCAGCTGGGCCGCATCGTTCTTGGCAAGCCGCAACAGGTGCGGCTGGCGCTGGCCTGCATGCTGGCACGCGGCCACCTGCTGCTGGAAGACGTGCCCGGCGTCGGCAAGACCACGCTGGCCCATGCGCTGGCGCGCACGCTTGGGCTGCAATACCAGCGCGTGCAGTTCACCAGCGACCTGCTGCCGGCCGACCTGATCGGGGTTTCCGTCTTTGTCCGCGACGCTGGCGAGTTCCGCTTCCATCGCGGCCCGGTGTTCGCGCAGGTGGTGCTGGCCGACGAAATCAACCGCGCGCCGCCCAAGACCCAGAGCGCGCTGCTCGAGGCCATGGCCGAGGGGCAGGTGACCCATGACGGCACCACGCACGCGCTGCCGTCGCCGTTTTTCGTGATCGCCACGCAGAATCCGCTGGAGCAGATCGGCACGCATGCCTTGCCCGAATCGCAGCTGGACCGCTTCACCATGCGGCTGTCGCTCGGCTACCCCGACCCCGTCTTCGAGCGCGTGCTGTACCTGGGCGGCGCCAGCGCGCCGGAGCTGCCTCCGGTGATGGATGGCAGCCAGGTGCTGGCGCTGCAGGAGGCTGCCGCACAGGTGTACGCCAGCCCGGCGCTGGTGGACTACGTGCTGGCGCTGGTGCAGGCCACGCGCAGCCACGGCGGCTTTGCCGCGGGGCTGTCGCCGCGCGCGGGGCTGGCGCTGCTGGCCTGCGCGCGCGCCTGGGCCCTGCTGGCGCAGCGCAACATGGTGCTGCCGGAAGATGTGCAGGCGGTCTTCACCGCAGTGGCCACGCACCGGCTGCTGCCCGCCGGCGCGGGCGGCCATGCGGCCGTTGCCGGCGAGCTGGCCGCGCTGCAGGCCGGCGTGGCCATTCCCTGAAGGCCATGGCGGCGCGCAAGAGCGTGCTCCGCGGCGCGCCGGCCATGGCTCAGCGCCGCACGGCGGGCCGGCGCCCGGCCGGCGAAACCGGCGGCACGCTGCTGCTGGATCGCCGCCACCTCTATATCCTGCCCACCCGCGGCGGCCTCGGCTTTGCGGTCGTGCTGGCGGCGATGCTGCTGACTTCGCTGAACTACAACATCAGCCTGGGCTTTGCGCTGACCTTCCTGCTGGCCGGCATCGGCATGGCCTGCATGTGGCTGGCCTACCGCAACCTGCTCGACCTCGCCGTGGCCGCGGGCCCGGCGGCGCCGGCCTATGCCGGGCAGGATGCCGTGTTCCAGCTGCGCATCGACAACCGCGATGCCGACGCGCGCATCGGCATCGAGGCGCACGTGCCGACGCTGCCAAACGTGGCAATCGCCATGCTGATGCTCGAGGGCAGCGCCAGCGGCATGCTCGCCCTGTACGTGCCAACAGCGCGCCGGGGCCGGCTGGTGCTGCCGCGCGTGGCAATCGCCAGCCGCTTTCCGTTCGGGCTGTTCCGGGTCTGGAGCTATGCGGACCTGGACATGTCGACGCTGGTCTATCCTGCCCCGGAGCCCGATGCCCCGCCACCGCCTGCCGCATATCGGCCCGACGGTGGCGACGCCGTGCACACCACCGCCAGCGCGGCAAGCAGCGACGACGGCGTCGACCAGCTGCGCCGCTACCGCAGCGGCGACCCGCTGCACCGCATCGCCTGGAAGCACAGCGCGCGCACCGGCCGCTGGCTCAGTCGCGCCGGCGATCCGCCGCAGCAGCCGGCGCGCTGGCTGGACTGGCACGCACTCCCGGCCGGCATGGAAGCGGAAGCGCGGCTGTCGCGCCTGTGCGCGTGGCTGCTGGCCGCCGGTGACGATGCCGAGATCGGCCTGCGCCTGCCCGGCGTTGAACTGCCGCCGGCGCGCGGCGCCAGCCACCGGCGCGCCTGCCTAGAAGCGCTGGCGTTATGGCCGCAACGGCCCGCGGCCTGCCGTGCCGGAGACCGGGTGTGAAACCCGTCGCGCGACCGCTGCAGCATGACGACCATGGACTGCTGCTGGGCCAGCTGGCGCTGGTGCTGGCGCCGCAGGCGCGCACGCTGCCGGTGGCGGTCAGCCTGCTGCTGGTGCTGCTGCTGGGCTGGCGCTGGCTGCTGTGGCGGCGGCGGGCGCCGCTGCCCTCGCGCTGGATGCTCGGCATCACCGCGGTCATGGTGCTGCTGGTGGCCAGCGCGCTGGTGTGGCAGGACGGCGGCGGCATGGGGCGCGAGCTCGCGGTGGCGCTGCTGGGCGCCTTTGTCATCCTCAAGCTGCTGGAATGCCGCGCGCTGTCGGACGCGACGCTGGTCACGCAGTTGTCGTTCTACCTGCTGCTGACGCTGTACCTGTCCGACCAGCCGTTCTGGCTGGCGCTGTACAGCCTGGCAATCGGCGCCTGGGTGCTGCGCAACTGGCTGCTGCTGCACCACCCCGAGGCGCGCAGCCGGCTGGCGATCTGGCCGCTGCTGGGACGCATGGCGCTGCTGGGCCTGCCCTGGGCGCTGGCGCTGTTCGTGCTGTTCCCCCGGCTGGAGCACCCGCTGTGGCAACTGCCGCAATCGGCGCCGCGCGGCACCACCGGCATCAGCGACACCATGCGGCCGGGCAGCGTCGGGCAGCTGATCCGCTCGCCGGAAGTCGCCCTGCGTGCCGAGGTCGCCGGCCCGCCGCTACCCTCCGCAGCGCTGTACTGGCGTGCGCTGGTGCTGTGGGAATACGACGGCACCACCTGGCACCCGTCGCGACAGCGCCGGCAGCAACTGGCGCCCGCGCCCGCCGCCGGCAACACGGAAGGCATCGACATCAGCATCACGCTCGAGCCCAGCCAGCAGCGCTGGCTGTTCGCGCTGGACCGCGGCCAGGCCCTGTCCGCCGGCGTGGACGCCGCCGCCACGCCCGACGGCGAATTCATGGTGCGCGGGCCGGTGGACCAGCGCATCCGCTACCGCACGCATTCCACGCTGTCCCCCGCGCCCGAAGCGCTGACAGCCGCCACGCGCCGGCTGGCCCTGAGCCTGCCCGACGGCAATCCGCGCGCCCGCGCGCTGGCCGCCCAATGGGCCGACCGCCATGCCGATCCCGCCGCGCGCGTGCAGGCCGCACTGCGGCTGTTCGCGGCGGCGCCCTTCGCCTATACGCTGAGCCCACCGCCGCTGGGCAGCGAACAGGTCGACAGCTTTTTGCTCGACACCCGGCGCGGCTTCTGCGAGCACTACGCCAGCAGCTTCGTCTTCCTGATGCGCGCTGCCGGCGTGCCCGCGCGCGTGGTCACGGGGTATCAGGGTGGCGAGTACAACCCCATCGGCAACCACTACGTGGTGCGCCAGTCCGATGCGCATGCCTGGGCCGAGGTCTGGCTGGACGGCCGCGGCTGGGTGCGCGTGGACCCGACCGGCGCCGTCGCGCCGAGCCGCATCGAGCAGGGACTGGATGCGGTGGTGGGCAGCGAAGCCGCCGACTGGCGGCCGTCGCAGCAACCGGCATGGCTGAAGGACCTGCGCTGGGCCTATGAAGGCGTCGTCTACACCTGGCAGCGCTGGGTGCTGCAGTACGACCATGCGCAGCAGCAGCGGCTGCTGCTGGCACTCGGCGCCGGCGTGGGCGCCGGGCAGTTGCTGGCCGGCGTGCTGGGCGCACTGTGCCTGCTGGCACTGGTGCCGCTGTGGCGGCGCCGCGGGCCGGCAGACCCGGTCGATGCGGCCTATGCCCGCTTCTGCGCCCTGCTGGCCCGCCACGGCTGCGAGCGCGCCCAGGCCGAAGGACCGCAAGACTTCGCCGCGCGCGCCAGCGCACGGCTGCCGCGCGCGGCCGACGCAATCGCTGCCGTCAGCGCCGCCTATGTCGGCTTGCGCTACAGCAACCTGCCGGCCGCGCGCCATGCGCAGGCGCTGGCAGCGATGCGGGCAGGCATTCGCCAGATCGCCGCGGCGTTGCGGCATTAGGCCCCCGCCAGCCAGATCGGCCGGCACGCCCCCGACAGAATTAGCTTCGTTTGATATAATTTCATCTGTAACTATATCGAATGCAACCGATCCGCCGCTCGCGTGGATCGCAACGCCTCCCGCCATGTCTTTCGAACAACGCATCGACCGCTTCTGCGCCAGCCATCCCGAGGCCCCGCGCGACCTGATCCTGGCCTCCAGGCTGCTGCTGCGCACCGCGCGCCTGCTGCGCGGCCATATCGACCAGGCGCTGGCCCCGTTCGAACTGGACATGAGCCAGTACCTGCTCCTGAGCATGCTTGCCGTCGACGACAACCAGCCCAGCATGCCGTCCGAGCTGGGCACCACGCTGGACGCCACGCGCACGCAGATGACGCGGCTGCTGGACGGCCTGGAAGCGCGCGGGCTGCTGCGCCGGCGGGCGTCGGCCAGCGACCGGCGCAGCCTGGAGCTGACCCTGACCCCGGCCGGCCGCCGGCTGCTGGAGCGCGCCGCGCCGGCGGTGCATGCCGCCTACGGCGAGGCCTGGGCGCCGCTCGGCGCAGGCGGCCTGGCCAGCGCCACGCGTGCACTGACCCAATTGCACCAGACCCTGGAGGGGCTCCAGCCATGAATCCCGGCTCACCCTGGCAGCCGCTGTGGCGATTGCGCGTCAGCATGCGGTGGCTGCGCTGGCTGAGCCACCGGCAGCGCCAGACCCTGCTGATGATGCTGCTGGCGCTGGCCACCGGCGTGGAGTTCCTCGAGAACATCATGTTCGTGTTTGCCTCCAGCCATATCGTCGGCGGCCTCGACGCCGACCCGCGCAGCTTTGCGCTGGTGCAGGCGGCCTACGCGGTGGGCAGCATGCTGATGATCCTGAAGCAGCAATGGCTGTCGCGCCGGTTCGGCTACCGCTACTACCTGACGGGGGCGCTGCTGCTGTTCATGGCGGGCACGGTCGTGGCCGCGACCAGCCATGCGCTGCCGCAGATGGTGGTGGCGCGCTTTATCCAGGGCGTGGGCGGCGGCGCGCTGTTCACCAGCTGCCGCATCCTGGTCAACGTGCTGTTCGGGCCGACGGCGCGCCCGCGCGCCACCCGCATTTTCATGATCGGCATCTTCTCGGCGTCGGCGCTGGGCCCGGCCTTCGCCGCCGAGCTGATTGACCATGGCGTATGGCAGGACGTGTTCTACGGCGTGCTGCCGTTCGCCGCGCTGGCCACGCTGGGTGCCTGGCTGCTGCTGCCGGATGCGGAGCCGCGCGCCGATACCAGCGGCCCCGCGCTCGGGCCGCTGCTGCTGTTCGGCGCCGCCATCGTGACCTTGCAGGCGGCGCTGACCGAGGCGCGCTTCGACGTGTTCTCGCACCCGCTGCGGCTCGCGCTGGTGGCTGCCGCGGGCCTGGCGCTGCTGGCCGTGTTCCTGTTTCACCAGTGGCACCACCGCGACCCGGTGCTGCACCTGCGCGCACTGCGCCAGCCGGTGTACCTGACCGGCCTGGCGATGTACTTCGTGTACTACATGATCAGCAACCTGAGCGGCTACCTGTTCCCGATCTACGCCGAGCAGGCGCTGAAGATCCCGCTGGCCACCACCGGCTGGCTCAACACCTTTGCCGCGCTGGTCAGCCTGGCCGGCATCTTCGTCTACCTGCAGGTGGCGCCGCGCCTGACGCGCAAGAAGCCGCTGATGGTCGCCGGCCTGGTGCTGATGGCCGCCACGGCATGGTGGTTCTCGCAGATGCCGCCCGACGCCGGCCCGCCCGCGCTGGCATGGGGGCTGGTCGGCAAGGGGCTGTTCGGCGTGCTGGTGATCATCCCCATTGCCGGGCTGACGTTCCGGGCGCTGAGTCCCGATGAATTCGCCCATGGCTACCGCAGCAAGAACCTGATGCGGCAGGTCGCCAGCTCCTTTGCCTCGGCGCTGGGTGCGGTGCTGCTGCAGAACCGCCAGTTCGCGGTGCACGACAGCCTGCTGCACGCGGTGGGCCAGCGCCCCGCCGAGACCGAACACTGGATGGCTGCCATGCAGGCAGCATTGGCCGCGCGCGGCTTCGATGCGGCGCAGGCCCACCTGGGCGCGCTCGCACAACTAAACGGGCTGATCGAGCAGCAGGCCAGGCTGATTGCCTGCGAGGATATCTATCGGCTGATTGCGGTACTGGCGCTGGGTGCGGCGGCGTACATGCTGCTGCAGCGGCGGCTGGCCTGATGCCCGCGCGAGCGGCTATGCGCAAGCCGTGCGACGACTGGAACTACTGCGGGACAGACGCGGAATTCGGGGAGAAGCGAAGGCACCGCGCACGAGGCGATGGCGCGGACGGGTCGCAGTGCCGGCGGATGCGGCACCGGCGAAGTACCTGCTCAGAACAGCGACAGCTGGCGCATGCCGAAACCGATGGTCTCTTCCACGCGCGCACGGGCGTGGGCCAGCGAGCCTTCTGCGCCAGAGTAATTGCCGGCGGCCCAGTGGTAGACCACGGGGATGTCGCCGCGCTCGGACAGGCGCACTTCGCCAAGCTTGTCGCCGCGTTCGTTGCGGTAGAAGTGTGAGCGGTAGCCGCGCTCCCAGTGGGGGGCGACAACCTTCTTGCGCCGCCGGGGCTTCGGCGCGGAGCCGGCGGTGGACGTCGTGGACGTCAGTCGCCGCGCTCTATCGGTACCCGGCGTGATGGCGCGGGTGAAATCCAACTGCATAGACTTCCTCTTTGTCGATTCAGCAGAACCAGGGTCGGCGGGGGCTGCCGCCGCATGCTTCGTGCATCGCAGTCGAGATAATACCTGCTGGCGCGCTTTCTGTAAGCAGTTCGTTGCGCTGAATCCCGCCTCCGGCAAGGCTTAGCGGGCCGTATACCCTCTTCGTATACGTGTCGGTATACGTCGGGGTATACGTCCCGCGCGGGCAGCAAAGCCTTGCCAGTTAACGGCTTGCGGGCAGTCTGGCGTGCCCGCGGCAATCAGCCCAGGTCGAGCGGAATGAAGATGCGCGCATCGTCGCGCTGCACCAGCAGTGCCACCTGCTTGCCCGATTTCGATACCAGCGACCTGAGCTGCTCGGCCGAGCTGATGGGCGTGCCGTTGAGCGACAGGATCACGTCGCCCGGCTGGATGCCGACGCGCGCGGCGGGACCGGCCACGTCCTCGACCACCAGGCCGCCGTCGATGCCGCTGTCACGCTTCTCCGCGGGCGTAAGCGGGCGCACCGCCAGCCCCAGCCGGCCACCGGCCTCGCTGCCGCCACCCTTCTGTGCGACGGCCCGGTCCTTGGCCGTGCCCACCGTCACCGACAGCGTCATCGGCTGGCCCTTGCGGATGATCTTCAGCGAGGTCTGCGTGCCCGGCTTGATATCGGCCACGTGCTCGGGCAGGTCGCCCGAATGGTCGATCACGTCATTGTCCAGCTGCACGATGACGTCGCCGGGCTTCAGGCCAGCGCGCGCGGCCGGGCTGTCGAGCTCGACCGAGTTGACCAGCGCACCGGTAGGCTTGGGCAGCCCGAACGATTGCGCCAGCGCCTGGTTCACCTCCTGCACGCTGATGCCGAGGCGCCCGCGCGTGACCTTGCCATGCGCCACCAGCTGCTGCTGCACCTTAGTGGCCACGTCGATCGGGATCGCAAACGACAGGCCCTGGTAACCGCCGGTCTGGCTGTAGATCTGCGCGTTGATGCCGACCACCTCGCCGCGCTGGTTGAACAGCGGCCCGCCCGAGTTGCCGGGATTGACGGCAACATCGGTCTGGATGAACGGCACATAGGTATCGTCCGGCAGCGAGCGCGACTTGGCGCTGACGATGCCCGCGGTCACGGTATTCTCGAAGCCATATGGAGAACCGATCGCCAGCACCGGCTCGCCCACGCGCACCCGTGAAGGATCGCCCAGGCGCACGGTCGGCAGGTTCCTGGCGTCGATGCGGATCACGGCCACATCGGTCTGCGGATCACTGCCGAGCACCTTGGCCTTGAACTCGCGGCGGTCGGTCAGCTTGACGGTGACCTCCTGCGCGCCGTCGACGACGTGCGCATTGGTCAGGATCAGCCCGTCCGGGCTCACGATAAAGCCCGAGCCCAGTCCGCGCACCAGTTGCTGCTGGCCGCCCTGCGGACCCTGGAACTGAGGCCCGAAACGCTTGAAGAACTGGAACAGCGGATCGTCCGGATCGATGCCCGGCGGCATCTGCGCCGCGGTGCGCTGGGCGCGCGCGGTGACGCTGATATTGACCACGGCAGGCCCGTACTGTGCCACGATGCCGGAGAAATCCGTCGGCGTGGCCACGGCGGCCGCCGGCTGCGCAGGCGCGACGGCTGGCGCAGGTGCCGCGTACCCCGGCGTGATGACTTCCTTCTGCAGATAGGCATAGCCGCCGCCAAGGGCGGCAAGGGCCGCGATACCAACGGCCGTGCGAGCAATGGTCTGGCGCATCATGTGTGGTTCCTTTCCTTGTGCATCAGGCGTCGGCACTTTGCGACGCGACACGGTCATGCTAGCGACCCAGACTTAAAACAGACTTAAGGTTCAGCACTGGCCATGCACGGGCGTATCGAGCACATTTTGGAAAAGTGTAAATTTACCTTGCGCACAATTTAATTGTGTTTAATATATCGCCATGGAACGCGACAACGACCCCTCCCCAAACTGGCTGCTGCTGGATCGTCAACTGTGCTTTGCGCTGTATTCGAGCTCACTGGCCATGACCAAGTTGTACAAGCCGCTCTTAAGTGAGCTTGGACTTACTTATCCGCAATATCTGGTGATGCTGGTGTTGTGGGAGACGGAAACGCTGACGGTCTCAGAACTCGGCGCCCGGCTGGCACTGGACTCGGGGACGCTGACGCCGCTGTTGAAGCGGCTGGAAACGGCGCGGCTGGTCACGCGCACACGTGACGCAGCCGACGAACGGCGGGTGCTGGTCAGCCTGACCGACTCCGGCCGTGCGTTGCGCCAGCGTGCCGAGCATATTCCTGAACAGATGTTGTGCGCCACGCAGTGCCCGGTCGAAGAGATCCAGGCCCTGACGCAGCGCCTGCATGCACTGCGGTCGTCGCTTGAACAAGCGCGGACCGATTCCAGCCTGCCGGACTGACGGCAAGCATTGATACGCCCTCTCGGGCAACAAACCGGAGCCTTAGATGAAACTCGAAAAAGTCGTTTATACCGCCCATGCCACCGCCACCGGCGGCCGTGACGGCCGTGCCACCACGTCCGATGGCCAGCTCGACGCCAAACTGGCCGTGCCCAAGGAAATGGGTGGCGCCGGTAACGGCCTGAATCCGGAACAGCTCTTTGCTGCCGGCTATTCGGCTTGTTTCCTGGGCGCCATGCGCTACGTTGCCGGCCAGCAGAAGATCGCCGTGCCCGCCGATGCCACCATCGAGGGCGCCGTCGGCATCGGCCCGATCCCGCAAGGCTTCGGCATCCAGGTCGAACTGAAGATCTCGCTGCCGGGCTTCGAGCGCGAGGCTGCCGAAAAGCTGGTCGAACAGGCGCACCAGGTGTGCCCGTACTCGAACGCAACGCGCGGCAATATCGATGTGACGCTGACTGTGGTCTGATCCTGCAGGCATGGAAAAGGCCGGTATCGCGAAGGCGTTACCGGCCTTTTTGTTTGATCGCCCTGCGGTCTACTGAGCCGGCTCGGCTGCCGGCAATTGGGCGCAAAATGCGCGCTTCTGCGTCGAACTCAAGCGCTTGATCTCGATTTCCGCCTTCAACGCTTCGGACTTCGTCTCGAAGCGCAACTGGCCCAGGACGCGTATGGGCTTGCGCGATCGCGTGTATTTGGCGCCTTTTCCGGACAGATGCTCGGCGAAGCGGCGGGCAACATCGGTCGTGATTCCGGTGTAGATGGAATCACCGGTGCATTCGAGCAGATAGAGATACCAGGCGCTGTCAGCCGACATGGATGGGTAATGGGGGATTCAGCGAGGGATTTCAGCGGTAATGGTATTACGCCGGTGCGGCGGCGGCGAGTCATTGCATTTTCGCCGCGCCAAAGCAAAAACCCCCAGCCTTTTGGGGCTGGGGGTTCTGCGGTATAAGAGCCTGGCGATGACCTACTTTCACACGGGTATCCGCACTATCATCGGCGCGGAGCTGTTTCACGGACCTGTTCGGGATGGGAAGGGGTGGTTCCAGCTCGCTATGGTCACCAGGCATAAGGGGTTGCAGCGCTGAGGTTGAGGTCAACGCTGCGAATAGGGATGTAGTTGGGGTTGTGCGTCTTGTGTCAACTGTTTCGGCACAGTCACGATCACACACCAGGCAAAACACACTGGTTATAGGATCAAGCCTTACGGGCAATTAGTACTGGTTAGCTTAACGCATTACTGCGCTTCCACACCCAGCCTATCAACGTCCTGGTCTCGAACGACCCTTCAAGGAGGTCAAGCCTCCAGGGAATCCTCATCTTCAGGCGAGTTTCCCGCTTAGATGCTTTCAGCGGTTATCTCTTCCGTACATAGCTACCCTGCGATGCCTCTGGCGAGACAACAGGTACACCAGCGGTACGTCCACTCCGGTCCTCTCGTACTAGGAGCAGCCCCCGTCAAGATTCCAACGCCCACGGCAGATAGGGACCAAACTGTCTCACGACGTTTTAAACCCAGCTCACGTACCTCTTTAAATGGCGAACAGCCATACCCTTGGGACCGGCTACAGCCCCAGGATGAGATGAGCCGACATCGAGGTGCCAAACACCGCCGTCGATATGAACTCTTGGGCGGTATCAGCCTGTTATCCCCAGAGTACCTTTTATCCGTTGAGCGATGGCCCTTCCATTCAGAACCACCGGATCACTATGTCCTGCTTTCGCACCTGCTCGACTTGTCGGTCTCGCAGTTAAGCACGCTTTTGCCATTGCACTTTAGGTACGATGTCCGACCGTACCAAGCGTACCTTCGAACTCCTCCGTTACACTTTGGGAGGAGACCGCCCCAGTCAAACTGCCTACCATGCACTGTCCCCGACCCGGATTCACGGGTCAAGGTTAGAACCTCAAACAAACCAGGGTGGTATTTCAAGGACGGCTCCACGTGAACTAGCGTCCACGCTTCAAAGCCTCCCACCTATCCTACACAGATCGGTTCAAAGTCCAATGCAAAGCTACAGTAAAGGTTCATGGGGTCTTTCCGTCTAGCCGCGGGGAGATTGCATCATCACAAACACTTCAACTTCGCTGAGTCTCGGGAGGAGACAGTGTGGCCATCGTTACGCCATTCGTGCAGGTCGGAACTTACCCGACAAGGAATTTCGCTACCTTAGGACCGTTATAGTTACGGCCGCCGTTTACCGGGACTTCAATCAAGAGCTTGCACCCCATCATTTAATCTTCCGGCACCGGGCAGGCGTCACACCCTATACGTCCACTTTCGTGTTTGCAGAGTGCTGTGTTTTTATTAAACAGTCGCAGCCACCATTTTATTGCAACCCCTTCACCCTTCTGGCGCAGGCCAGTCAAGCTACCAGGGCGTACCTTATCCCGAAGTTACGGTACCAATTTGCCGAGTTCCTTCTCCCGAGTTCTCTCAAGCGCCTTAGAATACTCATCTCGCCCACCTGTGTCGGTTTGCGGTACGGTCTCGTATGACTGAAGCTTAGAGGCTTTTCTTGGAACCACTTCCAATTGCTTCGCAGCACTAGGCCGCTCGCCCCACATCCTTGAATTCCGCGCCCGGATTTGCCTGAGCGCCTTCTCCAATGCAGGGACCGGGACTTCCAACACCCGGACAACCTTCCGCGATCCGTCCCCCCATCGCATCATACGACGGTGCAGGAATATTAACCTGCTTCCCATCAGCTACGCATCTCTGCCTCGCCTTAGGGGCCGACTCACCCTACGCCGATGAACGTTGCGTAGGAAACCTTGGGCTTACGGCGAGGGGGCCTTTCACCCCCTTTATCGCTACTCATGTCAGCATTCGCACTTCCGATACCTCCAGCATCCTTTACAAGACACCTTCACAGGCTTACGGAACGCTCTCCTACCACGCACATTACTGTGCGTCCGCAGCTTCGGTATATAGCTTAGCCCCGTTACATCTTCCGCGCAGGACGACTCGATCAGTGAGCTATTACGCTTTCTTTAAAGGGTGGCTGCTTCTAAGCCAACCTCCTGACTGTTTTAGCCTTCCCACTTCGTTTCCCACTTAGCTATATTTGGGGACCTTAGCTGGCGGTCTGGGTTGTTTCCCTCTTGACACCGGACGTTAGCACCCGATGTCTGTCTCCCGTGATTGCACTCTTCGGTATTCGGAGTTTGCTATGGCGGGGTAATCAGCAATAGACCCCCCAACCATGACAGTGCTCTACCCCCGAAGGTGAGACACGAGGCACTACCTAAATAGTTTTCGGAGAGAACCAGCTATTTCCAGATTTGTTTAGCCTTTCACCCCTATCCACAGCTCATCCCCTAACTTTTCAACGTTAGTGGGTTCGGTCCTCCAGTACGTGTTACCGCACCTTCAACCTGGCCATGGATAGATCATCTGGTTTCGGGTCTACACCCAGCGACTCAACGCCCTGTTCGGACTCGCTTTCGCTACGCCTTCCCTAATCGGTTAAGCTTGCCACTGAATGTAAGTCGCTGACCCATTATACAAAAGGTACGCCGTCACCCCTTACGAGGCTCCGACTGTTTGTATGCATGCGGTTTCAGGATCTATTTCACTCCCCTCCCGGGGTTCTTTTCGCCTTTCCCTCACGGTACTGGTTCACTATCGGTCGATCACGAGTATTTAGCCTTGGAGGATGGTCCCCCCATCTTCAGACAGGATTTCACGTGTCCCGCCCTACTTGTCGTACACCTAGTTCCACAACGCTGTTTTCGCATACAGGGCTATCACCTGCTATGGCCGGGCTTTCCATCCCGTTCTGCTAACAATGCTGCTAAAGAGTACAAGGCTCTTCCCATTTCGTTCGCCACTACTTTGGGAATCTCGGTTGATTTCTGTTCCTGCAGCTACTTAGATGTTTCAGTTCGCCGCGTTCGCTTCCCTGACCTATGTATTCAGTCAGGGATGACCCATACGGGCCGGGTTTCCCCATTCGGACATCTCCGGATCAAAGCTTGTTTGCCAGCTCCCCGAAGCTTTTCGCAGGCTACCGCGTCCTTCATCGCCTGTGATCGCCAAGGCATCCACCACATGCACTTGTTCGCTTGACCCTATAACGAGTGTGTCTCGATTGCTCGAAACAGTCGCTACAGGATGAGTTCTCGCATTTGTGCCGTATTCCAAGTCATCTTTCGATCACTTAAATACATTTTGGTTGATACAATCACAACCCGGTATCGCGTTTTGTACTGCAGCGTCTCATCAACGCTTCGCGACACCTTTACTACATCCCATATTTTTAAAGAACAGCCGATCGTTAGATCGCTTGGCAATGCCAAATGGAAACACTCGCAACTCAGCGTCGCGAAGCGCTTTCATTTGACAACCAATCCAAGGTACCAGGTAGTGGTGGAGGATGACGGGATCGAACCGACGACCCCCTGCTTGCAAAGCAGGTGCTCTCCCAGCTGAGCTAATCCCCCTTCGGATAACTTGGTGGGTCTGGTAGGACTTGAACCTACGACCCCCGCCTTATCAAGACGGTGCTCTAACCACCTGAGCTACAGACCCTTGGCTGTAACAGCAAACAAACCGATAAGTGTGAACGCTAGGCTTGAGACACAAGCCTCTAGAAAGGAGGTGATCCAGCCGCACCTTCCGATACGGCTACCTTGTTACGACTTCACCCCAGTCATGAACCCTGCCGTGGTAATCGCCCTCCTTGCGGTTAGGCTAACTACTTCTGGCAAAACCCACTCCCATGGTGTGACGGGCGGTGTGTACAAGACCCGGGAACGTATTCACCGCGGCATGCTGATCCGCGATTACTAGCGATTCCAGCTTCACGTAGTCGAGTTGCAGACTACGATCCGGACTACGATGCGTTTTCTGGGATTAGCTCCCCCTCGCGGGTTGGCAACCCTCTGTACGCACCATTGTATGACGTGTGAAGCCCTACCCATAAGGGCCATGAGGACTTGACGTCATCCCCACCTTCCTCCGGTTTGTCACCGGCAGTCTCTCTAGAGTGCCCTTTCGTAGCAACTAGAGACAAGGGTTGCGCTCGTTGCGGGACTTAACCCAACATCTCACGACACGAGCTGACGACAGCCATGCAGCACCTGTGTCCACTTTCCCTTTCGGGCACCTAATGCATCTCTGCTTCGTTAGTGGCATGTCAAGGGTAGGTAAGGTTTTTCGCGTTGCATCGAATTAATCCACATCATCCACCGCTTGTGCGGGTCCCCGTCAATTCCTTTGAGTTTTAATCTTGCGACCGTACTCCCCAGGCGGTCAACTTCACGCGTTAGCTACGTTACTGAAGAAATGAATCCCCAACAACTAGTTGACATCGTTTAGGGCGTGGACTACCAGGGTATCTAATCCTGTTTGCTCCCCACGCTTTCGTGCATGAGCGTCAGTGACGTCCCAGGGGGCTGCCTTCGCCATCGGTATTCCTCCACATCTCTACGCATTTCACTGCTACACGTGGAATTCTACCCCCCTCTGACATACTCTAGCCTTGCAGTCACAAGCGCCATTCCCAAGTTGAGCTCGGGGATTTCACGCCTGTCTTACAAAACCGCCTGCGCACGCTTTACGCCCAGTAATTCCGATTAACGCTCGCACCCTACGTATTACCGCGGCTGCTGGCACGTAGTTAGCCGGTGCTTATTCTTCCGGTACCGTCATCGACCCCGGGTATTAACCAGAGCCATTTCTTTCCGGACAAAAGTGCTTTACAACCCGAAGGCCTTCTTCACACACGCGGCATTGCTGGATCAGGGTTGCCCCCATTGTCCAAAATTCCCCACTGCTGCCTCCCGTAGGAGTCTGGGCCGTGTCTCAGTCCCAGTGTGGCTGATCGTCCTCTCAGACCAGCTACTGATCGTCGCCTTGGTAGGCTTTTACCCCACCAACTAGCTAATCAGACATCGGCCGCTCCTGTAGCGCGAGGCCTTGCGGTCCCCCGCTTTCACCCTCAGGTCGTATGCGGTATTAGCTAATCTTTCGACTAGTTATCCCCCACTACAGGGCACGTTCCGATGTATTACTCACCCGTTCGCCACTCGCCACCAGGCCGAAGCCCGTGCTGCCGTTCGACTTGCATGTGTAAGGCATGCCGCCAGCGTTCAATCTGAGCCAGGATCAAACTCTTCAGTTCAATCTCTGTGTGGAAGCCTCGCGGCTCCCTCGCTCTTTCGAGCGGTCGCTCACTCTCAGAAAACTGACTGACCAGATCCGAAGATCCAGTCACGTTTTGCTGTGCGAGCACTGTATAACTTGTGAAGCAACACTGTCCGAAGACAGCGGCGTCCGCTACCCAGCGCCCACACTTATCGGTTGTTTGGTTGTTAAAGAACTTCGCTGCCGGCTTTGCCGTTCAGCGCTGCTGCGTTGTCTGCAGCAGAGAAACGAAATTATGCAGAGCTTTCTTCGTTTCGTCAACCGTTTCAGCAACTTTTTTCGCTGCGGCCGGCGCGCTAACTTCGCTGCGCCAACCTACCCGGTCGACCCCGCAACCCGCGCCCCGTCTGCTTTGCAGCGCTGCGTTGTGTTGCGAGGGGGCGAATATTAAGTGACCGCAGCGGGGTTGGCAAGAGGTTCTTTGAAAAAAAGCCAACTCGCCCAAAAAAGGCATTTCAAGCCACTTCAGCCCTCGCCCGGCGCTGCTTATAGAATGGCTGTTCCGGCCCACCGGGCCGCTCTCTTATAGATGGGGACGTTTGATGACTATCCAAGCGACCTGGCAACCAAGCCAGGGCAACAGCATCTGCCACCTGACCAACGGGACTGCCGAGTGGCGGGCCGACCTGGATGCATCTGCCGGCGGCGACACCCAATACCCGAACCCGCATGACCTGCTGGATTCGGCCCTGGCCGCCTGCACCACGCTGACTTTGCAGCTGTACGCCAAACGCAAGGGCTACGTGATCACCGGAGTCCATGTATCGGTCGCTCATGAAGAGGCCAACGGGACCTACACCATGAACCGCGAGGTCAAGGTCAGCGGTGAGCTCACGCCCCAGATCCTGGATGACCTGCTCCGCGTGGCGAACCGCTGCCCGGTGCACAAAACCTTGTCGGGACAGTTTTCCATCCAGACTTCGATTGCCTGACCCCACCGGCAAGATCGCGCCCTTTGCTATTGTCATCTCAAATGATAATCGTTATCATTTGTAGCTCTCGGGCTGTGACACTACCTGAGTCAGCAAATGGGTTCACCGGACACGCACGTGTCCGGTCTTTTCTTTCCGGCGACCCGCCGCCCGCGGCCGTCCCGTTCCGGCTGATTCCCTCCCGTCTGATGTCATCGTCCTGACGCACGCGGTGCGATACCGTACCTGCCGTGAACCACGCGCGTGCCCCACCCGTTCGAGGGGCATCCTGCTCCGGTATGTTGGCTGGCCCACCAAGGTTTCGTCGGATTCCGGTCAAACCGGCGCCGCGCGCTTTATCTGCCCTGCACCGCAGGCTTACCATGAACGGAAAGCAGAACAAGTAGAAGGCGCCAATAGAAAGCGCCGATACATCGAAGCGAGCGGGGGGATTCCTTGACCAACTTCATCGAAGCGTATTGCGCGCAGGTTCGGCTTGCGGGCGCAGTCGGCGTGATCGCCAAACCGGTTGTGGTGGCACAGGACAGCACCTACGCCATGCACTACGTGCCCTGCGAATACCTGAACACCCAGGCACCCCTGGTGCTGGTCAGCACCACGCCCGGCCACGCCCATGTGCGGCTGGCCGCCGCCGTCACCGAGGAACTGATGCGCGCCCATGCACCCGGCCGCGTGATCCAGCGCGAGAACAAGCGGCGCGTCGAGCTGGGCGGCAAGCTGGTGCGGCCCAACCTGATCCGCATGCTCGACCACTTCCGGGTGCCCGAACTGGTCGGCCTGCCGCACGCCGCGGCATTGTGGAATGACGGGTTCGAGCGCCTGCAACCGCTTGCCTTGCTGCCGCATGCCACCACGCGGCGCGGTCTGGCGTTCGACGGGCCACTGGAAGAACTGCTGGAGACACCGATGCTGCGCGAGGTATTCGAAGTGCAGTTCCTGGGCGCCGTGCGGCAGATGCGCACGGATGCGCTGTACATCGCGCTGGGCCGTACCGCCTGGGCAGGACTGCGGCATGCAGTCAGCCGCCGGCTGCTGGCGAAGTCTCAACTGCTGGGGATGATGCCAGTGCCGGCGCGCGCCGGCAGCATGGTGCGCTACTTCCTGCGCGAGATCGCCGCCAGCGATCTGTCGGCCAAGGACCCGGTGCGCCATCGCGTCGCCTGGCTCGATGCCGCCCATGCCGAACTGGAAGCCAGCGTGCGCAAGCTGCGCACTGCCATCCGGCCGGACCCGCACTCCGCCTACCTGATCGCGTAAGCGGTCACTCGCCTCCATGATTGGACTCGATAGACCCCACCGAAGTGGGGTCTCGGTGGTCCACACTGTGTCGATAACGTCTCCTGAGGCATCTGACACGCCTCGCATTCCCGATTTTTAGCGGCCCCGCGTGGGCCGCGATTTTTTTGGGGTCGCCAATTGGCGTCTCCCGCTTCAAGTGGCTACGCCGGCGGCGGCGTCTGCCCGACGCTTCGCCGCAGCGCATCCGATACCTGCGCCATCAGCGCGCCGTCGTCATCGACCGCGCGGCCGCCGGCCAACAATGCCTCGCGCACGCTGACGACCTTGCCCGCGTCATAGCGCCGGCCGCTGTCGATGGCCGCTTCGAACGCGTTGGCGCGCGCGTTGATCTGCACAGGGTCGGCGCTGACCAGCAGCACCGCATGGGCCAGCACCAGGTGGCGCTGCCCGTCGGGCGCTTGCATGGCCGCGGGTGCACGCCGCCAGTACTGCGCCGTGCCGGCGATCTTGCGCGCGGCTTCGGGCGGGCCCCAGGCCAGGTTGAAGCGGCCGTCGCAGAAGGAGCCGGCCACGGCCTGCCAGTGCGTGTCGACGCCCAGCGCTTGCAGCGCATCGCCGATGACCTCGCACAAGTGCAGGTAGACCGCGTCGCTGCGCGCACCCGGCGGCTGTCCCACTGCGTAGGCCAGACTCAGGTTGAGGATGCCGGGGCCCTGCGGCACCAGCCCGCCGCCCGACATGCGCAGGAACACCGGGCACCCTTGCTGCGCGAAGTCGGCGCGCGCGGTTTCCAGCGCGGCATGGCGCAGGTAGGTGCGCGGCACCACCAGCGACAGCGGCGCCTCCCACAGCTGCGCCACCTGCCGGCCCTGTGCCGCGAGATCCAGCAAGGCCAGCTCATCCTGCAGCGGGTCGCTGCCCGCCTGCCCGGCATGGGCCGCATCGACAAATTCAAACGGCATGGGATGGCACCAGCCTCCGGATGGCAACGTGCCGAGTCTAGCAAGGCTAGACGTTGAGCGCATCGAAGTACGCCAGCGCCTTCGACGCATACATGGCGCCGGGTCCGCCGCCCATCTCGATATTGATGGCCAGCACTTCGGCCAGCTGCTCGCGCGTGGCGCGATGGCGCAGCGCCTGACTGGTGTGGAACAGCACGCAGTCGTCGCAGCCCTTCTGCACCGCCAGTGCGACGGCAATCAGTTCCTTGACGGCGGCCGGCAGGCTGCCGTCCTGCGTGGCGGCCTTCATCACGCCCTGGAAGGCGCTCATGGCGGCGGGCTGGGCCTGGCCGAGCGCACCGAATTGCTTGTTGATCTCGGTCAGGCGGGTCTTCAGGTCTGTGGTCATGAGGTGTCCTGTCTTGAATTCGAACAAGGCGAACTGGCCGAGCGGATGGCGCCCTGGGGCGGCGCCATCCGCGCGCGGCATCAGCCGGCCAGATGCTTTTTCAGCAGCGCGTTGAAGTCATTGGCCTTCTCCATCTGGCTCATGTGGCCAGCATCGGCAAAGACCTTGACGGTTGCTCCCGCCGGCGCGGCTTCAGCGTGCGCGGCCGGGATGATCTGGTCCTGACCGCCCCACACCACCAGCACGCGCTTGCCGCTGCCGGCCAGCCGCTGGCCAGGCTGCTCGCTCTGGCGGCCGCCGCCGAAGAGCCCCTGCCCGAGCGCCGTCAGCGCCTCGGTGACGCCGTCCAGCCGCTTGTAGCGCAACAGGTCGTCCAGCATCTGGCGGCTGACCAGCCCCGCGTCGGCGAACAGCAGCTCGACCACGGGCTTGAGCTCACGCCGGGACTGGGCACTGACGAAGCCTTCGGTATAGCCGCTGTTGACGGCGTCGCCAAAGCCCACCGGCGACACCAGCGCCACCGACAGCACCCGCTGCGGTGCATCCACAGCCAGTTGCGCCGCCACGCCGCCGCCCATCGAATGGCCGACCACATGCGCCGCCTCGATCCCGGTCTCGTCCATGAAGCGCGCTACAAAGCCGGCCATCTGCGCCAGCGTCGTGCCCGCGAGCCGCGGCGACGACTGTCCGTGGCCGGGCAGGTCGAGCGCCACCACGGTGTACGCGTCGGCCAGGGGATCGAGGTTGAACAGCCAGTTGTCCAGGTCTCCGCCAAATCCGTGGATGAAGAGCACGGTTTCGGCGCCGCCACCCTTGCGGGCATAGCGGACCCGGATGCCGTCGACGTCGGCAAACTGGTACGCGGCAGCGGCTTCTTCTTCGCCAGCATCGTCCGCCGGCGTTTCATAAGCCGCGACATAGTCATCGATTTGCGCATCGCTCACCTCCGCAGGTGCCAGCACGCCCAGCAGCGCCTTCACCGGCAGCACGTCGCCGGCCTGCGCCACCTTGCGGCGCAGCGTTCCCGCGTCGGGCGCCTCCACCGCATTGGCGATCTTGTCGGTTTCCACGTCGAGGATCGGCAGGCCCACGGTAATCTCGGTGCCTTCGTCGACCAGCCACGCATTGACCGTGCCTTCTTTCATCGACAGGCCCCACTTGGGCATCACGATCGGGATAATCGTGGGGGAAATTGCGGTTGCCATCAGTGCTTGCCTCCCTTCATGGTCTTGCGCGCGGCGGCCACGATCTGCGCGGCGCTGGGGATGTACAGGTCCTCCAGCGTCGGCGAGAACGGCACCGGCGTATGCGGCGGGCACACCATCTCGATGCCGGCCTTGAGCGCGCCGAAGGCCTGCTGCGCGACCTGCGCGGAGATATCGGTGGCGATATTGCAGCGCGGGCTGGCCTCGTCCACGACCACCAGGCGGCCGGTGTTCTCGACCGATTCCAGCACGGTGTCCATGTCCAGCGGCGAGAGCGTGCGCAGGTCGATCACTTCCGCCTCGATGCCCTCCTTGGCCAGCGTGGCGGCCGCTTCGAGCGAGCGATGCACCATCATCCCGTAGGTGACGATCGACACATCCTTGCCGTCGCGCACGATATTGGCCTCGCCGAACGGAATCGCGTAGGCGCCTTCGGGCACCTCGCCCTCCAGGCCGTATAGGTTCTTGTGCTCGCAGAAGATCACCGGGTCGTTGTCGCGGATCGCCTGGATCAGCAGGCCCTTGGTGTCGTACGGCGTGGACGGGCACACCACCTTCAGTCCGGGGATATGAGTGAACAGCGGCGTCAGCATCTGGCTGTGCTGCGCGGCCGCGCGAAAGCCCGCGCCGACCATCGCGCGGATCACCACCGGGGTCTCGGCCTTGCCGCCGAACATGTAGCGGAACTTGGCCGCCTGGTTGAAGATCTGGTCGAAGCAAACGCCCATGAAGTCGATAAACATCAGCTCGGCGATCGGGCGCATGCCGCAGGCCGCGGCGCCGATGGCGGCGCCCACGTAAGCGGATTCAGACAGCGGCGTGTCCAGCAGCCGGTCGCCGTGCTTGGCGTACAGGCCCTTGGTCACGCCCAGCACGCCGCCCCAGGCGTCCTTCTCGCCGTCCGCGCCGGCGCCGCCGACAATGTCTTCGCCCAGCATGATGACGCTGGGGTCGCGGGTCATTTCCTGGTCGATCGCCTCGTTGATCGCCAGCTTGATGCTCAGTTTGCGAGCCATGGTTTGTCTCCTGATATTGAGTTAGCGCGTGGCGGATCAGTAGCTGACGTAGACGTCGGTGAGCAGGTCTTCGGGCCCGGGCTGCGGTGCGGCCTTGGCCTCCTGCACGGCATGCTCGATCAGCGCGGCGACCTCGCGGTCGATGGCGTCGAGTTCTTCGCGCGCGACCACGCCGGCCTGGGTCACGGCGCGGCCAAACAGCTTCAGGCAATCCTTGTTGGCGCGGATATCGTCGAGTTCGCCTGCGGCGCGGTAGGTTTGCGCATCGCCCTCGAAGTGCCCGTAGAAGCGGACCATCTTGCATTCGAGCAGCGACGGCCCACCGCCGTCGCGCGCGCGCCGGATCACTTCGCCGGCCGCTTCATGGACGGCGAAGAAATCGGTGCCGTCCACCGTCACGCCCGGGATGCCGAAGCCGGCGGCGCGGTCCACGTAGCTGTCCACCGCGGTGCCATAATCGCGCGAGGTCGATTCGGCATAGCCGTTGTTCTCGATCACGAAGATCACCGGCAGGTTCCACACCGCGGCCAGGTTCAGGCTCTCCAGGAAGGTGCCCTGGTTGGAGGCGCCGTCGCCGCAGAAGGTGATGCCGACCTCGCCCTTGCCGCGGAACTTGGCAGCCAGCGCGGCGCCGCAGATCAGCGGCGCGCCCGCGCCCAGGATGCCGTTGGCGCCCATCATGCCCTTGGACAGGTCGGCGATATGCATCGAGCCGCCCTTGCCATTGCACGAGCCGCCCTTCTTGCCGTAGATCTCCTTCATCATCGCCACCGGATCGACGCCCTTGGCGATGCAGTGGCCGTGGCCGCGGTGCGTGCTGGCGATGCGGTCGCCATCGTTCAGGTGGTGCAGGATGCCGACGCCCGCGGCTTCCTCGCCCGCGTACAGGTGGACGAAGCCCGGGATGTCGCCGCGCCCGAAGTCCACGTGCAGGCGTTCTTCAAAATCGCGGATGGTGCGCATCTTCCGGTACACCGTCAGCAACGTCTCCTTATCGAGCGGCAGCGCGGCGGAATCTTGAGAAGCTCTGGCTGTCATGTCTGTCTCCTTCGTTTTCAGGTGTTGCACTTCAAGAAAGGGGAAAAGCGGGCGGACGCGGTGCCCGCGCGTCATCCCGCCGCGGCGTGCCGCGGCAGGCGGCGCATCAGGTGGTGGCGCGCGGCATGGCGCATGCAGGCCGCGACGTCGATGCTGCGAAAGGCGTGGTCATGCAGGGTGACGGTGACTTCGTCGTCCGGCCCGAAGGCCAGTTCGCGCTCGCCGTCCAGCGCGACAATGCCGCTGCGCTGGCGCACGCGATGGGGCCGGCCGTGTTCGAGCCGCTGCCAGCCGGCCACCGGCACGGTGCACATCAGGCCGGGTGCGATCGGCGCGCACAGGTCGAATTCGCCTTCGCCGGGGGCGGCCAGCTCGATCGCGAGGCCGCCCTCTTCGCGCCGGCCCACCGGCTCCAGCAGCCCGGCGATGGATGACAGGCCGATGGCCTCGGGGTCGGCAAAGGACACGTAGACGGCGGCAAGCGTGTCGGTCTTCCACAAGGCGCGCGCGCCGATGAAGTGCTCGTGCGAGATCACCGCATCCACCAGCGCAATATCGCGGCGAAAGCCGCCGTTGCCGTCGCGGATGACGATGTCGAGCCGCTTGTTCGACGCCAGCGCCTGCGCAGGGGGAATGCGGCCCGTGGCATAGAGGCCGGTGGCCAGCCCGATGATGGTGGGTTCGCGCATTTCGGGGTAGGCATTGTTGGTGCCGGTCGACAGGCCCGCGATCGGCACCGCGCCGCACTCGCGCACCACCGCGCGGTGGGTGCCGTCGCCGCCCAGCACGATGATGGCGGCCACGCCCGCATCGGCCATGCAGCGCGCGGCGCGCAGGGTGTCGTCAACGCGCGCGGTGACCGGCATGTCAAGGTAGTCGACCGCGGGTAGCCCCGAGTCCGGCCCCTGCCGGCGTGCCAGGTGCCGCGCCAGCATGACGCGCAGGCCTTCGCGGTCGGGCATCATCAGCACGCGCTCCACGCCGCAGGACGCCAGCGCGGCCAGCAGGCGCAGCACGATATTGACGCGGTCGGCCAGCTGCAGGCTGTTGGCGTTGGCGATCACGCGGCGGATATCGCGCGCGGAAATCGGGTTGGCGATGATGCCGACCACTGGCGCGATCTGCGCGCTGGCGCCTGCTGCGTGCCCCATTGCCTGTCTCCTGTTGTCGTTGTCTTGCCAAGCGTATTTGCAATGGCCGTGCCAGTGCGCGCAGGCAGTGAAAACCGGGGAAACAGGGGTATCAGCGGGGTCGGATCCGAGGGATTACCCCGAGGCGGAAGGGCAAAAGCGACGCTGCGCTGTGACAGGTGTCACAGCGCAGGTGTACAGGGGATGGACAACCGTATCGCAGGGATGGCGCGCGTGCGCCGTGCTGCCTGCCGGCTTATGCGTCGGTGGGCTCTGGGCCGCCGTCGCGCCGGTTGGGCGACTGGATGCCGTAGCGCTCCATGCGGCGGTACAGCGTCATGCGGCTGACGCCGATCTGCCGCGCGACCGCGCTCAGGTTCCAGCCGGAGGCGCGCAGGTATTGCATCAGCAGCATGCCTTCCGGCGGCAACTGGTGCGGATCGAACGGCGCGGCAGCGGGTGACTGGGCGGGCCCTGGCTGCGGCAGGGCGGCGGACGGAGCGGGTCCCGCCAGGCTGTCAGGCAGGTCCGGCACATCGATATAGCCGTCGGCGCAGACCGCGCGCGCGTACTCCAGCACGTTGCGCAGTTCGCGCAGGTTGCCGGGCCAGCGGTGGCGGTGCAGCCGCTCGCGTGCCGCGGGCGACAGCGTGATCTCGCCGCCTTCTGCGCCCCCTTCCTGCAGCAGCTTGCGGACCAGCCAGTCCAGGTCGGTGCGCGCACGCAGCGGCGGCAGCGTAAAGCGCGCGCCGTTGAGGCGGTAGTACAGGTCCTCGCGGAAGCGCCCGTCGGCCACCAGTTGCTCCAGGCTGTGGTGCGTGGCGGAGATGACCCGCAGCCGCACCGGCACCGGCCGCGCGGCGCCGACAGGCAGCACTTCGCCCTCGGCCAGCACGCGCAGCAGCCGCGACTGCAGCTCGCGCGGCATGTCGCCGATCTCGTCCAGGAACAGCGTGCCGCCGTCGGCCTCCTGGATCAGGCCGCGCTTGCCGCGCGGGCCTGCGCCGGAGAAGCTGTTGGGCAGGTGGCCGAACAATTCGCTTTCAATCAAGGTTTCAGGGATCGCCGCGCAGTTCACCGCTACGAACGGCCCGCCGCGGCGCGCGCTGGCAAGATGCAGCGCCTTGGCCAGGAACTCCTTGCCGCTGCCGGTCTCGCCGTGGATCAGCAGGTTGATGGGCGAATCGACCAGGCGCGCCGCGCGCTGCAACTGCTGCTGCAGCGCGGCATCGCCGCCGGTCAGTGCTGCCAGCGCAGCCGGCATCTCCACCTGCGTTTCGGCGGGCGGCGCCTGCCAGCGCAGCGCGGGCGGCAGCACGCTCAGGTACAGCAGGCCGCCGCTGCGGGTCAGCGCCACCAGGCGCTGCTCGCTCGGGCGCGAATAGACGTAATGGCCCAGGTCTTCCAGGCGCGCGTCGAACAGCGTCTCGAACCGCTGGCCCAGCACGGTGGCGCCCGGTGCACCACCCAGCTCGCCTTCCAGCATCAGCCTGGCGCGGTGGTTGTGGCCGACGATGCGGCCCGCCTCGTCCAGCGCCAGCAGGTATTCGGGATTGACGTCGACGAACTCCGGCGCCACGTTCAGCTTCAGGATCCAGTCGCGGCGGTGCGCGCGCAGGAAGTTGGCGTTCTCGATATGCGCGGCGTAGATGCGCACCATCTGCAGCGCCAGCCCCTGGCTGTCCTTGGCCTGCGGCGAGGTCAGCGCGGAGATGTCGAGGATGGCGTGCAGGTTGCCGTGCGTGTCGAACAGCGGCGCGGCGGTGCAGGTCAGCGGGATATGGGTGGCGTCGAAATGGTCGGCCTGGTGCACCGTCAGCGCCTGGCCCGTGGCCAGGGCGGTGCCGACCGCGCAGGTGCCGGCGCCGCTCTCGCTCCACTCGGCGCCCAGGTACAGGCCCGCGTGGCGCAGCGCGGCATCGCTGCGGGCCTCGCCGATATAGTCGACGGTCACGCCCTGCGCATCGGTCAGCAGCACCACATAGCCCAGGCCCGCCACCTGCCCATACAGGCTTTGCAGGCCGTGGCGCGCGATGCGCGCGAAGTCGTCGATACGTTCCTGGTGTTCGCGCAGGCGCGGCTGCGGCAGGATGCGCGCCTCCTGCATGCGCGACGGATCCAGGCCGTACTGGTGCACGCAGCGGCGCCATGAGTTCTGGATGATGGCGTCGTGCGCGATCCGGTCCGCAAGCACGGCCGGCGGGGCAAGGTATGTGGTAGCCTGGACCACCGTCTCGATGTGCTCGCGTTGCCGCAGGTCCATCGTTGTCTCCTGTCGTCGCTGCCGTCGGCCCCATGGGTGATGAATGGGGTGGTGGATCGGGCGGACTGTCGGGCGCGTGCTGCGGGAGCCGTGCCTCTCTGTGTCTCGGGCCTTCTAATGTATCCGAGCGGATCGGCGGTGCGCAAACAGGATTAGGGGAGACGCGCTCACGGGCGCACCCCGCAAGTGCGGCGCACGCCATACCGGAGCATCGCAGGCGCTCAGAGCGCTGATGAGGTCTTCAGGCTGCGCGCCGCATCGGCGGCGATGGCGAACGAGCGCAGGCGCGCCTGGTGGTCATGGATCTGCCCGGCCAGCATCAGCTCGTCCGGGCGCAGGTCATCGACAAAACGCTGCATGCCGGCACGCACGGCGTCGGGATCGCCCACCACGGAGCACGCCAGCGAGCGGCGGATATGGTCGGCCTCGCTCTCGGTCCACAGTGATTCGATATCATCCACCGGCGCGCGCAGCTGCCCCGGAGTGCCGCGCACCAGCGCCAGGAACTGCTGCTGCAGCGAGCTGAACAGGCGGCGCGCCTGGTCGCCGGTCTCGGCCGCAAACACGTTCAGGCCCAGCATCACATAAGGCCGGTCCAGCGCTTCGGAGGGCCGGAAGGTGCGTCGGTACAGGTCCACCGCCTGGCGCATGAAGCCCGGCGCAAAGTGCGAGGCAAAGGCGAACGGCAGGCCCATCGCCGCGGCCAGCTGCGCGCTGAACAGGCTCGAACCCAACAACCAGATCGGCACCTTGAGCCCGGCGCCGGGCACCGCGCGCAGGCGCTGGCCGGGGCGCACGTCTTCGAAATAGGCCTGCAGTTCTTCCACATCCTGCGGGAAGGTATCGGCGCTGTCGGCCGACAGGTGGCGGCGCAAGGCGCGCGCGGTGGCCTGGTCGGTGCCGGGCGCGCGGCCCAGGCCCAGGTCGATGCGGCCCGGGTAGAGCGAGGCCAGCGTGCCGAACTGCTCGGCGATCACCAGCGGCGAATGGTTGGGCAGCATCACGCCGCCCGAACCCACGCGGATGGTCCTGGTGCCGTTGGCGACATAGCCGATCAGCACGGCGGTGGCGGCACTGGCAATGCCGGGCATATTGTGATGCTCGGCCAGCCAGTAGCGGTGGTAGCCCAACTGCTCCGCATGGCGGGCCAGGTCGAGCGAGTTGCGCATGGCCTGGCCGGCATCGCTGCCTTCAGGGATGGGGGCCAGGTCCAGCACGGACCAGGCGACGCCTGCGCCGTTGGGGATAGAGTCGTGATTCATGTGGTGGATGGCGGGCGGCTGGTGCCGCACGCGGGCAATGCATATGGCTCGCTATCTTAGTGACCCCGGCGCGATCGTGCTGGGGGCCTGATCGCGGCCCTTCGGGCGGCGTGGGTATAGTCGGGGCACGAAAGATTGAGTCGCGCCGCGCTTGCCCGTACCATGCAGCCCGATGCGAAGGAACAAGCGATGACACTCAAGACACTGGACGGTGCGCTGGCGCTGCTGACCCACTTCACCGTGCGCCAGCCGACTTGGGGCGTGCGCGAGCTGGCCAAGCACAGCGGCGTGCACTACGCGGTGGTACACCGCGTGCTGGCCACGTTTGCCGCCAACGGCTTCCTGGTGCAGGACGCGGCCACCGGCAAGTATTCGCTGGGACTGCGGTTGTTCGAGCTGGGACAGGTGGTGCGCAAGAGCTTCTCGCCCGACGAGATCGTGCGCCCGGTGCTGGAAAAGCTCGCCGCGCAAAGCGGCGAGACCGTGTTCCTGTCCTGGCTCGATGGCCATGAGGGCCTGTGCGTGGGACTGGTGCAGAGCCAGCACCAGCTGCGCTTTTCGATCGAGCTGGGCGAGCGCTTCCCGCTCTATGCGGGCGCGCATGCCAAGGCCATGCTGGCCTTCCAGGACGATGCCTTTCGCGATGAGGTCTACCGCCAGGGGCTGGCGCGCATGGCCCCCCACACGACGCTGAACCGCGAGCGCATCGAGCAGCAGCTGGCCGAGGTGCGCGAGCGCGGCTGGGCCCATACGCGCGAGGAAGCCGCCGCCAGCGTGGCCGGCCTAGCGTTGCCGCTCTGGTCGCGCGACCGCAGCGCGGTGGTGGGCTCGGTCGCCATCGCCGGGCCGCAGCAGCGGCTGGACGAAGCCGCGGTACCGCGCCTGCTGGAGGCGCTGCGCGATGCCAGCGGCCGGCTGGAAGACGTCATCGGCTTCGTGCGCTGACGCGCAGTCTCCTCACACCAGCAGGGCCTTGCCCACGGCCCCGCCCAGCACGCGCTGGCCGATCGCATGGCCCAGCGCGCGATAGCTCTCCCATTGCGCCTCATCGAAGAACTGGTCGCCGGTGGCCTCCTGCGGAAACGCGGGATGGGTCGCGCCGTAGTGGCGCACGTCGGCCGGCGCCCATGACACCAGCCGCGGCTTGAGCAGCACGATGCGGCAGGTGCGTGCGCGTGGCGCCCCGCACTCCGGGCCGGTGCGAAAGACGTTGAGCAGCACCGCGCATTTGTCGCCGGTCGGCGCGCCCGGCATGAAATCATCCGGTACGCCGAAGACCCGGCTCAGCACCGGGTGCGTGGTGGCAGCCTCGGTATCGACCACGATCTCCAGCCCATGGTCGATGCGCGCCAGCCGGATCAGGTTGGCCAGGTCGCCGAAGCGGTAGTCGGGGTCGCCCCCGCAATCACACAGCACGATCAGCGAGACATCGCGGCCCGGGCGCAGCAACTCGTACACGCCGGTGTTGTCGAAATGCCCGCCATCGGACAGAAATTGCCAGCCGCGCCGCGTGCCATGGAAGCGCGCGCTCAGTTCGCAGCCCAGGTAGTACTGCGTGCGGAACAGCGCGATGCCCGCGGCCAGCCACGGATGCGTGGCGCGTTCCGGATGGCGCCTGGCGCGGCCCCGGCGCCCGCCTTCGCGTGCGTGGCTGGCCGGATACGACGGCCACCATATGCCCAGCCGCAGGTTCGCCAGGCCAAGCAGCATGGATGTGCCCAGCGTGGTCGCGCGCCCCAGCCTGGTGGAGACGGCCGCGCCCGAGATCGCCATCCAATCTCCCACCGTGCGCGATTCGGCCAGTTTGCCCGACGACGGCCATGAAACGTCGGGGCAGCAACCCCGGCCGTCGATGGTAAAGCGCGCGTAGGCGTCCGGCGGGATCGCCGCCGCCACGCCGGACTGCGCCACGCAGGGGCCGGGCGCCAGGCACAGCGGCTTGCCCTTGCGGTCGCGCTGCACCAGTTGCTCGGCCGGGTCGACGGTGAGATTCAGCGTGACGTTGATCAGGTGCAGCGGCGCCAGCACGCGCGGATCGTAGTAGGTGTTCAGGCTGAGCTGGTCGCCGGGCACGGGCTCGGCCACGCTGAAGCGGGCGCCCTGGCTGCCGTCCTGGTCGGTCGTCGGATCGGGCGGCGCAAAGCGCTCACCGTTGGACGCCCCCAGGTACGCGCGGGTGAGCCGCGCCGCATAGAACGGCTGCAGCGTCGACAGGTTCAGGAAGCCCGCGAAGCGCCCCACCACCAGCGCCAGCGCCAGGCTCACCACGGTCAGCATGGCCAGCGCCGGGCCGGTATAGGCGTTGCCGAACACCAGCCAGTCGACCGGCTCGCGCCCGTCCCAGCGCACCCACAGCACCAGCCACGACCACAGCACGAACAACAGCAGGGCCAGCACGGCCGCCACCGCGCCCGCCAGCAGCGATACCGGCAGCCGGGCACACAGCGCGCGCCATGGCGTGTCGGTGCTGCCCTGGCGGCCGGCATCGCGCCAGCGCGAACCGTAGCGCACGAGCCAGACCAGCACGCCCAGCACGGTTGCGGGCAGCGCCGCGCCCCACTGGTGGTGGGCCTGGTGGGCAAACAGGTAAGCGGTGCGTGCGATGGTGTCGGCAATGCCCAGCGCCGCCAGCCACAGGGTCAGCGTCAGCGCGCCACGCAGTGCGCGCGTGGCACGCACGCGGTAGGCGGCCACGGTGCGCGGCTCGCCCTGCAGCAGCGCCAGGCACCACAGCACGCCCAGCAACGTCAGCACGCCCAGCGCGGCAAAGAGCTTGCCGATGACCAGCCCCGAACCGAGCCATTCCGACCAGCGCGCCGCGGCCAGCAGCATCAGGCCCAGCAGCGTGGCAAGCAGCGGCGCGGGGCTCAGGAAGCGGGCCGTCGCCTGCGGATCGTTGGCGCGCGGGTAGATCAGCCAGTAGGCCAGCCCGGGCGGCACCGCGCCAGCCAGCGCGGTGGCCAGCGGCAGCCACAGCAGCGTGCTCCACCAGATCGCGCATTCGCCCTGGTTGTAGGCCTGCCGCGCGTCGTGCAGCAGGTCCATCTCATGGCGCCCCAACCCGTAGGAAACCCCCACCGCAATGTGTTGCCCGAGCGCCAGCGCAGCCAGCAGCACCAGCAGCGCGCTGCCGATCACGAAATGCATGGCCAGCCAGTTGCGCACCACCAGCGCGGCGGCATAGAGGTTGTCGCCGGCGCCGGTGGGCGACAGGTAGCGGCCGTTCTCGCGCAGCCATGCGACCGCGCCGCGGCCGGGGTCGGCGGCGTAGGACACCGAGGTATGGATGCGCCCCGGCGGCTCGCATTGCAGCGTGTGATAGGCGTCGGTGGCGGCCTGGACCGGGCCTGCGCCGCGGCGCAGGCGGCCGGGCACGAACAGGCTGACGAAGAAGGCGCCGAGGTAGCCGCCGCCGCTGACGGTGGACAGGTAGTCGAACTGCGCCAGCAGCGAGGCCAGGCCCGGCACGGTCTGCGCCGCGGCGGCGGTGGCGGCCGCCGGCGTCGCGGCCTCCGGCGCGGGGGCCGGCGCTGCCGCCTTGGCGGACATCGCGGTGCCCGCCATTGCCTGCATCACGCCCAGGCAGAAGGTGGCGCTGCGGATGCCGCCGCCGGACAGCGCCAGGGCCCAGTTGCGCTGGCCATCGTCGGCGCGCGGCGCAATGCCGAGCTGGCGGCGGCGCTGGGCGATGCGGGTGGCCTCGTCGCCAGATCCGCCGGTTCCGTGGTGTTCCGCGGCCATGCGCGCCCTCCCGGTAGCAGTCGGTCTGCGCCAAGTATAGGCGGCGGCGCTCCGCCGTTGCCGGCGCCGGCATTCGCCCGGCGCGGCCAGCCGGCCCCGCGTTAACCCTGATTGTTGAGAGCCTGACTGAAGCCTAGCATTTCTCTGTATCAGAGACGGTGTCTCCTATATAGAGACACAAGCAGTTGACGCAACCACTCACCATGCTCAAGACCCTGGACGGCGCCCTGGCGCTGTTGACCCATTTCACCGCCCGCCAGCCCAGCTGGGGCGTGCGCGAACTGGCGCGCCACAGCGGCGTGCACCACGCCGTGGTGCATCGCGTGCTGGCGACCTTTGCCGGCAATGGCTTCCTGGTGCAGGACGCGCTTGGCCGCTACGGCCTGGGGTTGCGCTGGTTCGAGCTGGGACAGGTGATGCGCAGGACACTTTCGCCGGCCGAGGTGGTGCAGCCCGCGCTGGAAGCGCTGGCGCGCGAATGCGGCGAGACCGTGTTCCTGTCGTGGCTGGACGGTGGCGAGGGCTTGTGCACGGATATCGCCCAGAGCCAGCACCAGCTGCGCTTTTCGATCGAAGTGGGCCAGCGCTTCGCGCTGGACGCGGGCGCGCACGCCAAGGCCATCCTGGCATTCCAGCCGGAAGCGTTCCGGCGCCAGGTAGCGGGCGACGCGCCAGAACTGGAAGCACGGCTGGATCAGATCCGCGCCGACGGCTGGGCCTACACCTGCGAGGAATCCGCCGCCACGGTGGCCGGGCTGGCGCTGCCGCTGCGCCACCGCGACACCCAGGCGGTGGTGGGATCGCTGGCCATCGCCGGCCCGCTGCAGCGCCTGACGCCTGAGGCGGTGCCGCGCTTGCTGGAGGCGCTGCGCACCACGCGCAACACCATCGGACCGGTGGCGGGTTTCATGCGCTGAGCGCGCGCAAGGCATCACACACAACAGACAAAACCAGACAACACTACGGGGAGCGGTGGACAACATGACCATGCCAACACAACTGAACGCGCCGATGGCGGCGCAGCCTGCAACACGGACACGCTTCATGGAGCCCTTGCTGCTGCTGGTCTCCGTGGGGCTGTCGGTATTCGGCGCCATGATCGGGATGCAGCTGATCGTGTCGCTGGGGATCTCGGCCAACACCTCGATCATCGGCGCGCTGATCGCGATCGTGTTCTCGCGCATCCCGCTGGAGATCACGCGGCGCTTCCGCGTGCTGGAGCGGCAGAACCTGGTGCAGACGGCAATCTCGTCGGCCACCTTCGGCGCCGCCAACTCGCTGATGATCCCGATCGGCGTGCCATACGCGATGGGCATGCCGGAGCTGGCCACGCCGATGCTGATCGGCGCGGTGATCGCCATGTTCGTCGACGGCGCGATGCTGTACTTCCTGTTCGGCAGCAGGATCTTCCCCGCCACCGGCACTTGGCCGGCCGGCATCGCCACGGCAGAGGCCATCTGGGCCGGCGACCGCGGCGGACGCAAGGCCGCGTTCCTGGGCCTGGGCATTGCCGTGGGTGTGGGCGGCGCCTGGCTGGGCGTGCCGATGTCCGCGTTCGGCGCGGCCTTCCTGGGCAACCTGGCGGCACTGACCATGTTCGGCATCGGCCTGCTGGTGCGTGGCTATTCGGTGGCGCTGACCGGCATCGACATCGCCAAGGCCTATATCCCGCACGGCCTGATGATCGGCGCCGGCATCGTCGCGCTGTTCCAGGTCGCCAATGAAATCCGCCGCGCGCGCTACGTCCCGGCCGCTGACGCACGCACCATCGAAGTCCCGGCCTCGCGCGCGAGCCGCATCCTGTCGGGCGGCTTCCTGATCTACCTGGCGATTGCGCTGCTGATCTCGGTGCTGGCCGGCCATGTCTCTGACATGTCGCTGGGCATGCTGGTGGTGTTCGTGCTGTATGCCGCCTTTGCCGCCTATGTGCATGAGCTGATCGTCGGCATCGCGGCAATGCATTCGGGCTGGTTCCCGGCCTTCGCGGTGGCGCTGATCACGCTGACCATCGGCATCCTGATCGGCTTCCCGCCGACGGCGCTGGCGGTGCTGGTGGGCTTCTCCGCCGCCACCGGCCCGGCCTTTGCCGACATGGGCTACGACCTCAAGACCGGCTACCTGCTGCGTGGCGAAGGCCGCGACATGGAGGCCGAGTTGGCCGGGCGCAAGCAGCAGTTCCTGGCCGCGATGATCGGCTTTGCCGTGGCCGCGGTGGTGGTGCTGGTGTTCCACCGCACCTTCTTCGCGCAGAACATGATCCCGCCGGTGGACCGCGTCTACGCGGCTTCGATCAAGGCGGGCTCGTCGGCGGAAATTGCCCGCAACTTGGTGATCTGGGCCATCCCCGGCGCGCTGCTGCAGCTGATCGGCGGCTCCAGGCGCCAGCTTGGCATCCTGCTCTCCACCGGCATGCTGATTGCCTCGCCGCTGGCCGGCTGGGCCGTGCTGGCCGGCCTGGCGATCCGCTTCGTGCTGCAGCGCCTGCGCGGCGACAAGCACGTGGCCGAGATGAGCGCCTTCGCCGGCGGCGTGATTGCCGGCGACGCGCTGTTCAGCTTCTTCGGCTCCGTCACCAAGCTGCGCAAGTAAGTGCGCAACTGAGTCTTACCTCGGGGCGCGGCCGCCGCGTCCCGCCTGTCATTACCCGAGACGTTCCATGGATATCCAAGCCATCCAGGCCATCCGCGCCGACACCCCGCTGACGGCCTCCACCATCTATCTCGACACCGCCGCGGCCTCGTTGCCGCCCGACGCGGTGCTCGATACCGTGCGCAGCTACCTGCTCGATACCGGCCATGTCGGCATCTACCTGCCAGCCTTCCGCAAAGAGACCTATACGCGCGTGGAAGCGGTGCGCGGCAAGCTGGCCGGGCTGCTCAACTGCGCCGCCGACGAAGTCGCCTTCACCAAGAACGCCACGGAGAGCATCTCGATCGTCGCGCGCGGCATCGCCTGGGAGGCCGGTGACGAAGTGCTGGTGGCCGACACCGAGATGCTGAGCAACCTGCTGCCCTGGCGCCGGCTGGAGCAATCGCACGGCATCGTCGTGAAGATGGTCGCGGCCAATGCCGAAGGGCTGCTTTCGCCCGAGGCGTTCGAGGGCGCCGTGACGCCGCGCACGCGCCTGCTCACCTTCTCGCACCTGCCCAATTCGACGGGTGCGGTGCAGCCGGCCAAGCAGATCTGCGCGGTGGCGCGCCGCCACGGCGTGCTGTCGCTGGTCAATGCGGCGCAGAGCGTGGGCATGCTGCGCTCGGATGTGGCCGAGCTGGACTGCGATTTCCTGGCTGGCTGCGGCCGCAAGGCGCTGCGCGCGACCGAGGGCTCGGGCTTCCTGTATGTGCGCCGCGCGCTGATCGAGCAGGTCGAGCCCGCCCTGGTGGGCTGGTGGAACGGCGCCTATGACCGCGCCACCGGCGCGCTGTCGCTGGTGGCTGGTGCCAGGCGCTTCGAGGCTGGCTGCCCGATCGTGCCGGCGATCCTCGGCATGGGCACCGCCATCGACTACGCCGCCGCCATCGGCATCGACGCCATCGAAGCGCGCGTGCGCGACCTGACCGGGTATGCGGTGGCAAAGTTCGCGTCGATCCCGGGCTTCGAGCTGTACGGTCCGGCCGACTTGGCCAACCGCATCGGCATCGTGCCGTTCAATGTGCGCGGCGTGGACCCGGCGCGCATCGTCGCAGCGCTGGAAGCGCAGCAATGCATCATCGAAGCCGGCAACTTCATGGCCGACGCCATCCTGGCGCGCTACGGCGTGTCCACCATGGCCCGCGTCTCGCTGCATTACTTCAACACGCATGAAGAGATCGACCGCGTGGCCGCGCTGATCCGCGCCGCGATCGCCTGATCCCGCATTGAACTTCACCAGACTCTCCTGACGGAAACCAAGACATGACCCAACGCATCCTCCTGATGAGCAGCTCGCGCAAGGACAACCACGGCTACCTCGAGCACGCCGGCGAGCAGATCCACACGCTGCTCAGGCGCGAGCCGCGCAAGGTGCTGTTCGTTCCGTTCGCCGGCGTGACGTTCAGCTTCGACACCTATGAAGGCATGGTCAAGCCGGTGTTCGAGACGCTGGGCTACGCGCTGGAATCGATCCACCACAGCGCCGATCCGCTGCGCGCCGTAGAGCAGGCCGAGGCCATCGCGGTCGGCGGCGGCAACACCTTTGCGCTGCTCAAGCGCATGTACGACGCCGGCATCGTCGACGCGATCCGCGCCAGGGTGCGCGCGGGCATGCCGTACGTCGGCTGGAGCGCCGGCAGCAACGCCGCCTGCCCGACCATCCGCACCACCAACGACATGCCCATCGTGCAGCCGCCGTCGCTGCGCGCGCTGGGGCTGGTGCCGTTCCAGATCAACCCGCACTTCATCAGCGGCAAGCCCGCCGGCCACAACGGCGAAAGCCGCGAAGAGCGCCTGGCCGAGTTCCTGCACATCAACGCGCCGGAGCAGGTGTTTGCGCTGCCGGAGGGTTCGGCACTGTTCTCGGACGGCACGCGCGGCACTGTGCTGGGCGAGCGCCATGCGCTGTGGTTCCCGGCCGAAGGCAAGGCCGAAACGATTCGCGAAGGCGAGACGTTCCCGCTGTCGCAGATCACCGGTCCGGCCGGGATGCCGGACTGGCCGGGCTTTGCTGCCTGAGCCGGCGGCACTGCCCTGATCCGCTGACGCACTGACCCGGGCCGGTCCCGGGCACAACAAAGAGAAAGCCGCCTCGCGGGCCGCGCCGTGCCGCCCGCGCGGGCCCCCCTTTGCCTTCTGGAGGAGAAAACAAGATGAGCCACACCACTCGCCACGCGGGCCGCCTGGCACTGCCGTTGCTGCTGGGCCTACCGGCCGCCGCGATGGCCCAGTCCGGGGTGACGCTGTACGGCGTGATCGACACCGCGCTGACCTACCAGTCCCATTCGAACCCGGCGGGCGATGCCCAGATCGGGCTGCAGCAAGGTGGCGAAGGTTTCCTGTCGGGCAGCCGCTTCGGCCTGCGCGGCATTGAAGACCTGGGCGGCGGCCTGAAGGCCGGCTTCGTGCTGGAAAACGGCCTGCTGGCCGACACCGGCAAGCTGGACCAGCAGGGGCAGCTGTTCGGGCGCCAGGCGTATGTGAAGATCGGCAACCAGTGGGGCGAGCTGGCGCTGGGCCGGCAGTACACCACCGCCAACACCATGCTGTACTACGTCGACCCGCTCGGCGTGGGCGCGGCGCCGTCCAATGCGTGGATGGTCTACCTGACCGGCCAGCGCTACGACAACGCCGTCAGCTACACCGGCAACTTCGGCCCGGTTTCGGTGATCGCCGAATACGCGCTGGGCGAAACCGCGGGCAACACCCGCGCGACCTCGTCGATGTCGTTCGGCGTGAGGTACGCCGCCGGCCCCATCGCCGCAGTGGGCGACTTCCAGCAGACCCGCGACAGCCAGAGCCGCGCCGCGAGCATCTACCTGGCCGGCCTGAAGGCCGCGGTGGGCCGCGCCAGCCTGTTCGCCAACTACATCCACAGCGACCGCGACGCGGGCTTCGATTCTTCCAAGGGCGGCACCGACACGGCCACGATCACCAGCATGTCCACCGCCGCCACGCCGACCAATCGCGCCGCCATCAACTCGGTCTTCGGCGGCAGCCGCCACGACGACTTCTTCACGCTGGGCGCGAGCTACCCGGTCACCGGCAACGTCACGCTGATCGGCAGCGTGATGCACAACCGCACCCGCGCCGACGGCTTCAGCGGCAACCGCACCACTGCCTACGCAGTCGCCGACTACGCCTTCAGCAAGCGCACCGATGCCTACCTGGCGCTGGCCTACGACCGTGTGCACGGTGACTGGTCGGGCCTGTTCGGCAACAACACCACCAGCTGGACCGGCGGCAGCGGCAAGCCGCTGGACGGGCGCGACAGCCAGACCACGATGATGGTCGGCCTGCGCCACCAGTTCTGACTTTTTGTAGACGCCCTGCCCGCGCCGCGCGGGCAGGGCACATCATTTGGAGAAAGCCATGGCCCTGCAGCAGACGCTGGTCATTCATGAAGCCCTGGACAGCCCGCACGCCAACGGTGCGGTCGTCAGCGAACTGTTCGTGCCCTATGCCGGCGCCGGCGTGAGCGTGGAAGTGACCACGGTCCACAACGCCCCGCCCGAGAACACTGCCAACACCACCGACTTCATCACCATCGTGATCCCCGGCACCACGGGCAAGCGTAGCGGCGGCAGTGCGCCGACGCTGGGCGTGATCGGCCGCAACGGCGCGATCGGCGCGCGCCCGGAACTGGTGGGGCTGGTGTCTGACGCCGACGGTCCGATCGGCTGCCTGGCGGTGGCGCTCAAGCTGGCGCAGATGAAGGCGCGCGGCGACCACCTGGTGGGCGACGTGATCGTGACCACGCACCTGTCGACCAATGTCTCGATGCAGCCGCACGACCCGGTGCCGTTCATGGGCATGCCGGTCTCGTCCGACACCATGAACGACTACCAGGTGCTGCCCGAGATGGACGCGATCCTGTCGATCGATGCCTCCAAGGGCAACAGCATCATCAAGCACCGCGGCTTTGCGATTTCGCCGACGGCGATGCAGGGCTACATCCTGCGCGTGGCGCCAGACCTGGTGGCGACCATGGAGTCCACCACCGGCTGCCCAGCGGTGACCTTCCCGATCTCGCAGCAGGACATCACGCCGTACCACAACGGCCTGTACCACTTCAACAGCATCATGCAGCCGCACGTGGCCACCCAGGCGCCGGTGGTCGGCGTGGCGGTGACGGCGCAGTCGGTGGTGTCGGGCAGCGCGACCTCGGCCAACCATGAGATCGACATCGCTGAAGCCGTGCGCTTCTGCGTGGAGGTGTCCAAGCGCTTCGGCGCCGGCAAGTGCCAGTTCTTCAATGCGGCCGAGTGGGAGAAGATCCGCGCGGTCTACCCGGACCTGTCGGTCTTCCAGACCGCGGGCAAGCGCTGAGCGCAGCGCCGACGGCCTGGCAGGTTCAGGCGGCTTCGGCCGGCCCTGGCTGGTTGGCCGCCTCGGTCGGCGCGGTGCCGCCGTGGCGCCGCTTCCATTCGTCGAAGCCGCCGGCCAGCGCCCAGGTCTTCGGGTAGCCGGCCACGCGCAGGCGCTCGGCCAGCAGCGCGGCGGACAGTTCATTGGGGCAGGCGCAATAGACCACGATGTCGGCCCCGGCGTGCGGCACGCCCAGCGCGTCCAGGCTGTCCAGCGCGCCCTGCATGTCGAGCACCACCGAGCCGGGGATGCGCTCCATCGGCGTGTCGCCGTGGGCGCGCACGTCGATCACCACCGGCAGGCTGCCGGCGAGCCGGCGCGCTTCCAGCTCATCCACCGTCATGCGCGGCACGCGCCGCGTGCGGCGCAGCAGCCGGAGGCGGCGCCACCAGCGCCACGCCAGGAACAGCGCGAACGCCACCAACAGCCCCACCACGGCCATATGCCCGTAGGCGCTGAACGCCTCCAGGATGGCATCGATGAAATCACTGAACACCACGCCGATCAGCAAGGCGCTGCCAGCCCAGACCAGCGCGCCGATGGCGTCATAGAAGAGGAACACCGGCAACGGCGTGCCCGTCATGCCCGCCATCGCGGTGGACAAGGCCCCGGCACCGGGCAGCAGCTTGGCAATCACCAGCGAGCGCGGCCCCACGCGCAGATAGAGCGATTGGGTCTGGCGGATGCACGAGTCCTGCGAAATCGATACCCGGCAGATCGTGCGCAGCATCGGCTGCCCCAGCCGGCGTCCGGCGAAGTACCAGCCGGTATCGGCAATCAGGCAGGCAAAGATCACCGCCGCCAGCACCGCGCCGATCGACGGCCCGGTGTCCTGCACGCCCAGCGCGCCGGCGACGAACAGCATCGGGTACGCGGGCACCGGCAGCCCGGCCTGCTCGACCAGCACGTTCAGGAACACCAGCATCAGCCCGTGGTTCTCCAGCAAGGCCTGTAACTCTCCCACCATGTTCTCCCCGTCAGTCCAGGTTGCCAGTGTGCCAGTCGCCGGGGACCCGTGCACCGGCAGCTTTGCATCGGTGTTTCAAATTTCCTGAGTGGACGGCGCGCCGGCAGGGAGCCGCCTGACCTACGTTGTCCTACAACATCACATTCCAGCCTCACCGGGCCTCACCACAGTACGACCGCCGCCATCGCAGGCATGAAGTGCCCCTGACTGCGCGTTCCTGTCGTTTTTTTTGGCGCCCGCAAGGCTCTCCAGCGGAAACGCCGGCCCCATCCCGGTTAACCCCGAATGATCGCCTGCCCTATTGCCTTCGCTAAAACCTTGTCGTACGATGACTGATAACTCGGATGACCTGCGCCGTCGCAGTCAGCCGCCACTGCCACCCGGGGCCACTGGCCCGCTCAGGATTGCCGCGATGCTCGCACCCAACGAACTCAAGAAAATCGTCTCTGAAGGCCTGCTGTCCTTCCCCATCACCGACTTCGACGCCCAGGGCGACTTCGCGCCGCACGCCTACGCCGCGCGGCTGGAGTGGCTGGCCCCTTACGGCGCCACCGCGCTGTTCGCTGCGGGCGGCACCGGCGAGTTCTTCTCGCTGACGCCGCAGGACTACTCGGCCGTGGTCGACACGGCTGTGCGCACCTGCGCCGGCATGGTGCCGATCCTGGCCGGCGCCGGCGGCCCGACCCGCACCGCCATCGCCTACGCGCAGGAAGCCCAGCGCCTGGGCGCGGCCGGCGTGCTGCTGCTGCCGCACTACCTGACTGAAGCCAGCCAGGACGGCATTGCCGCGCACGTGGAGCAGGTCTGCAAGTCGGTGGACATCGGCGTGATCGTCTACAACCGCGCCAACTCGAAGCTGGATGCGACGCAGCTGGCACGCCTGGCCGAGCGCTGCCCCAACCTGGTCGGCTTCAAGGACGGCGTGGGCGACATCGAGGCCATGGTCAGCATCCGCCGCAAGCTGGGCGACCGCTTCTCTTACCTCGGCGGTCTGCCCACGGCCGAGGTCTATGCCGCGGCCTACAAGGCGCTGGGCGTGCCGGTGTATTCGTCGGCCGTGTTCAACTTCATCCCCAAGACCGCGATGGACTTCTACCGCGCCATCGCCGCGGATGACCACGACACCGTGGGCCGCCTGCTCGACAACTTCTTCCTGCCCTACCTGGCCATCCGCAACCGCAAGGCCGGCTATGCCGTGAGCATCGTCAAGGCCGGCGCCCGCCTGGTCGGCCGCGACGGCGGCCCGGTGCGCGCGCCGCTGACCGACCTGACCGGCGAGGAGATGGAGATGCTGGGCACGCTGATCAACAAGCTCGGCCCGCAGTAATCGCCAACGTAAGCCCGTCCTCGCACTGCATAGCGACAGGCCGGCCGCGGGGCATATGCCCTCCGGCCGGCTTTCCCATTCAAACGCTGACAAGGAATCCTTCCATGCACATCACCGGCGACATGCTGATCGGCGCGCAAGCCGTGCGCGGCACCGAAGCCCTGCTGCAGGCCATCAATCCCACCACCGGCGAAGCCCTGGGCCCTGACTTCCATGGCGGCGGCCAGGCCGAGGTCGAGCGCGCCTGTGCGCTGGCTGAAGCCGCTTTCGACACCTACCGCAACACCACGCCAGAGCAGCGCGCGGCCTTGCTCGAAGCCATCGCCACCGGCATCGAAGCGCTGGGCGACACGCTGACCGAACGCGCCCGCCTGGAAAGCGCGCTGCCGATCGCGCGCCTGCAGGGCGAGCGCGGCCGCACCGCCGGCCAGCTGCGCCTGTTCGCCACCGTGCTGCGCGAAGGCCGCTGGCAGCAGGCCACCTTCGACGCCGCGCTGCCCGAGCGCAACCCGCCGCGCCCGGACCTGCGCATGCAGTGCATCGCCATCGGCCCGGTGGCGGTGTTCGGCGCCAGCAACTTCCCGCTGGCCTTCTCCGTGGCCGGCGGCGACACCGCCTCGGCACTGGCCGCGGGCTGCCCGGTCGTGGTCAAGGCACACCCGGCGCACCTGGGCACGTCGGAACTGGTGGGACGCGTGATCCAGAAGGCCGTGCAGGACGCGGGCCTGCCCGAAGGCGTGTTCTCGCTGCTGGTCGGGGCGGGCAATGCCATCGGCACGGCACTGGTCTCGCATCCGGCAATCCAGGCGGTGGGCTTCACCGGCTCGCGCGCCGGCGGCCTGGCGCTGATGCAGGCTGCCCAGCGCCGCCCGCAGCCGATTCCGGTGTATGCGGAGATGAGCAGCATCAATCCGGTGTTCCTGCTGCCGGCGGCACTCGATGCACGCGGCGAGGAAATCGGCCGCCAGCTGGTGGATTCGCTGGTGATGGGCGTCGGCCAGTTCTGTACCAACCCCGGGCTGGTGATCGGCATTGAAGGCCCCGCGCTCGACAAGTTCCGCGCAGCGGCGCTCGGCGCGCTGCAAGGCAAGCCGGCAGCGACCATGCTGACGCCCGGCATCCATGCCGCCTTTGAGCAAGGCGTGGCGCAGCTGTCGTCGCTCGACGGTCTGCAACGCATTGGCGACGGCGTCGACGGCAACGGGGCCAACCAGGCGCGGCCGGTGATGTTCGAGACCACCGCGGCGCAGTTCATGGCGGATCACCGGATGCAGGCCGAGGTGTTCGGGCCGTCGACGGTGCTGGTGGTGTGCCGCGATCTCGACGAGATGCTGACGGTGGCGCGGCAGCTTGAGGGCCAGCTGACGGCGACGATGCAGCTCGACGATGCCGACCACGCGGCCGCGCGGCGCCTGCTGCCGGTGCTGGAACGCAAAGCCGGGCGGGTGCTGTGCAATGGCTATCCGACTGGGGTTGAGGTTGCCTATGCGATGGTGCATGGCGGGCCGTTCCCGGCGACTTCGGATGCGCGTTCGACTTCAGTGGGGGCGACGGCGATTGACCGGTTCTTGCGGCCGGTTTGTTATCAGAACTTGCCGCAGGCGTTGTTGCCGGAAGCGGTGAAGGGTTAATCCCGCAGGCCCCGCAGTACGCGGGGCCTTTTCTTATTGGGGACTTCGCTAGATTAGGGGAGCCCTTGGCGAACGGGGCTGCTTTGGATTGGCCGCCATGCGGTCGGGTGTTGTTCTTGGCGGGCGTGGGCTGCGCTTCGCGCAAGCGCCCGATGACCGTCAGCGCATTTTGAGCCCGCGCAGCAGCCGTAGGCGTCCCCGCGATGCCGTTTGCAGCAGGCGGCCTACGCCCCGCATGGGGATCGTTCAATAGTGGGCTAACGCAGGCACTATCCCTGACTCACATGGCGTAGCAGGGTCGAACGAGCAACCACGCCCAAACGGCAAGCACCACCGTGCGAACCACCAACGCCGTGGAATTGATTGCCAGCCGCATAGGCGACGCGTTTTTTGGTTACTTTTTGTCGCTCGGACAAAAAGTGACTCGCCGGCTACGCCGGCGAAACAGCCCACGCTAGTCAAGAGCGACACCCGAGCGCATGGCACCAAGCCAAAACCAGCCACACCCGCAAATCTGTGAAGAACCTGCTGCGGTCCGCTAGCTCCCACTCAAGCCTCCAGCTTGATCCCCGCCTGCTTCACCACCCCCGCCCATCGCGTCTGCTCGGCAACAAAGAACTTCCCAGTCTCCCCCGGCGTCATCGTCACCACCTCCGCCCCCTGGGCCACCAGCTGCGCGCGCAGATCCGGCGCGCGGATGATGCGGATCAACTCGCCGCTGATGCGCGCCACCATCGCATCGGACATGCTGGCCGGGGCCATCACCCCCTGCCACGTTCCGGATTCGAAATTCGGCACGCCCTGCTCGGCGATGGTCGGCACGTTCTGCAGCAGCGGCATGCGCGTGCGCTTGGACTGGGCGATCAGCTTTAGCTTGCCCGACTGCACGTGCGGCAGCGTGGCCAGCATGCCGTTCATCAGCACCTGGGCGCTGCCGCCCACGGTATCGGCAATGGCCTGCGAGCCGCCTTTGTAGGGTACGTATTGCCACCTGGCGCCGGTGGCCTGCTCCACCGCCACGCCGGCCAGGTGCGGCGCGCTGCCGATGGCGGTCACGGCGAAGTTGAGCTGGCTGCGCTGCGACAGCGCCACCAGTTCCTTCACGCTGGCCGCCTGCACCGACGGATGCACCACCAGCAGGTGCGGCGAGTAGGCCAGCATCGACACCGGCTTGAGGTCCTTGGCGATATTGAAGGTCAGCTTGGTATAGACCGACGGGCTGATCGCCAGCGCGCCGATATCGCACAGCATCAGCGTGTGGTTGTCGGTGGCCTGCGCGACCAGTGCCGCGCCGACGTTGCCGTTGGCGCCGGGGCGGTTGTCCACCACCACTGACTGGCCCAGCGCTTCGCCCAGCTGCTTGCTAATCAGGCGCGCGATGATGTCCGACGAGCCGCCGGCGGTGTATGGCACCACCAGGCGGATCGGGCGGGTGGGCCAGTCTTGCGCGGCGTGCGCCGCCGATGACAGGCCCGCGAGCGGGCCGGCGGCCAGGCCGGCGGCCAGTGCGGAGGATTGCTTGAGGAAGGTGCGGCGTCCCTGGGTCATGCTGTTGTCTCCTGTCGATGACGCGCGCGCTGGCGCGGCACGCTATGCGTGCATGGCCGGTGCGGTCGGTGCTGCAGTGTCCGGGTTCAGTGGGATGGCTTCAGTCCAGCGCGATCTTGCCCTTCTCGATCACGGTCTTCCAGCGCTGCAGCTCCTGCGCCTCGAACTGGCTGAACTGCTCAGGCGTGTTGGCCACCACCTCGAAGCCGTTCTCGGACAGCTTCTGGCGCATCTTCGGGTCGTTCAGCGACGACACCAGCGCGCCGTGCAGGCGGCTCTTCACCTCGGGCGGCAGGCCGCGCGGCGCGGCCACGCCCTGCCAGGAGTACACCTCCACATCCTTCACGCCGGCCTCGGCCATGGTCGGCACATTGGGCAGCACCGGCGAGCGCTTGTCGGAGGTCACCGCCATGGCCTTGAGCTTGCCGGTGCGGATGTGCTGCAGCACGGCGTTGACGTTCTGGAACGACACGTCGACCTGGCCGGCAAGCAGGTCGGAGATGGCCGGGCCGCCGCCCTTGTAGGGCACGTGCAGGCCGTCGGTGGCGCTCTTCTGCCAGAACAGCGCCGCGGTCAGGTGATCGGACGAGCCCGCGCCGGACGAGGCAAAGCTGACCTTGCCCGGGTTCTTCTTCATGTAGGCCACCAGTTCCTGCAGCGTGTTGGCCGGGAACTGCGGATTGGCCACCAGCACGTTGGGCGCGCGCACCGCCACCGTCAGCAGGTCGAAATCCCTGGCCGGGTCATAGGCCAGGTTCTTCTGCAGGAACGGGTTCACCGCATACACGCCGATCGACGCCACCATCATGGTGTAGCCGTCCGCCGGCGCGCGCTTGACGAAGGTGGCGCCGATGGCGCCGGTCGCGCCGGGGCGGTTGTCGATGACGAAGGGCTGGCCCAGCTTTTCATTGAGCGGCACGGTCAGCATGCGCGCGATGGCGTCGCTGGAGCCGCCCGGCGGGAACGGCACCACGACCGATACCGGGCGTTGCGGCCAGTCCTGTGGCGCGGCGTAGGCGGCGGCGCTGACGGTCAGGGCCGCCACCGTGACGACAGAGCCGAGCGCAAAGGCGCGCAGCCAGTGGTGCAGGCGCAGGGCGGGCTGGCGTTGGAACGTGTACATCGTTGTCTCCTGCAGTGTGTCTTTATCAGATGAGCCCGGCCGTCCCGATAACGGCAACGGCCGGTTGGCGTCATTGCCGGTACCGCGTCAGCGCACCGTGCAGGGCGCCTTGTTGTTGAACTTCCAGCCCGGGATCAGGAACTGCATCGCCGCGGCATCGTCGCGTGCGCCCAGGCCCTTGCGCTGGTACAGCGCGTGCGCGCGCGCCAGGGCATCCATGTCGAGCTCCACGCCCAGGCCCGGCGTCTTGGGCACCTGCACCAGGCCGCCTTCGATCTGCAGCGGGTTGCGGGTCAGGTTCTCGCCGTCCTGCCAGATCCAGTGCGTGTCGATGGCGGTGACGCGCCCCGGTGCGGCGGCGGCCACGTGGGTGAACATCGCCAGCGAGATATCGAAGTGGTTGTTCGAGTGCGAGCCCCAGGTCAGGCCCCACTCCGCGCACATCTGCGCCACGCGCACCGAGCCCTGCATGGTCCAGAAGTGCGGGTCGGCCAGCGGGATGTCGACCGACTGCAGCCGCACCGCATGCCCCATCTGGCGCCAGTCAGTGGCGATCATGTTGGTGGCGGTGGGCAGGCCGGTGGCAGTGCGGAACTCGGCCATGATCTCGCGCCCGGAGTAGCCGTCTTCGGCACCGCACGGGTCTTCAGCATAGGCCAGCACGCCGCGCTTGTCGCGGCACAGGCGCACGGCTTCTGCCAGCGACCAGGCGCCGTTTGGGTCCAGCGTGATGCGCGCCTTCGGGAAGCGTTCGGCCAGCGCCAGGATCGCTTCCATCTCTTCGTCGCCGCTCAGCACGCCGCCCTTGAGCTTGAAGTCGTTGAAGCCGTAGCGCTCATAAGCGGCTTCGGCCAGGCGCACCACGCCCGCGGGGGTCATCGCCACTTCATTGCGCAGGCGGAACCACGCGTTGTCGGCATCGGGCTCGGTGCGGTAGTCCAGCGTGGTGCGCTGGCGGTCGCCGATATAGAAGAGGTAACCCAGCATCTCCACCGCGTCGCGCTGCTGGCCTTCGCCGAGCAGCGCGGCCACGGGCACCTCCAGGTGCTGGCCGAGCAGGTCGAGCAGGGCCGCCTCCAGTGCCGTCACCGCATGGATGGTGATGCGCAGGTCAAAGGTCTGCAGGCCGCGGCCGCCGGCATCGCGGCTGGCGAATGCCGCGCGCACGCGGTTCAGGATGGCCTGGTACTGGCCGATGGGCTGGCCCACCAGCAGCGGCCGCGCGTCTTCCAGCGTCTGGCGGATGCCCTCGCCGCCCGGGACCTCGCCCACGCCGGTTTGGCCGGCGCTGTCGCGCACGATCACGATATTGCGCGTGAAGTACGGGCCATGGGCGCCGGACAGGTTCATCAGCATGCTGTCATGCCCGGCCACGGGCACCACGGTCAGTTCGGTTACGACCGGGGTGTGGGCGGACGCCATGGGGGCGGCGGTTGGGGTCATCTCTGGGTTGTCTCCGGCATTTCTGATGGCGGGCGCAGTATCGTTCACCCCGACCATCGTGTCGCGTATGTTATCTGTCATCGTATGACTGATAACCCAGTATAATGAGGCCATCTCGAACCGGTCAAGTCCGGGAAACCCCGCCCGTATCCACCATGCCGAACTCCACCCCCGCCCAGTCCGTTCCGCCCGTTCCTGCGCCGCAAGCGCCGCTGCGCCGCCGCGGCCGCACGCTTGCCGAGGAAGTGGTGCAGGCCCTTGGCGAAGAGATCCGCCAGGGCCAGCTCAAGCCCGGCAACAAGCTGCCGACCGAGTCGGAGATCATGGCGTCGATGGGGGTCAGCCGCACCGTGGTGCGCGAGGCACTGTCGCGGCTGCAGGCCAGCGGCCTGGTGGAGACCCGCCACGGCATCGGCACCTTCGTGCTGGCGCGCGCGGCCGAGGCGCCTTCGCCCTTCCGCATCGGGCCGGACGCGCTGGGCACGGCCATGGATGTGATGGCGATGCTGGAATTCCGCGTCAGCCTTGAAGCCGAGGCCGCGGGCCTGGCCGCATCGCGCCGCACCGACGCGCAGCTGGCCGCCATGCGCCAGGCGCTGGATGAGCTCAAGCGCAGCGCCGGCGCCGGCAACGACGCCGTGGAGAGCGACTTTGCCTTCCACCTGGCGATCGCGCGCGCCACCGGCAACCGCTACTTCACGGACATCATGGGCCACCTGGGCACCATGGTGATCCCGCGCAGCCGCCTGCAGGTCAGCACGCCCGAGCGCGAGCAGTACCTGGAGCGCGTCAGCATCGAGCACGAGAACATCTACGACGCGATCGAGCGCCGCGACCCCGACGGGGCCAAGGCCGCCATGCGCATGCACCTGACCAACAGCCGCGAACGGCTGCGCAAGGCCTCAGGGACGGCCGCCGCCCAAGGCTGACCGGCGCGCACGCACCCGGGTGGGTGTCGCCCCGCCAAGTCATACGATGTCTAATGAGAATGACCGGGCTCAGGGCGTCAGCCGGCAGCACCGCGCAAAATCCCCCAGCTCCACCAGGGACGAGACCTGCAGCTTGCCCATGATGCGTGCCTTGTAGCTGCTGACGGTCTTGTTGCTGATGAAGAGGCTGGCGCTGATGGCCTTGTAGGACATGCCGCGCGCCAGCATCTGCAGCACCACCAGTTCCTTGTCGGAGAGGCGCCGCAGGATCTCCTCGTCCGCCGACATGGCCTGGCGCGGCGCGCCGCCGCGGTTGAGCACCGGGAACACGGTATAGCCCGCCAGCACCGCCTCGACCGCACGCAGGATTTCCTTGATGTCCTGGGTCTTGCTGACGAAGCCCTGCGCACCGGCCTGCCATGACCGACTGATGAACACCGCCGGGTCCAGCGCCGTCACCACCAGAATGCGCACCTGCGGATGGATCGCGCGCAGGCGTGGCGCCACATCCAGCCCGCTGGAGCGCGGGATGTCCAGGTCGAGCAGCACGCGGTCCGGCATGCGCGCGCGCACCAGCTCGATGGCGCACTGTCCGTTGTCTGCTTCGATCACCTCGTCTACGCCAAGCAGCTGCAACAGGTGGTGCCTGAGCACCAGCCGCATCGCCGGATGGTCGTCAACGATCAGGATGGTTGTCATGCGTGGCTTCGTAGTCCGGGAATGCATCGGCAACCGGGCGCATCCTGACCGGGCATGGGATGGCAGGGCGATGAACACGCGGGGCGCGATGCTGCGCCAGTATAGGGAGCCGCGGACGCTGGCAGGATGGGAGAAATCGGTTTCGCATGAAGCCGAATCCTAGGCCCGCCTCAGACACACGCTCATGCCGGAGCACCGGGCTGCGGCGGTGTGCCCCTGCGCACGGCAGGGACAACGGCAAACGGCCAGTGGTGCTACTCTATTCCAGCGTGTTTCATCCATGGAGAACACTGTGCCTCGCAAGACCCCCATCGAGCGCTACCGCAATATCGGCATCAGCGCGCATATCGACGCCGGCAAGACCACGACGACCGAACGGATCCTGTTCTACACGGGCGTCAACCACAAGCTGGGCGAAGTGCACGATGGCGCTGCCACCATGGACTGGATGGAGCAGGAGCAGGAGCGCGGCATCACCATCACGTCGGCCGCCACCACTGCCTTCTGGAAGGGCATGGCCGGCAACTACCCCGAACACCGCATCAACATCATCGATACACCGGGACACGTCGACTTCACCATCGAAGTCGAGCGTTCCATGCGCGTGCTCGACGGCGCCTGCATGGTCTATGACGCTGTCGGCGGCGTGCAGCCGCAGTCCGAGACGGTCTGGCGCCAGGCCAACAAGTACGCGGTGCCGCGCATTGCCTTCGTCAACAAGATGGACCGCGTCGGCGCCGACTTCTTCCGCGTGCAGACGCAGATCGCCGACCGCCTCAAGGGCCGCGCCGTGCCGATCCAGATCCCGCTGGGCGCCGAGGACCATTTCCAGGGCGTGGTCGACCTGGTCAAGATGAAGGCCATCGTCTGGGACGATGCCAGCCAGGGCGTGCGCTTCGAATACCAGGACATTCCGGCGGACCTGCTGGCCACCGCGCAGGAATGGCGCGACAAGATGGTCGAAGCCGCCGCCGAGGCCGACGAGACGCTGCTCCACCAGTACCTGTCGGGCGAGCCGCTGACCGAGGAGCAGATCAAGCGCGGCCTGCGCAAGCGCACCATCGCCAACGAGATCGTGCCGATGCTGTGCGGCAGCGCCTTCAAGAACAAGGGCGTGCAGAGCATGCTGGACGCCGTCATCGACTACCTGCCCTCGCCCGCCGACGTGCCGGCCATCCTGGGCCACACCGAAGACGACCGCGAGGCCGAGCGCCATCCCAGCGACGACGAGCCGTTTGCGGCGCTGGCGTTCAAGATCATGACCGACCCCTTTGTCGGCCAGCTGATCTTCTTCCGCGTCTATTCCGGCGTGGTCAAATCCGGCGACACCGTCTACAACCCGGTCAAGGCCAAGCGCGAGCGCCTGGGCCGCATCCTGCAGATGCACGCCAACGTGCGCCAGGAGATCAAGGAAGTGCGCGCCGGCGACATCGCCGCGGCCGTCGGCCTGAAGGAAGCGACCACCGGCGACACCCTGTGCGACCCCGACAAGGTCATCATCCTGGAGCGCATGAGCTTCCCGGAACCGGTGATCTCGCAGGCCGTCGAGCCGAGGACCAAGGCCGACCAGGAAAAGATGGGCATTGCGCTGAACCGCCTTGCGCAGGAAGACCCGTCCTTCCGCGTGACTACGGACGAGGAATCCGGCCAGACCATCATCTCCGGCATGGGCGAGCTGCACCTGGAAATCCTGGTCGACCGCATGCGGCGCGAGTTCGGCGTGGAGGCCTCGGTCGGCAAGCCCCAGGTGGCCTACCGCGAGACCATCCGCCAGCCGGTCAAGGACGTGGAAGGCAAGTTCATCAAGCAATCGGGCGGACGCGGCCAGTACGGCCACGTGGTGCTCAACCTCGAGCCGATGCCGCACGGCGGCGGCTATGAGTTCGTCGATGCCATCAAGGGCGGCGTGGTCCCGCGCGAGTTCATCCCCGCGGTGGACAAGGGCATCCGCGAGACCCTGCAGTCAGGCGTGCTGGCCGGCTACCCGGTAGTCGACATCAAGGCCACGCTGGTGTTCGGCTCCTACCACGACGTCGACTCGAACGAGAACGCATTCCGCATGGCCGGCTCGATGGCGTTCAAGGAAGGCATGCGCCGGGCCAGGCCCATCCTGCTGGAGCCGATGATGGCCGTCGAGGTGGAAACGCCTGAGGAATTCACTGGCAACGTGATGGGCGATTTGTCGTCACGCCGCGGCATGGTGCACGGTATGGAAGACATCGCCGGTGGCGGCGGCAAGATCGTGCGCGCCGAGGTGCCTCTGGCAACCATGTTCGGTTACTCCACCACGCTGCGCTCGCTGACGCAGGGACGCGCGACGTACACGATGGAGTTCAAGCACTATGCCGAGGCGCCGGCCAATGTGGCTGAGGCGGTGATTTCGACGAAGCGGGCGGGGTAACAAGGGTTTGCCCCCCTCTCCCGCTTGCGGGAGAGGGGCCGGGGGAGAGGGCCGGCGCATCCACGCGCCCGCGCCCTCCCCCCTCATCACCTCAGCAGGCCGCCGCCGTCATCTTGAAGATCCCCTGCGCATTGCCCGCATCAAACCCCAGGTCATAACGCTGCGGCGCGGCCGCTTCTTCGGCAAAGCGGTCTCGCGTGATGAACTCGTAGAACGACCCCGGCACGTCCCGCTCCACCGTCTCGCCCTGCGCGCCGACGAAGTTGCGGCGCACCGTATCCGCGCGGAACGCGGTCTGTTTGACGCGCCCGCTGCGCGAGACTTCCACCTTGTCCTTCATCGGCCGGCCCAGCTGCTTCTGCTGCTCGGCCAGCGCGAACACGTCGTCGACGCGGTCGGTGGCATGGTTGAAGGCGTTGCCTTCGGTGGCGACCCAGGCCATCTCCGCCGATTCACTCAGCAGGGTTTCATAGTCGGCCAGGCTCGGCGTGGCGTGCTGGCGCTCGAAGCATGGCACCAGCAGGCCGACCAGCTCGGCGCCGTCGGCCAGGTCCAGCGCGCCGTCGCGCTCCAGCTGCCACAGCAGGGTCTGCGCGCGCGGCGTGAGCGGGTCTGCGGAGGTGCCGGTGACGCGGCTGACGGCGGCGCGGAAGGCTTCGCTGAAGCGTTCCGGATGGAATTCGCTGAGGAAGAACTGGGCGATGTCCTCGGGCGCGTCGGCATGCGCGTATGAGCGGCCGGTCATGCCGATGCGGTCCAGCGGATAGGTGCCGTTGAGCACGTAGCCGAGCGGGCGCAGGATGCGGGTGAAGGCGGCCTCGCCTTCGGGCAGCGCGCCGTTGTCGCGCCACTTGACCGTGCGCAGCGCGCCATGGTCGAAGGTGACCTTGCCGCCGGCAGCGGCGACATCGTCGGTGTAGGCGCGGCCGCTCGGCACGCGCTCGAGGATGCCGCCGAACAGCACCATGTTCAGGGCCTGGGCGATTTCCGCGCGGCTGGCACGGCCCTGCGGGGCCTGCGGCAGATCCGCGGGCAAGGTGACCAGCGCGAGCAGTTGCGCGGCGCGGGCGGCGCCGACGTTGGCGGTAAGGAGCGTGGAGAGTTTGGAGGTCATGGGCGCAAACAGGTGAGCACTGGATGGCAGCCGGGCTGGCGACGATCCGCGAGGCAGGATAGGGGCGCCCCCATGGCGCGCACAAGCGCGCATTGCGCACAACGTTGTGCGTGCGGCGCACGACCGCGGTAGCGGTGCGGCCTGGCGCCGCTGTTTATACTGTCAGCCTTCCTTCCCTCGCAGTCCCATGAGAAACGACATCCCCAACCTGGGCGCGCTGCAGGCCTTCGAGGCTTCGGCACGGCTGGGCAGCTTTACCCGCGCCGCGGCAGAGCTGGCGCTGACGCACAGCGCGGTGGGGCGGCAGGTGGCGCAGCTGGAGCAGCGCCTGGGCGTGGCGCTGTTCACGCGCGTGCGCCGGCGCCTGGAGCTGACCGATACCGGGCGCGAATACGCCGCGCGCATCCGCCGGCACCTGGACCACCTGCAGCGCGACACGCTGGAAATCACCACCGGCCGGGCCATGGGCTACACGCTGGAGCTGGCGGTGGTGCCCACCTTTGCCACCCAATGGCTGATCCCGCGCCTGCCGGACTTTGCGCGGCGCCATCCCAATGTGACGGTCAACCTGTCGGCGCGCTCGCAGCCGTTTTCGTTCCAGGAATGCGCCTATGACGCGGCGATCTACTTCGGCGACCAGTTCTGGCCCGGCACGCGCGGCGGCGTGATCTTCCGCGAAGGGGGCATGGTGCCGGTGTGCAGTCCCGCCTTCCTGGCCGGGCACCCCGTGACCGGCGCCGCCAGCCTGGCGCGCTGCCGACACCTGCACCTGAGCACGCGCGCCAACGCCTGGCGCGACTGGTACGCGGCACAGGGCTGGGCCTATGACCTGGCCGCCTCGCGCGGGCCGCGCTATGAACTGTTCACGATGATGACGGCCGCCGCCGCGGCCGGGCTCGGCATCGGCCTGGCGCCGCGCCTGCTGATCGAGCGCGAGCTGCAGACCGGCCAGCTGGTGATCCCGCTGGCGGGCATGCTGGACGAGCAGCAGGGCTACTACTTTGCCTATCCGGAGGGCCGGCCCGAATCCGAAGCGCTGGCGGCCTTCCGCAACTGGATCCTGGGCCTGTCGCGCGATGCGCCGGCCACGGCTGCGGGCAACTGATCGCGCCACCTCGCTGCGGTCGATGACGCACTTTCCGGGGGCGTTTGCGCAATGCAGGTAAACCAGCGCCTGGTCCGAGCCGCTGTATATCGGCGGTGACTTCTTCTTCCAGGACTACCGGATTAACAACAGCGTGGTCTACATGAAGACCGCCGGCGAGCAGCCTGGCAGCCTGGCGCGCGGCACCACGCTGGGGGGCGGGCTGATGTTCCAGCAGGGCGCGCCGCCCGCCGCGGGCGTGGACAGCACCACGCGCGTGGGCGTCATGCTTGGCATGCGGCATCGCTTCTAGGCTCCGCCGGGAACCGCTGCAGGAAGGCGCGCAGCGCCACGCTGACGCGCCTTTTTTCCATGCCACACGAAAGAATTACCACGGCGGCAGCTGGCGACTTCAGCTCCATGCGCACGGCGCCACAAACGGCGCAGGCATGGTCATTGCGCATGCCATGCATTCCAACGTCTTGCGACAAGGAGCACAGCATGCCGAACCAACCTCCCACCCGTGAAGGCGCGGCCATCATCGGTTCAGGCGTGGGCGAAGGCCCGGGCCCTGAAGTGATGGCGGCATCGAGCCTTGACGGCACCAAGGCCTATTCATCCGACGGCGAACACGTCGGCAAGATTTCCGAGATCATGCTGGATGTACCGCACGGCCGCATCGCCTACGCGGTGCTGACCACCGGCGGCTTTCTCGGCATCGGCGACACACTGCACGCCATCCCATGGAATGCACTGGTCATGGACACCGACGAGAAATGCTTCCGGATTGCCGTGACGGCAGACCGGCTCAAATCCGCACCGGGCTTCAACAAGGACAGCTGGCCGAGCATGGCCGATCCCCAGTGGGGCAAGTCGCTGCACGAGTACTACGGCCGCGACCCGTACTGGGTGTCCCCGCCGCTGTAAGGCTACGCAGGGGCTACACCCAGGTTGCGAGCAACCAGCGCGCGACCAGCGCGGCCAGGCCGATACCCGCCACGCCGGGCAGCAGGCGCTGCACCGCGCGTGGCGCATAGGAACGGCCCAGCGCCACGGCAAACGCGCTGGCGGTCAGCGTGCCAAGCCACGACACCGTTCCCAGTGGCCCGCCGTCGGCAGCAACATGGAGCGACCAGGCCAGCGCGAACGCGCCGGCTTGCTGCCGCGAGCGCCAGCGTCATCAGGTCGAAGCCAGCTACCGCCGCCGGATCGCCCCCTGCAGCCACCAGACCACCCTCAAAAAAAGAGGCTGCCCGGTAAAATTTCTCTTGTAATGAGATCGATTCCCATTTACCATTCGATCACTGCCTGACGCACGGCGCACCGCCCGACAGGCAGACCGGCCAGGTCCGGCGCGCCGCGGCACGCGGCAGCAACCGAAGCTGGCAGGAACAGGATTTCCGGATGCCGCCGCGGCGGCATTCGACACCGACTTTTGTGGGGACCGCTCCGTCACGCGGAGCGTTTGGCAGTAGCCAGTCTTCGGAAGATCGGGAAAGCAACCAGACCCCGCTTTCCCGATCGCGTCTTCCGGTGACAAGCCAGGCCACCTTTTTATTCCGCGCGTCGTGCAGGCACGGCGCGCCGCCAGGGACGGGAGCGCCAGCGCTGGTCCGTCCCTGGCGCTTCAGCCTGAAATCCCGCCAAGCCATCGACGCCGCCCGTGCGCGGCGCCGGGCCGGGCGCCGCCCTGCCCGCGGGGCGCCAGCCGCATGCCAATGCCTTCCGCCATGTCATTCGAGAGCAGAAAGCCGATCCATCTCAAGCGCGCCGGCCTGAAGGCCACGTCGCCGCGCATGCGGATCCTTGAAGTGTTCCGCACCAGCGCCCGGCGCCACCTGAGCGCCGAAGACGTCTACCGCATCCTGCTGACGCAGGACGAGGACGCGGGACTGTCCACGGTGTATCGCGTGCTCAACCAGCTGGTGCAGGCCGACATCCTGCTGCGGCACAGCTTCGAGTCCGACCACGCCGTGTTCGAACTCAACGAAGGCGGCCATCATGACCACCTGATCTGCGTTGCCTGCGGCCGCGTGGAGGAATTCCGCGACGAAAGCATCGAGCAGCGCCAGCGCCAGGTAGCCGCCGACAACGCCTTTGTTTTGCGCGAGCACATGCTGGTGCTGTACGGTGTCTGCCCGCAATGCCGGGCCGGCGCCACCGAGGCCGAACCCACGCCGGGGCTGCCCGCCCGGGCGTAAGCGCGCCGCGCACCTGACGGAGCCATCCATGGAGCGCCTGAAGAAGCCCCTGTCCGAACTCAAACGCCTGATCAACCTGTGCCTGCGGCAGGAGCCCCGCTGCCACGACTGCCAGCTGCGCGCGGTCTGCGTGCACCGGCCCGACCACACCGCCCGAACGCAGCGAAGCCGACGCCGTGCGTCACCTGCGCCAGGCACGCCGCGTGGTGGTGATGGTGCGCGAGCAGTACAACGTGGCGGCGGGCACGACGGCACAGGCCTGAACCCGCGGCCTGGCGTCCTGGCTCAGATATCGAGTTGCGCGGCAGTGATGCCGAGTGCGGCGGCAATGCGCTCACGCGAGGTCTTGCGCAGGCGGGTGCTGTTCTCCTGCTGCGCATAGGCGGGCTGTGAAATGCCGAGGCGCACTGCGACGTCTGCCTGGGTCAGGCCAAGATGCTCGCGCCAGGCGCGCAGTGGCGGCACGTCATCGGCCAGCACGCGGCGCACGACCGGATATGGAATCAGCTCGCTTGCGCGCGCATGTTGCGAGAGATAGTCGGCGTAAGGGATCACGACGAATGCAGGTTGGCCATCCGCGCCGAAGATTGTCTGGATCTTCATGGGCCCGACTATATCCCGACGAGGATGACCATACGCCACGGGCACCGTTACCGGGCCCAAGTTTCGGAGCGTTACGACCTCAACGTCCTGCCACCGGCCGCGCCTGCACGGGCGTCTCCACCCCCGCCACCGGCCGCAACACCAGCCACACCGCCACCCCGATCAGCGCGCCACCCGCCGCGTGCGCCCACGATAGTGCCTCGCCCAGGAACAGCGCGCCCCAGATGATGCCGAACGGCGGGATCAGGAAGGTGACGCTCAGCGAGCGCACCGGGCCCAGGTCGGCAATCAGGCGGTAATACAGGATGTAGGCCAGCGCCGTGCACAACACGCCCAGCCCCAGCATGGCCGCCCACACGCCGGTGCCGGCAGCGGGCAGCGTATTGTGGCGCCACAGCGCGGCGAGGCAGAAGGGCAGCAGGAACACGGTGGCGCCGACCATGCTGCCGGCGGCGACCAGCCGGCTGTCCAGCCCGCCGCGCTGCGTGATCCAGCGCCGCGCGAGAAAGCCGGACAGGCCGTAGCAGGCGGTGGCCAGCAGGCAGGCCAGCGCGCCCAGCAGCACGTCCGCCGAGAACGCCACCGGTCCGGTGCGGGTCAGCACCGCGACGCCCGCCACGCCCAGCAGCACGCCCGCGGCCTTGGCGCGCGTGAGCCGTTCGGAAAACGCCAGCGCGCCGATCAGCACGCCCATCAGCGGGGTCATGGCATTGAACACGGCCGAATAGCCGGCCGGCAGCCACAGCGCGGCGACGGCGTACATGACAAACGGGATACCGGAATTGACCACGCCCAGCGCCAGCACCGCCGGCCATTTGCCCTGCATATCCCAGCGCAGCTTCAGCAGCGGCAGGCATGCCGCCAGCGTGAGCGCGCCGATCAGCACCCGGGCGAAGGCGGTCGGCATCGGTCCCAGCACCGGCGCGCCGATGCGGATAAACAGGAAACTGGCGCCCCAGATGGCGGCCAGGGCAAGCAAGCGGGCGAGATCGGCGGGTTTCATCGGGGGAACCAGGAGGCGCCGTGCAAGCCGACGCAGGTTGAGGGTTGCCGCGATTGGACGCCTGTGCAGCGCATACCGCAAGCCGGATTCGGACCTGTGCCCGCCGTTGCCACGATGGCGACCCGCTTTCTGCCTAGGAATTTAAGTGATGTTGACGAATCTACGACATGTTTGAGCGCCGTTCTCGGCACAATGTCGCGCGAACTCGTCACTTTTCTTATCAAAGGCTTTCGTCATCACCCCACGCTGGAGGGGGCGCTGTTACCGACGCGTGACAAGCCGCCTTCGATTAAATTAAACTCTGGTCTGCGCCAGAGTTAATTGACCCCTCCGACGCATTCCCGACAAGCCGCCAGGGCTCCTGGCGGCTTCTTTTTTGCCCGAACGGGTAAAATGCGCCTTGCCCGGCGCATCGCGCACTGCCAGTCCAACAGAATGGCAGGCTGCCGCGCCGCCGGCGTCACAACGCCTGCAAACCCCGGGTTCCGGACGGCGCCTGCGTCAACCGGCGCGGCGTCTGCCGCGTTGCCAGTCCACATGAAACGACAGTTCCTGGGCCTGCTGGCCCGCGTCTACGTCCTGCAATTTGCGCTCGAAGTCCCGGCTACGGTGGCCATGCTTGCCGACATGTTGCTGGAATACGGCTTCCAGGTCGATATCGGCTCAGTGCGCCCGTTGCTGCGCGCCCTGCAAATGGAAGGCTATCTGGAAAGCGTGCTGCGCGACGGCATCGGCCGGGTCTACCTGCTGACCGAGCGCGGCCGCGAAGAACTGCAGGCCAGCCGCAAGCGCATCGACGATCTCTACCGCCGCCTGCACGCCGGCCAGCCGGCCACCGACGAAGTGCCGCGCCTGGCCTGATCCGGCCAGGGCGGCCGCCGCGGCGCGGGGGGCGTACCCGTTTCTGCGGGCCATCCCCTCGCCGCCAGGCGCGCCTTGTGCCTTACTTCTTCTCCGCCTTCCCTTCGTAGCGCTTGCTCCATTCAGCCAGGATGCGGTCGCGGTTGTCGCTCGCCCAGCGGAAGTCGTTCTTGATCAGGCGCTTCTCGTAGTCGGCGGGCAGCAGCGCGTCGGGCTTGGCAATGCCGGGCACGGCCAGCACGGCAAAGTTTTTCTCATACAGCGCCATCGCTTCGCGCGAGGCCGAGAAGTCAGCCAGCTTGCGCGCGGCGTCCAGGTTCTTGCTGCCCTTGACGATGGCGGTGGCCTCGATGTCCCAGCCCAGGCCTTCGCTCGGCAGCACGATATCGATCGGCGCGCCTTCCTTCTTCGACTTCATGGCACGGTACTCGAACGCAATGCCGATCGGGAACTCGCCCTGCGCGGCCATCTTGCACGGCTTGGAGCCCGAGTGCGTGTACAGGCCGATGTTCTTGTGCAGGCCATCCATGTACTGCCAGCCCTTCTGCTCGCCCATCATCTGCAGCCAGGCGCTGACATCGAGGAAGCCCGTGCCCGACGAGGCCGGGTGCGGCATCACCACCTTGCCCGCGTAGATCGGCTTGGTCAGGTCGGCCCACGAGGTCGGCTTGGGCAGGCCCTGCTTCTGCGCCTCCACGGTGTTGAAGCAGATCGCCGCGCCCCACACGTCCATGCCGACCCATGCCGGCGGGTTGGCCGGGCTGCGGTACTTGGCATCGATTGCGGCCAGGTTCTTCGGCGCATACGGGTCGAGCATGCCTTCCTTGTCCAGGATGGCCAGGCTGGAGCCGGCCAGGCCCCACACCGCGTCGGCGCGCGGCGCGGCTTTTTCCGCGAGCAGCTTGGCGGTGACGATGCCGGTGGAGTCGCGCACCCACTTGATTTCGATATCGGGATGCACCTTCTCGAACGCGGCCTTGTAGGCGGCGATCTGGTCGGCTTCGAGCGCGGTATAGACCGTCAGCACGGTGGCGGCGCTGGCGTTGCCCGCCAGCATCGGCAGGGCGGCCGCGGCGGCAAGCGCCGTGACAAGGTTGGTGATGCGGGACATGGTTTCTCCTTGGGTTCGGTGAGTGTTCCGGAATGCAGGGGTACGGCGAATCGGGCAAGGGTCAGCCGGCGCGCCAGCGTTGCGCGCGGCGCAGCCAGCCGGCCGAGACCGCGTGCAGCAGCAAGGCCGCCAGCACCGAGGTCAGCAGGATCAGCGTCGACATCGCGGCAGCGGGCGCGGTGTCGCCGGCATCGTCCATGTTCAGCACCGAGATCGCGGCCAGCACGGTGTCGGGGCTGTACAGGAAGATCACCGCCGAGACCGTGGTCATCGACGACACGAAGAGGTAGCGGAAGATATCAAGCAGTGCCGGCAGGCACACCGGCACGGTCACGCGCCAGCATGTCACCAGCGGCGCCACCCCGAGCGACAGCGCCGCGGCCTCGAACTCGTTATCGAGCTGGCGCAGCGCCGCGGCCGCGGTCAGGTGGCCGGTGGTGTAGCAGTGCGCCACGTTGCACAGCACCAGCAGCGCCATGGTGCCGTACAGCGCGTGCAGCGGATTGCCGGGCGCGTTGAAGAAGAACACATAGCCCAGGCCCAGCACCAGCCCCGGCACCGCCATCGGCAACAGGAAACTCGCGCGCAGCACCCCGTGCAGCCAGGCCGGGCCGCGCGTGCGCAGCGTCAGCCAAGCGCCCAGGAAGATCGCCGCCGTGCCCGCCAGCGCGGTCAGCGCCGACAGCTTCAGGCTGTTGCGGTAGGCCAGCCAGCCGCCGCCGTCCATGTTGTCGAAGTCGTAATGCGCCAGCGTCAGGCCCAGGTTGTACGGCCACAGCTTGACCAGCGACGCGCCCACCGCGGTGGCGATCACTGCCAGCAGCGCGGCACTGACCAGCGCCACCAGCAGCAGGCACGCGCCGTCGCGGCCGCGCTCGGGCGCCGGCACATACACCTGCGCGCGGCTGCCCATCTGCGTGCGCTGGCGCTGCTGCATTGCCATGTCCACCGCAAAGGTCAGCAGCGCGGGCGCCAGCAGCAGCATGCCGATGAGCGCGCCACGGTCAAACTGCTGCTGCCCGACCACGGACTTGTATGCTTCCAGCGCCAGCACCGGGTAACCGCCGCCCACCACCTTGGGTACGCCAAAGTCCGTGATCACGAGCGTCAGCACCAGGCAGGCGGCGGCGAACAGGCCCTGGCGCGCGCCCGGTAGCGTGACCGTGCAGAAGGTGCGCCACGGGCTGGCGCCCATCGCGCGCGCCGCTTCATAGAGGCGCGCATCGGCCAGCGACAGCGTCGCCACCAGCACCATCAGCGCATGCGGGAAGGTGTAGAAGGCCTCGCCCAGCACGATGCCCCAGAAGCCATAGATGCCGCCCTGCCCGAAGGCGCCGCGAAAAATGCCCTGGTTGCCGAACAGGTAGACCAGCGCGATCGCCGGCAGCAGCGACGGCGCAAACAGCGGCAGCAGCGCAATGCCGCGCCACAGCGGCCGCAGTGCGATGCAGGAACGCTGCAGCGCATAGGCAAAGCCAAATGCCAGCGGCACCACCAGCGCCACCACCGCCAGCGACACCGCCACGCTGCGGCCGAGCATCGGCAGGAAGTTGGGGCTGGTCACCAGCGCCGCCATGCGCGCGCCCAGCGCCCATTGGCCCGCCGCATCGAACCAGGCCTGGCGGAACAGCGCCAGCAACGGCAGCAGCAAGCCGACGGCCAGCCCGGCCAGCCAGATCCACTTCATCGCGGCCGGGGCACCGTGTGCCAGCCGGGAGGCCAGGCCGGTGCCGCGCGAGGAGGCGGCCTGCGTGCCCGGGTGCGACTCGACCGTGGCTGCGGCGCGCATCATGCAAACACCCGCAACGCCTGCGCGGGCAGCGCAATCCAGAACTTGTGGCCGCCGGCGTCGGGCAGCCGGTGCCGCGCCTCGCGCGCCACGTCGGCAAACAGGGTCAGCCCTGGCAGTCGGTCCGCTTCCAGCGCCAGCCGGTAGCGGTTGCCAAGGTAGGTCTGGTCGACCACGCGCGCCAGCAGCCGGTTGGACTCGGCGGGATCCGGGTCCAGCCGCACCGCTTCCGGGCGGCAGCACAGCCGGCCGGCGGATGCCGCAGGCTGCGGCGTGTCGACCAGGAAATCGACGGCCTGGCTGCCCTCGCCAACGGTGAAGCGCCCGGCCTGCGCGCTGCGCCCCGGCAGCCAGTTGGCCTGCCCGACAAAGCCGGCGACAAAGGCCGACGCCGGCTGCTCATAGATCTCGGCGGGGGTGCCGGCCTGCACGATGCGCCCGCCGTCCATCACGGCAATGCGGTCGGCCATGGTCATGGCCTCTTCCTGGTCGTGGGTGACCATCACGGTGGTGATGTTCAGGCGGCGCTGCAGCTGGCGCAGCTCCAGCCGCAGGTGTTCGCGCACGCGCGCGTCGAGCGCCGACATCGGCTCATCCAGCAACAGCAGCGAAGGCGCCGGCGCCAGCGCACGGGCCATCGCCACGCGCTGCTGCTGACCACCGGAGAGCTGGCCCGGAAACTTGCGCTCGCTGCCGGCCAGGCCGACCAGGCCGAGCATCTCGGCCACGCGCGCGTCGCGGTGCGTGCGTCCCATGCCGCGCCCGTGCAGGCCATAGGCCACGTTCTGCGCCACGGTCAGGTTGGGAAACAGCGCATAGGACTGGAACAGGATGCCGTAGTCGCGTGCCTGCGGCGGCAACCCGGTCAGTTCACGCGCGCCGGCATGGATGCGTCCTGCGTCCTCGCGCTCAAGTCCCGCGATGATGCGCAGCAGCGTGGTCTTGCCGCAGCCGGACGGGCCCAGCAGGCACAGCAGCTCGCCCTGCCCGACCGACAGCGACACGCCGTCCAGCGCCATGAAGCTGCCAAAGCGCTTGCTGACCTGCTCCACCGCCAGGAACGCCCGGCCCTCCCCGGACTTGCCTGCCTGCATGACCGAATCTCCGCAATCTCAATGGAATCGGTCGCCAGCATAGGCAGCGCAGATGCCAGCCGTGTGGCAGATCGGCAAAGTATTTCGATGGAAGTATCGGGGAATTTGAGATGGGGCAGCGGCACCGGGGGGCCCGCCGGCAAGTTAGGAATGGTGCCCCTGGGCGATTATGACTCGCGCAGCGCAGTGGCGCCCGCAGACGTGGGGGTCGGCGCCCGAATCCCCTTTTCCAGGATCTCCCGCAGCACCTCGTGCGGTACCGCCTGGCTGAACAGGAACCCCTGCAGCCCGTCGCACCCCTGCGCCCGCAGGAACTCGAACTGCGCCGCCGTCTCCACCCCTTCGGCAATCACCTTGAGGTGCAGCTGGTGACCCAGTGCGATGATCGCCGCGGCCACCGCCTGGTCGTGGCCGGGCGTGGCCACGTCGTCGACAAAGGACTTGTCGATCTTGAGGCGGCTGATCGGCAGCCGGGTCAGGTAATTGAGCCCGGAGTAGCCGGTGCCGAAGTCGTCGATCGACAGCCCCACACCCAGCTCGCGCAACCGGCGGAAGGTCTCGATGGTGGTCTCGCCGCCGTCGACCAGGATGCCTTCGGTGACCTCGATCACCAGCCCCTGCGGCGGCAGGCCGGCCTGCTGCAGGCAGTGCGCCACGGTATCGGGGAAGTTGGCCTGGCGCAGCTGCAGCGGCGAGATATTGACCGCGACCTCGATCTCGCTGCCCAGCGCCTGGCGCAGCGCCTGGATTTCGCGGCAGGCGGTGGCCAGGGTCCATTCGCCCAGCGGCGCCACCAGGCCGCTCTGCTCGGCGATGGGGATGAACTCGGCCGGCTGCATGGCGCCGCGTTCCGGGGTGTTCCAGGTAATCAGCGCCTCGACGCCGGTGATGGCCAGCGTCGCGGCATCGACGATCGGCTGGTAGCGCAGCCGGAACTCATCGCGGGCGAGCGCGCGCCGCAGCAGCCCTTCGATGGTGAAGCGCGCCAGCGAGGCCTCGGCCATGGCGCTGGCAAAGCGGCGCAACTGCGCGCGGCCGTCGTGCTTGGCCGCGTAGACGGCCGAGTCGGCAGCCTTGAGCAGCTCGGTCAGGCTATCGCCATCGTCCGGGAAGATCGCCATGCCGATTGACGGCGTCACGCGCAGGCGCTGGCCGCCGGCCTGCAGTTCTTCATTGACGCGCACCTGGATCTTGGCGGCAATCAGCTCGGCTTCGCTGTCGTGGCGCAGGCCGCCCAGCACCACGCCGAATTCATCGCCGCCCATGCGCGCCACCAGGTCGCCCTGTCGTACCGTGCCCTTGAGGCGGTCGGCCATGGTGCGCAGCACGTCGTCGCCAACCGGGTGGCCGAGCGAGTCGTTGATGTGCTTGAAATGGTCCAGGTCGAGCAGCAGCAGGGCCACGCGCTCGCCGTGGCTGCGCGCGTGCAGCAGCAACGCCTGCGCGCGCTCGCTCAGCTCGGCGCGGTTGGGCAGGCCGGTCAGCGGGTCGTGCAGCGCCAGGTGGCGGATGTACTCGTCGACGCGCAGGCGCTCGGTCAGATCGTAGCCGATGGCCTGGTAGCCAGGCGACGGCGCGGACCGGGGCTCGGCACCATCGGCGGGACCGGCTGGCGCGGCGTCGGCGGCCGCAGCCTCGATGGGCGCCGGCAAGGCGAACACCGCCAGTTGCACCGGCATGCGCGAGCCGCCCTTGCGCACCCAGGTCCATTCGCGCTCGTCGGTCAGGCCAAGCCGTGCCTTGGCCACCAGGGCGGGCAGCCCCGGCGGCACCGGCTCGCCCAGTTCGCCACTGAGCATGCGGGCATGGTCGGCCAGTTCGTCGGCAATATGCAGGCCGGTCATGTGCATGTGCCCGACCAGCTCCGCGGTGTTGTACCAGAGCATGCGCTGGCCAGCCGCGTTGATGCCGGTGATCAGCCCGTCCTCATCGAAGGTGATCACGCAGAAGGCGGCATGGTCGAGCAGCCCGGCATAGCGCGCGGCCTGCACCGCGGCGGCCTGCTGGGCGCGCCGTTCCGGCTCCAGGTCCGTGACCGCCCACAGCCAGTGCGCGGTGCCGCCGTCGGCCACAGGCAGGCGCGCGGCGCCGGCGCGCAGCGCGAAGCGGCTGCCGTCTGCGCGCACGCCCGCCAGTTCACGGTGGGCCTCGACCCCGGCCGCAGCGCCGCTGGGGACTACGCCGGTGGCGCCGGGTACCAGGGTGTCCAGGCTGCGCCCGGCCAGTGCCGCCGGATCGGCGCCGAACAGTTGCCCCGCCCGCTCGCTCGCGCGCACCACCACGCCCTGGGCATCGGCGAGCAGGAAGCCGTCGGCCGACTGCGCCATGCACGCCTGCAGCATGGCGTTGTCATCTTCCCAGGCATGGACGGCCTGCGCTTCGCGCTGGCGCGCGGCGCGGCCCCGGCATGCCAGTGCATGGGTGAGCCACGCCAGCAGCAGCGTGGCCAGCGTGCCCGCGGCCAGCACCAGGTACGCCTGCCGCGGGCCATGTGCGGCTTCGAAGGCGGGGCGCGTGGCGCCGCGCAGCGTCCAGGTGACGCCGCCATACTGGAGCTGGCGCTCGCCCTGCAGCAGCGCGGCACTGCCGTCCTCACGGCGCTCGCCCTCGGTCGGCCCGCCGGACAGCATCGGCCCGGGAGCGGCCGGGGAGCCCTCATACAGCGACAGTTCCAGTTCCGCCGCGGCCGGGGCTCCGGCCGCGCGCATCAGGTCGCCCAGGCGCAGCGACACGTAGACATAGCCGAGCACCGCGTGGCGCCGCTGCGCCACCGTGCTGACCGCCGCCTCCCCGGCGTAGACCGGCAGGAATATCAGCGCGCCGTGCTGGCGCTGCGCCGCCTCGGCTTCGCGGACCAGTGCCAGGCCGGGCGTGAGCCGCGGTTCGCCGCTGTCGCGGGCGGCTTCCAGCGTCGCCCGGCGCGTCGGCTCGGACAGCATGTCAAAGCCGGCGGCGCGCGTGTTGCGCCCATCCAGCGGTTCGATATAGAAGATGGGTGCGTACAGGTCGCGCGTGCCGCCGGGATGAATGTCGTAGTCGGCAAGGCCGTCGGCACGGGCGGCCTGCACCAGCCGTGGCACCCGCTGCAACGGCGTGAGCGGCGCGTAGCCGATCGACTGGGTGCCGGCGGGCAGGTCGTCGAGCTGGGCGGTATAGAGATAGTCGCGCCACTGCGCGCGCGAGGTGTCCGGGTTGGCGCTCAGCACGGCGGCCACGCCGCGCAGCAGGCGTTCGTTCTCCAGCATGCGCTCGCGCAGCACGCTGCCGGCCTGTCCCAGCAGTGCGTCGAAATGCTGCTGCGCCTCGCGGCGCTCGAGCCGCTCCGCCTGCAGCCATGCCCCTGCCGTCAACAGCGCGCCGCTGGCCGCGACCAGCAATGACAACAAGGCAGGGGAAAGCGAAGTCAGTCTCATGGTCGATCGGTTCCGGCATGCAGCAGGGGCATGCCGTCTGCGTGGACTTGCCTTCGCATTAACGGGGGACTATACCGTGGCACAGGCAGCCCGCACACCCCCGCCGGGGATGAACCCGTTCGGGGGAAAGACCGCATGCCCCACCACGGCGGGGTATGGTAGGGTTCCACCGGAGATGCCCCCTCCAAGTACGCGACAGTCCGCGCCACTAGTGTCCTGTTCCGTAGATAACTTGCCAAAATGTAATCGTCCAGTTGACTGTCAGGCTAGGCGCGAGGAGGCGCCATAGCAGTAGCTATGGCAACGACGAGCAACGACGCATGGCGGGCAACTGGGCGATTTCATGGAAAGGTATCTGCGGAACAGGACACTAACGCCCCAACTGCGCCCTACATGCCCGTCTACACACCCACGCTGAAAGCGCGCATTGCGATCATCACCACCGTGCTGGCCGCGGTGTTCGGCACCGGCATCGTACTGACCGCCCTGTACGATGCCCACCGCGACCTGCACGATGCGCTGCAGGTCCAGCAGGACTCCGTCGTCAAGCTGACCGCCAGCCAGCTCGACACCGCCATGAGCGACCGCATCGTGCTGCTCTCGCACCAGGCTGCGCAACTCAGCGGCCTGCTGGCGCAGGCGCATGGCGCGCAAGCCGCCGCGGTGCGCGAGCGGGCGCTGGATGCGCTGTCCGCAGCGATCCCGGTGCCGGCCGCGTTCAACGCGCTGCTGGTCGCCGACATGCAGGGCAACATCGTCAGTAACCGCGGCAGCGGGGCGGACATTGGCGACCGCAGCTATTTCCGCGAGGCCGCCCGCTCGCTCGCGCCCGTGGTGTCGCCGCCCATCCGCTCGCGCACCAACGGCCAGATGGGGGTGATGGTGGCGGTGCCGGTGCTGGCGCCGAACCAGGCCTTCGTCGGCCTGGTGGGCGGCTGGCTGGACCTGTCCAGCGCCAACTTCCTGGTCGAGATCCTGCACAACCGCCTCGGCACCACCGGCTACTACTGCCTGGTGTCGGCCGGCCCCGAGCCGGTCTACATCCGCCATCCCGATCCCGCGCAGGCGCGCCAGCCGGCGCAGGCCGTGGCCGATACCTGCGGCGAGGATGACAGCCCCGCGCCGCTGGAATTCCTCACGCCGGCGCGGCCGGTGATCGCACGCTACCTGATGTCGAGCACCGGCTGGGAACTGGTGGCGCTGCTGCCCGCGCGCGAGGCCTACGCACCGCTGCACCAGATGCAGCAGCGCTTCCTGAGCATGGCCGGGATGGCCATGGCGGCGGTGGCCCTGCTGATCTGGCTGGCTGTGCGGCGCCAGCTGGCGCCGCTGGCGCGCCTGCACAAGGTGGTGCAGGCCAGCGCCAACGACCTGTCCGCGTTCGAGCGGCTGCCGACACGGCAGCAGCGCGACGAGATCGGCGACGTGACGCGCGCCTTCATCAAGCTGATGCGCGACGTGCGCGAGCGCCGCCAGGCGCTGGACCGCAGCGAACGGCGCCTGCGCGCGGTGACCGACACGCTGCCGTCGCTGCTGGCCTTTATCGACACCGATGAGCGCTATGTGTTCAACAACCAGGCCTACGAGCGTGTCTTCGGCCTGAAGCCGGAGGAACTGCGCGGCAGGCACGTGCGCGAGATCCTGGGCGAGGCCCGCTACGCGCGCGTGCAGCCATTCATGCAGCGCGCGCTGGCGGGCACTGCGGTGACCTTCGAAACCGAAGACAGCGACCTCGAATACCACTGCATGGAGAGCAGCCTGCGCCCGGAATGGAGCGCCGACGGCAGCGAGGTGGTGGGCGTGCATATCCACGTGCAGGACATCACGCAGCGCAAGCTGGAGACGCAGCGCCTGGCGCGCATGTCGCGCACCGACCACCTGACGCAGCTGATGAACCGCAGCGCTTTCGAGGGCCAGCTGCACGCGGCGATGGTGCGCAGCCGCGAGCATGGCACGCTGATGGCCCTGCTGTACCTGGACATGGACCGCTTCAAGGCCGTCAACGATATTCACGGCCACGCCGCCGGCGACCAGCTGCTGCAGACCTTTGCCCAGCGCGTGCGCCGCTGCGTGCGCGAGCGCGACACCGTCGCCCGGCAGGGTGGCGACGAGTTCGCGGTGGTGCTCGAAGACATGACCCGGCCCGCCGCGGCACGCCGCGTGGCGCAGGCCATCCTGCAGGCAATGGACGAGCCCTTCGACTTCGAGGGCGTGTCCGCCGACGTGGACGTCAGCATCGGCGTGGCGCTCTACAACGGCGGTCCGGCGCAGGACCGCGAACTGATGCGCCTGGCGGACGTGCTGCTATACCGCGCCAAGGGCGCGGGCCGCGGGCGCTATGAGATCGGCCCGCCGGAACTGGCGGGCGAGCTCAGCGCGCAGTAGGCAGCCCCGGCCGAGGGCTCAGTGGATGGTGCCGCCGGGCTTGTCCGACGCCGCGCCGCCGGCCCCCTCGGGCTCGAACGGTACGTGGCGGCCGTCGCTGGACTGGTAGCCCAGCTGCGCATCGGCGCCCAGCATCTTCTCCCACGCGATCATGGCCTGGGCCACCGCATCGGGCGCGCCCTTGAACACCACCACGTCGTTGCCGCAGCCGGGGCATTCGCCGCCGAACACGGCATCGATGCCGGGCAGGCCCGGCACGTCGAGCGCGTCGAATTGCGCGAACGCGGTCTTGCAGTGCCCGCAGACCAGCTGGGCGGGGCGCAAGGCCTCAATCTTTGCGCGTGCCTGTGCCGCACGCTCCTCGGGGGTACCCCGCCGTTTTGCCTCGCCCATGATGTGCCTTCCTTCCCCGTGCTGCCGGTGTGTGTTTGCATCGGCCCCGCCAGTGCGGCGGGACCGTGCCCGTTAGATGCGCAATGCGTGCTGGTGGTGCCCGACCATTGTCGCAGGTGACGGCCACGTTGCGTGCGCGCCGTCGCCGATCTGCTGCGCTCAGATGGCATTGTAACCAGCGCGACGCAGCAAATACCGGGCCGACAGGAACCGCCAGCGCCTGCTATTGTGGATAACGATGCCCCGTGCGCGTGCGGATGCGCCGCTTCCGGCACCGTGGTGCATGCTGGTCCCATCCACCTACCCCCGAAGGAGGACGTTCCATGATCCGACCCACCGTGCAGGAAAACGCCGCCCGCTACGCCGACTGCATTGCCGCCTGCAATGCCGCAGCCGCTGCCGCACTCAAGTGCGCCGCGGCCTGCCTGGAAGAACAGGACGTGCGCAAGATGGCGCGCTGCATCGCGCTGGACATGGATTGCGCCGGCATCGCCCAGCTGGCCGCGTCCTACATGCTGCGCAACAGCGAGTTCGCGCCGCTGGTGTGTGAAGACTGCGCCGAAGTCTGCAAGTGGTGCAAGGAGGAATGCGAGCACCATGACAACGAGCACTGCCAGGATTGCGCCCGCGCCTGCGCAGCCTGCATGGAGCAGTGCCTGAAGATGACGGCTTAGCGGTCCCAGCCCGATTCCTGCTGCCCCTGCGGCGGTTCGGCCAGCGCGACGAAGGCATCGATCAGCCTGGCGCCACGCCGCTCGCGCAGGCAATAGAGATACTCGTGCAGGCAGGGCGAGGCATCGGTGAAGCCCAGCACGCGCAGGTCCGGATGGCTCGGCACCTCGTGCCGGGCAATCACCGATACGCCCAGGTTGCGTATCACCGCCTCGCGGATCGACTCCCGGCTGCCGATCTCCATCTGCGCCGCGGGGCTCACGCGCGCCTGCGCCAGCATGTCTTCGGTGGCGATGCGCGTGGTCGACCCGAGTTCGCGCATCAGCAGGCGGCAGCCTGCCAGCGCACTGACGGCCACTTCGGTGTGCCCGGCCAGCGCATGGGTGCGGTGCACCACCAGCATCAGCGGATCCACGCCCAGCAGCACGCGCGACAGGCGCGCATCGTCCACCCGCTGCGACGAGGTGGCGATATCGACGCGGTATTCCTGCAGCGCTTCCAGCACTTCCTGCGAATTGCCGGTCACCACGCTGACATCGATGGCGGGAAAGCGCTCGCTGAAGCTGCGGATCAGCTCCAGCACATAGTAGGGCGCGGTCGCACCCACGCGCAGGCTGCCGGTGCGCAGGTCGCCCGAATGGCGCAGGAAGAAATCGATCTCGGTTTCCTGCTGCACCAGCGCCTCGACGCGCGGCAGCAATGCCAGCCCCGCGTCTGACAGCGCCAGGCGGCGCCCGCCGCGGTGGAACAGCTCGACCCCGTAGGCTTCTTCCAGCGCGCGGATCTGCGCGGTGATGGTGGGCTGCGACAGGCCCAGGCGCTTGGCGGCCTGCGTGACGCTGCCGATGCGGGCCACCATGAAGAAGGACTTGAGCTGGGCGATGAGCATGCGGCCGAGGGATGTCGCTAAGGGCAAGGCAAGGCGGCGGGCGCCTGGGCGCCGGCCGCGGTGAAGCGGTATTCTAATGGACTGCACCAGGCCACCCGGCCCAACCGTCCGCTGCCTTGCATAGGAGTCTGCCCATGTCTGCCCCGTCCACCTCCGCCACCCGCATCGAGAAAGACAGCCTGGGCGACGTGCCCGTGCCCGCCGATCACCTGTGGGGGGCGCAGACCGAGCGCTCGCGCCAGAACTTCCGCATCGGCAACGAGAAGATGCCGCCGGCACTGATCGAGGCCTTCGCCATCCTGAAACTTTGCGCGGCGCGCGCCAACGGCGAGCTTGGCGTGCTCAAGCCCGAACTGGCGCACGCGATCGAACAGGCCGCGACCGAAGTCATCGAAGGCCGCTGGCCCGATGAGTTCCCGCTGTCGGTCTGGCAGACCGGGTCCGGTACGCAGACCAACATGAACCTGAACGAGGTCATCGCGAACCGCGCGATTCAGTTGCTGGGCGGCAAGGTCGGCAGCAAGACGCCGGTGCACCCCAACGACCACGTCAACGCCAGCCAGTCTTCCAATGACAGCTTCCCCACCGCGATGCATATCGCCGCCACGCGCGCGATCCAGCAGGAACTGCTGCCGGCACTGGAGCAGCTGCAGCAGACCTTCGCGCGCAAGGTGGAAGCCTTTGCCGATATCGTCAAGGTCGGCCGCACCCACCTGCAGGATGCTGTGCCGCTGACGCTGGGGCAGGAGTTCTCGGGCTACATGACGCAAGTGGCCGATGCGCAGTCGCGCCTGCAGCAGGCCATGCTGCGCGCGATGCCGGTGGCACAGGGCGGCACCGCGGTGGGCACCGGCCTGAACGCCCCGCACGGCTTCGCCGCGGCCTTCGCGCGGGCGCTGGCCGACTACACCGGCCTGCCGTTCGAGCCCGCGCCCAACCGCTATGCGCTGCAGGCCTCGCACGATGCGCTGGCCGACCTGTCCGGCGCGCTCAGCACCACGGCCTCGTCGTTCCTGAAGATCGCGCGCGACTTCATGCTGCTGGGCTCAGGCCCGCGTGCCGGCTTTGCCGAGCTGGTGCTGCCGGCCAACGAGCCGGGCTCATCGATCATGCCGGGCAAGGTCAACCCGACCCAGGCCGAGGCGCTGGCGATGGTGTGCTGCCGCGTGATCGGCAACCACACCACGGTGACGCTGGCCAACGGGCTGGGCACGCTGGAGCTGAACGCCTACAAGCCGGTGATCATCTACAGCCTGCTGCAGTCGGTGAGCCTGCTGGCGGGGGCCGCGTCGAGCTTTGCCGAGCATATGGTCGAAGGCGTCGAGGCCGACCGCGAGCGCATCGCCGAACTGCTGGAGCGTTCGCTGATGCCGGTGACGGCGCTCAATCCGCATATCGGCTACGACAAGGCCGCAGAGATCGCCAAGCTGGCGGTCAAGCGCAACCTGTCGCTGCGCGAGGCGGCGATCGCGTCGGGGCATGTCACCGAGGCGCAGTTTGCCGAGTGGATCGACCTGAAGGGGATGACGCGGGAGGTATAGCCGGGGGGTACAGCAAGGGTGCGCCCCGGCACGGAACGAGCCGCGCCGGGGCAGGCCGGCCTTAGCCGACGAAGGCCTTTTCCAGCACGAAATGGCCGGGATGGCTCATATTGCCTTCGGCGAATCCGCGCGCTTCCAGGATGCCGCGGACGTCCTTGAGCATGTCCGGGCTGCCGCACAGCATGATGCGGTCGTTCTCCAGCGAGAACGGCTCCACGCCCAGTCGCTCGAACAGCTCGCCCGAGGCGATCAGGTCGGTGATGCGGCCGCGGTTGTCGAACTCTTCGCGCGTCACGGTCGGGAAGTACACCAGCTTTTCGCGCACCAGATCGCCCAGGTGCTCGTGCTGCGGCAGGTGTTCCTGGATCAGCTCGCGATAGGCCAGCTCTTCAACGAAGCGGCAGGTGTGGGTCAGCACGACCTTGTCGTAGCGCTCGTAGACCTCCGGATCGCGGATGATCGACAGGAACGGCGCCAGGCCGGTGCCGGTGGCCAGCAGCCACAGCGTCTTGCCGGGCAGCAGGTTGTCCACCAGCAGCGTGCCGGTCGGCTTCTTGCCGACGAAGATCTGGTCGCCCTCGCGCAGGTGCTGCAGGCGCGAGGTCAGCGGGCCATCGGGCACCTTGATGCTGAAGAATTCCAGCGTTTCCTCATAGTTGGCGCTGGCGATGCTGTAGGCGCGCAGCAGCGGGCGGCCGTTCACTTCCAGCCCGACCATGGCGAACTGGCCATTTTCAAAGCGAAAACCAGGGTCGCGCGTGCAGGTGAAGCTGAAAAGGGTGTCGGTCCAGTGATGGACGGAGAGGATGGATTGCTGGTTCAGGTTGCTCATGGCGAAACGCGGGATACAGCGGCAGGATGCAGCGCCAAAGACGGCTGGAAAGGAAGAATCTTAACGCATGCCTGGGGGCGGCGCAGGCGGAGCCTGCAACGCCAGCGCGGGATTTCCGGGATGTGCAATGCGGTGCGGCGCATGCGGCACGCCCGATATTGTTAAGAAATTCTGGCTAATCAAACTACTTTTCGCGAATTTATCCAAAGACAGCCAACATCCATCATGAGGTCATCTTCCATTCGCTCCCAAGGAAACTGCCATGACCTCCACCCCAGCCATCTCCCGCCGCGCCGCGCTCGTCACCGGCGCCTCCCGCGGCATCGGCCGCGCCATCGCGTTGCGGCTGGCCGCCGACGGCTTCGACGTAGCCATTGGCTACGCCGGCAACGCCGCCCGGGCCGAAGCGACGGTGGCGGCGGCGCGCGAGAGCGGCGTGAATGCCATCGCTATCCAGGGCGATGTGGCGCAGGCGTCAGACGTGGCACGGCTGTTCGATGCCGCGCAGCAGGCGTTCGGCCGGCTCGACGTGGTCGTCAACAGCGCCGGCATCATGCAGATGGCGCCGGTTGCGCCGGCCAGCCTGGACGCCTTCGACCAGACCATCGCCACCAACCTGCGCGGCGCTTTCCTGGTGCTGGGCGAAGCCGCCGCGCGGCTGGGCGAAGGCGGACGCATCATTGCGCTGTCGACTAGCGTGATCGCGCGCTCCTTCCCCGGATATGGTCCCTATATCGCCGCCAAGGCAGGCGTGGAAGGGCTGGTGCGGGTCCTGGCCAGCGAACTGCGCGGGCGCGGCATCACCGTCAATGCGGTAGCGCCGGGGCCGGTCGCGACCGAACTGTTCCTCGATGGCAAATCGGAAGCGCAGGTGGCGCAGCTGTCCAAAGTGGCGCCACTGGAGCGGCTGGGCACGCCCGAGGACATTGCCGCGGCGGTGTCGTTCCTGGCCGGGCCGGATGGGGCGTGGGTCAATGCTCAGGTGGTGCGCGTCAATGGCGGCTTTGCCTGAGCAGACCGTCCGCGCCGGCCGGAATTCAGCCCCCCGGCGTCGGCCCTCACAGTTCGCAGCGCAGGCGCGCCAGCGCCTCGCGCGAGTAGCCGTGGCGCACGCGCAGCTGGTGCTCCACGGCGTCGGCCTGGTCCAGGCAGGCGAAGACCAGGTCGTCCTTTACGCGCTGCGAAACGCCCTTCAGGCGCGGCGCTTCATACGCGACCCGGCGCGCGCGGCAGCGCAGGAACAGCAGCGTTTCCTGCGAGGCTGTGATCAGTTGGTCGTGCTCGATCCGCTTGCATTCGACCAGGTCCTGGGCAGGGGCGCTGGCGGCGGCAAAGAGCAACGGCAGGCACAGCCATCGACGCAACGAGCGGTGCATGGCAAACGGGGGGCGCAGTAGGCCAGTTGAGGGTCCGGCTCGCATCATTGCCCAGACCCGCGCACAGTGCAAGCCGCAGCGCACGCAACACCCTGTTGCGGCCGGGCGCCAGACGGGCCGCAGCCGGATTCAGTGTCCAGCCACGTGGACAATCGCCCGCAAACCCTGATGGCTGCGTCGACCGGCAGGCCTATGCTGCACCGCAGCACACCCAAGGGGTGTGCAGGTCCGGCGGATCGGGCTACGCTTCGATGGCAAATGCGCCGCAGTGCGCGCCAGTTCACGCCCCAGACCGACGGGCTCCCGCCCGGCCTTCCCCGTGTTCCCCCTTGCCGCCCACCGTTCCGGTGGCCTGCGGCCGCCATGTTTCCGGCATCTGCCGCCAGCACTGCGCAGCGCGACCTGACCCGCGGCTGCCCTGCGCCGCCCTGACTGCAAGACAACAACATGACCGATCTCCCCGCTACCCTAGCCCAGACGGCCGCCCCGAGCCGCGAGGAGGTGCGCAAGCGCATCTACGCCATCGTCGCCGCCTCGTCGGGCAACCTGGTCGAATGGTTCGACTTCTACGTCTACGCCTTCTGCGCGATCTACTTTGCGCCGTCATTCTTCCCCAAGTCCGATCCCACCGCGCAACTGCTGAACACCGCCGGCGTGTTTGCCGCCGGCTTCCTGATGCGGCCCATCGGCGGCTGGCTGTTCGGCACCATCGCCGACCGCCACGGCCGCAAGAACTCGATGCTGATCTCGGTGATCATGATGTGCGCCGGCTCGCTGCTGATCGCCTGCCTGCCCACCTATGCCAGCATCGGCAACTGGGCGCCGGCGCTGCTGCTGCTCGCGCGCCTGATCCAGGGCCTGTCGGTCGGCGGCGAATACGGCACCACCGCCACCTATATGAGCGAGGTGGCGCTGCGCGGCCGGCGCGGCTTCTTCTCGTCGTTCCAGTATGTGACGCTGATCGGCGGCCAGTTGCTGGCGGTGCTGGTGGTGGTGATCCTGCAGCAACTGCTGGACGAGGCCGAACTGAAGGCTTGGGGCTGGCGCATCCCGTTCGTGGTCGGCGCGGTCACCGCGGTGGTGGCGCTGTTCCTGCGCCGCACGCTGCACGAGACCTCGTCGGCAGCCACCCGCGGCAGCAAGGAAGCCGGCAGCGTGGCCGCGCTGTTCCGCAACCACAAGGCCGCCTTCTTCACGGTGCTCGGCTATACCGCGGGCGGCTCGCTGATCTTCTACACCTTCACCACGTATATGCAGAAGTACCTGGTCAACACCGCCGGCATGTCGATCAAGACCGCCAGCTATGTGATGACGGGATGCCTGTTCCTGTACATGTGCATGCAGCCGGTGTTCGGCGCGCTGTCCGACCGCATCGGCCGGCGCACCAACATGCTGCTGTTCGGCGCGCTGGGTGCGCTCTGCACGGTGCCGATCCTGACCGCACTGGGCAAGGTCAGCAGCCCCGAGCTTGCCTTTGTGCTGATCGCCGTGGCGCTGGCCATCGTCAGCTTCTACACCTCGATCAGCGGCATCGTGAAGGCCGAGATGTTCCCGCCCGAGGTGCGCGCGCTGGGCGTGGGCCTGGCCTATGCCATCGCCAACGCGATCTTCGGCGGCTCCGCCGAATACGTGGCGCTGGGCATGAAGACGCTCGGCCACGAGACCGCGTTCTACTGGTATGTGACGGCGATGATGGTGATTGCCTTCTTCGTCAGCCTGCGCCTGCCGCGCCAGGCCAAATACCTGCATCACGAGCATTGATGCGCACCCCGCGGTGCAATGCCGCGGGACGCCGCCACGAGCATGGCAATATACGGGGGCCGCAATTGCCCCCGTCTTTCATTGATCACCCCATGGACCTGAACGCCCTGCGCCTGTTCGTCGACATCGTCGATGCGGGCAACCTGAGCGCGGCCGCGCGCAAGCTCAAGATGACGCGCGCCAATGTGAGCTACCGGCTCAAGGCGCTCGAAGAAGAGCTGGGCGTGCAGCTGCTGCGCCGGACCACGCGCCATGTCGAGCCGACCCCGGTCGGCGCCGGCCTGTACGAGCACGGCCGCAACATCCTGGGCGAAGTAGCGGCCGCCAATGCGCTGATCAGCAATATGGGCAAGAGCCTGCAGGGCCATGTGCGGCTCTCGGTGCCCACAGGGCTGGGGCATACGCTACTGTCGCCGCTGCTGGTGCTGTTCAAGCAGCGCTATCCCGACATCACGCTTGACGTCATGTTCGACAACCGCGTGCACAACCTGGTGTCCGAGGACGTGGACGTGGCGCTGCGCATTATCTCCACCCCGCCCGATTCGGTGGTCGCCACGGAGATTGGCGAAGTCGACTGGATCGTGTGCGCGTCGCCGGGGTATCTCGCCGCGCATCCTGCGCCGAAAACACTCACCGGGCTGCAAGGACATGCGATGGTGTGCGCGTCGCCGGTGGGCCAGAAACTCAAGGCATCGGGCACGCGGCTGGATGCCGATGAAGGCCATGACGCGAACGAAACGCGCGAGCAGGTGGTGCTCGAACCGACGCTGACCTCGGAAAACTTTGCTTTCCTGAAGGAGTCGGTGCTGGCAGGCCTGGGGATCGGCATTCTCCCGATCTATGCGATCGGCGCCGAACTGGACAGCGGCGCGCTGGTGCCGCTGCTCTGTGACTACCGCATCAGCGTGTTCGGCAGCAAGCTCTATATGCTGACCATGCCCAACCGCTACCAGACGCTGGCCACGCGCTATCTGCTGAACTTCCTGAAGACCGAGCTGCAGGCAGTGTGGCCGCGCCTGCACCGCTAGATACTATGGAAGGGCTGGACAGATAAGCCCCCTGGAGTAAAACGAAGCTTCACGAACCCGTTTTACGAAAGGAGCCTGCAAATGAATGCGCCTGACACAGCCCTTCAAGGACAGGATAGGGCAGTTATTGGTCGACTGTATATGGCCTTCGAACTGGGCGAGAAGAGTTGGAAGCTGTCGCTTGGCGACGGCGTACGCGGGCCGAGCCGGTATACGGTGGCGGCCGGTGACAAGGACGCGGTCCTGCGAGCGATTGCCAAGGCCAAAGCACGCTGCGGACTGACATCGCAGGTGCCGGTCCGCAGCTGTTACGAGGCTGGCCGCGATGGCTTCTGGCTGCACCGCTGGCTGACCGAACAAGGCATTGATAACCTGGTGGTGGACTCGTCCAGTATCGAAGTCAACCGGCGTGCACGACGTGCCAAGACCGACCGGCTCGACGGCGACAAGCTGCTCTCGATGCTGCTGCGTTATCACGCGGGGGAGCGACGCGTGTGGGGCGTCGCGCGGGTTCCCACCCCGGAGCAAGAAGACGAGCGGCGGTTGCACCGGGAACTGGGGCGACTCAGGCAGGAACGCACCGCCCTCAGCAACCGAATTCGCTCGCTGCTGGTATTGCACAACCTGCGGGTCGCCCACGTCGGCGGCCGTTCCTGGGCGCACTGGTGGAACGATCATGGCGCGCAACTGCCTGTGGGGCTGCGCGCCGAGATCGAGCGCAGTGTCGCGCGACTGTCACTGGCGGTTACGCAGATCAGGACGATCGAAGCCCAGCAGCACGCGACCGTAAAGACCGGCGCGCAGCCGGCGATCGCCCTGCTCGCGCGGCTGCGCGGGATTGGCGTCGGCAGTGCCTGGATCCTGGTCAAGGAACTGTTTGGCTGGCGGAACTTTCACAACCGACGCGAAGTCGCCAGCTCCCTGGGCTTGGCGCCGACGCCCTACAGCAGCGGCGAAAGCCAGGTCGAGCAAGGCATCAGCAAGGCTGGCAACAAACGAGCCCGCTGGCTGATGATTGAACTGGCGTGGAGCTGGTTACGCTACCAGCCTGCAAGTCAGCTCACCCAATGGTTCAATGAGCGCTTTGCGCCAGGTGGCAAGCGCATGCGGCGCATCGGTATTGTGGCACTGGCACGGCGATTGGCTATTGGCCTGTGGCGCTATCTCGAGTACGGCGAGATTCCAGTCCAGGCCAGCTTCAAACCAGTCGCAACGTGATGCCGCCTGAGTATGGAAGGCTAAGCGGTAACGATCGCAGGTCAGCGCGCCCGTAACAGACTCGGGCTGCCCCCAGCGGGTAGCCGTTCTTCTAGATGGGGCGCGCGCAGGTAACAGGGGTGTTCCAGCGCTTCGCGCATGCGGTATGTGGTGACCCGGCCTTGCGCCGGGCACGGATAGAAGGTAGACCGGGGCTGGGTCCCGGCCTTAAGTAACCCCGACCTCGGTTTCACGCCGTGTCAGCCCACGAAGATTCGAGGCTTGCAAGGAGAAAGCATCGCGCCAGTCATGTCTATGGAAATTCAATCCCGGAGGAGCTTGACATCCTCGCCCTCATAGAAGGGTCTGTTCCCATGGGGGAACAGACCCTGGGCGCGTCGCCTTCGGCAGCGGCGCCACGGACTATAGTAGGAGCACAAGGATAACCGTCGGCGCATCCGCACCTGAGGAGCTACCATGGCCCTGGCTAGCACGCTTGCAAGCTGCCTGAGCAGCAAGAACACCCAGTACGACATCATCCGCCACCCCTACACCCTCAGCAGCATGGCCACTGCCGAGGCCGCGCATGTTCCCGGGGACCGGCTGGCCAAGACGCTGTTGCTGGAGGATGACCGCGGCTATGTCGCCGCCGTGATTCCTTCAAGCCACCATCTGCACATGGCCGCCATCTGCGAACAGACCGGGCGCAACCTGGTACTGGCGCATGAGGACGAGATCCGCGAGATCTTCAAGGATTGCGACCTCGGCGCGATCCCGCCGGTGGCGATGGCCTACGGCATGCAGACCTATGTGGACGACAGCCTGATGGCGCAGCCCGACGTGTATTTCGAAGGCGGCGACCACCAGGAACTGGTGCACATGAGCGGCGAACAGTTCTCGCGGCTGATGTCGGACGCTGGGCACGGGCAGTTTTCGCGCCGCATGATGTAAGCGGCGCTTTTTATTGGCCACTGAACGGCCACCACGCGGGTTGCGAACCCGCGTGGTGGCCGTTTTGCATGCTGGCGGGTGGGGGATGCAGACGCTTCAGCCTTCAGGCAACGCCGGCACGCTGTCGTCCTTCAGGTCCACGCCCGAGCGGCCCAATGCCGCCGCGCCGCGCAGCAGGAAGGCGAGCCGGTCGGCGGCCTGCGCATACGGCAGGCCTTCGGGGCGCACGTTGGAGATGCAGTTGCGCTCGGCATCGGTGCGGCCCGTGCGCGGCGCATGGGTCAGGTAGATGCCAAGGCTGTCGGGCGAGCTCAGGCCGGGCCGTTCGCCGATCAGCATCACCACCTGGCGCGCGCCAAGCAGCTCGCCGATCTCGTCGCCCAGCGCCACGCGCGACTGCTCGGCCACCACCACCGGGCCGATGCGCCATGTCTGCGGCAAGCGCGCGCGGGTGGCATCGAGCAACGGCAGCGCGTGCGTCTGCGTGGCCAGCGCGGACAGGCCGTCGGCAACCACGAACACCACATCGGGCGCGTCGCCCGGCCGTGCCGCGGCCAGCCGCGCGCGGCTGGCATCGTCCAGGCGCCGGCCCAGGTCGGGGCGCCGCAGGTAGTGCGCGCGGTCCGGCGCCGCGCTGTGCACGGCGAGGTTCTGTACCCCCGCCGCATCCAGCGCCGCGGTGACCGCGCCCACGTCCAGCGGCAGGTGCACCGCATCGCGCGCCTGCGCATGGGCCAGCCCGAAGGCCAGCACCGCATCGGTGGTCTGGCTGTGGCCGGTACGGCCCAGCGCTACGCGCGCGCGCGTGAACTGGCGCAGGCGTTGCCACGGGTCGGCATCGGCGTTGGCAGGAGCGGCGGGAGGCGGGCGTCTGGCCGTCATCGGCTGCACCTTACAGGCTGTGGGCCATCTGCAGCAGCGGCTGGCGCGCGGCGGGCTCGAGCAGCCTGCCGCTGGCATCGGCAATGCCCATGCGCTGCAGCCAGGCCTCGAACTCCGGCGCGGGGCGCAGCCCCAGCACCTCGCGCAGGTACAGCGCATCGTGGAACGAGGTGCTCTGGTAGTTCAGCATGATGTCGTCGGCGCCGGGCACGCCCATGATGAAATTGATGCCGGCCACGCCGAACAGCGTCAGCAGCGTGTCCATGTCGTCCTGGTCGGCCTCGGCATGGTTGGTGTAGCAGACGTCGCAGCCCATCGGCACCCCCATCAACTTGCCGCAGAAGTGGTCTTCCAGCCCGGCGCGGATGATCTGCTTGCCATCGTACAGGTATTCGGGACCGATAAAGCCCACCACCGTATTGACCAGCAGCGGCGAGAACGCGCGCGCCACCGCGTAGGCGCGCGCCTCCATGGTCTGCTGGTCGACGCCGTGGTGCGCATTGGCCGACAGCGCGCTGCCCTGCCCGGTCTCAAAGTACATCAGGTTGTCGCCAACGGTGCCGCGCGCGAGCGCCTGCGCGGCATCGTGCGCCTCGGCCAGCAGCGACAGGCTGATGCCAAAGGCCGCATTGGCGCGCTCGCTGCCGGCCACCGACTGGAACACCAGGTCCACCGGCGCGCCCTGCCCGATCGCGCGCAGCGTGTTGGTGACATGGGTCAGCACGCAGGATTGCGTGGGGATGTCGAAGCGGCTGCGCAGCTCATCGATCATGCGCAGCAGCGAGACGATGGCGCCCAGGTTGTCCGAAGCCGGGTTGACGCCGATGGTGGCATCGCCGCAGCCATAGAGCAGCCCGTCGATGATCGACGCGGCAATGCCCTTGGGATCGTCAGTCGGGTGGTTGGGCTGCAGCCGCACCGAGAGCCGGCCCGGCAGCCCCACCGTGCTGCGAAATCGCGTCACCACCTGGCACTTGCGCGCCACCGCCACCAGGTCCTGGTTGCGCATCAGCTTGCTGACCGCGGCGGCCATCTCCGGGGTGATCCCCGGCGCCACCCGCGCCAGCGTGGCGCTGTCGGTCTCATGCAGCAGCAGCCAGTTGCGCAGGTCGCCCACGGTGGTGGCGCCGATGGCGGCAAAGGCCGCGCCATCGTGCCGGTCCAGGATCAGGCGCGTGACCTCGTCGTCCTCATACGGCACCAGCGCCTCGGTCAGGAACTGCTTGAGCGGCACCTCTGCCAGCGCCAGCCGCGCGGCCATCCGCTCCTGCTCGCTGGCCGCGGCAACGCCCGCCAGCGCGTCGCCGGAGCGCGCAGGGCTGGCCCGGGCCAGCAGCGTGCGCAGGTCGGCAAAGACGTGGCGGTGGGTGCCGATGGTGTGGGTGTAGGCCATGCGCTCCGTTCCTGGGCTCTGGGGAAAACGATGACAGCGGTGCGCCAGGCGCCTTGCCGGGCACGATTCCCCCTAATATAGACAGCCTTTGCGTGTGCCGTGATGCCAACATCGCCTCAGCGCACACGGCCTGACTCAGGAACAACATCTGGATCGGCGAGAATTCAGAATAAATTTGAGCAAATTGCATGCCGGAGACCCCGATGAAAGACCCCGACCCGACCACCACCCCGCGCCTGCTGCCGGCCGCGTGGTACAGCGTCGGCACCGTCGCTTACCTGCTGACCGCCCTGGCGCTCTGGACCGTGCTCCACGCCAACCTGGTGGCGGCATTGCTGTCCGGGCTGCTGCTGTACTCGCTGGTGGACGTGCTGGCGCCGCGCCTGAAGCGCCTGAACCAGCGCCACGACGCCCTGGCCGTGGCCATCCTGTCGGCGCTGATCCTGCTGGCGCTGACGCTGGCGGGCTGGCTGCTGGTGCGCTTTGTCAGTGGCGAGGGCAATACCCTGGACGGGCTGCTCAACCATGTGGCCGACATCATCGACCGCTCGCGTGGGCAGATGCCGCCGTGGCTCAGCGATGCGCTGCCCAACGGCGTGGACGAGCTGGCCAACACGCTGATCGAGACGCTGCGCGAGCATGCCGCGATGGCGCAGAAGCTGGGTGCCGAGGTGCTGCGCACGCTGGTGCATATCCTGATCGGGCTGGTGATCGGCGCGATGGTGGCGCTGTACCGCGCGGTGGTGCGGCCCAACCGCCGGCCGCTGGCCGCGGCGCTGGTGGCGCGCGCACGCACGCTGCAGCAGGCGTTCTCGCAGTTCATCTTCGCGCAGATCCAGATCTCGACCATCAACACCGTGCTGACGGCGATCTACCTGCTGCTGGTGCTGCCGCTCTTTGGCGTGCACCTGCCGCTGACCAAGACGCTGCTGGTGATCACTTTCGTGGCCGGGCTGCTGCCGGTGCTGGGCAACCTGATTTCCAACACCGCCATCGTGGTGGCCTCGCTGTCGGTGTCGTTGCCGATCGCGGTGGCGTCGCTGGTGTTCCTGGTGGTGATCCACAAGCTGGAGTACTTCCTGAACGCACGCATCATCGGTGCGCGCATCCAGGCCGCGGCGTGGGAACTGCTGACGGTGATGCTGCTGATGGAAACGCTGTTCGGCATCCCGGGCGTGATCGCCGGACCGATCTTCTACGCCTACCTGAAGCGGGAGCTTGCCGGCGCCGGGCTGATCTGAGTGCCGCGGCCGGCATGCCGCAGCGTTGGTAGGACCAATACCTGATTCAGGCGCCGTCCTGCTCCACCCGGCTGCGCACGAAGTCGATATGGGTCTGCATGGCGGTGCGCGCCTCTTCCGGGCGGCGCGCGCAAATCGCATCGCACAGCGTGCGGTGCTGCAGCAACAGAAGGTCTGAGGCGCCGTCGTCCTGTTCGCGCAGGCCGGTGCCGTTGATGGTGATGTGCTCGCGCAGCATGCCGATCACGCTGGTATGCAGGTGCAGGAACATGGTGTTGTGCGAGGCCTGGGCGATGGCGTCATGCAACTGCGCATCGGCATCGGCCTCTGCCTGCTTGTCGTCGGCGGCACGCGCGCGTTCCAGCTCGGCCATCAGGGCGCGGATCCGTTTCACGTCAGCGGCATCCGCGCGCAGCGCCGCAAAATACGCGGTCGCGCCCTCCAGCACGCGGCGGAACTCCAGGATGTCGTCGCGCAGCGCGGGGTGGTCGGCCACCAGCTGGCCCCAGGGCGAGGCAATGCCGGCGCGCAGCTGGTCGGTGGCGTAGACCCCGGCACCGCGCCGGCTCTGCAGCAGGCCGCGCGCGGCCAGGCGCTGGATCGCCTCGCGCACGGTGTTGCGCGCCACCTCGTATTGCCCGGCCAGCACCCGCTCGGCCGGCAGCCGCGTGCCGGGCGGCCAGGTGCCGTCGAGCAGCGCGGTCTCGATCCGGCGCATGACCGACTCCACGCGTCCGCGGGTGCGCCCGTGCCTTGCTGCCGCTGCCGTCATGCCGTATGTCCTCGCTCCTGAGCTTGCGCGGGTCGCCGGGCAGATTGGTCCAACCAATTTGTACCGCCGCGCAGAAGCGGGAATTATGCGCCGAAACGTGCGACCCCAGCACGTCCGGAGCGAGACATGATGGATCGTCAGTACCCCACCGGCCCTGCCCCCGCGCAGGCCTACCTGTTTGCCACCTGCCTGGTCGACATGTTCGTGCCGCAGGCCGGCCTCGACGCCGTGCGGCTGCTTGAACGCGAAGGGCTCACCGTGCACTTCCCGCGCGGCCAGAGTTGCTGCGGCCAGCCCGCCTACAGCAGCGGCAACCCCGACGCGGCCCGTGCGGTGGCGCGCGCCCAGCTCGACCTGTTCAGCCAGCCCTGGCCGGTGATCGTGCCGTCGGGCTCGTGCGCGGGCATGATGCGCCACCACTGGCCGCAGCTCTTTGCCGACGATCCGGTGGCCGGCCCCAAGGCACTGGAACTGGCCGGACGCATCTATGAACTGGGCGAGTTCCTGCTCCATGTGCTGAAGCTGGATTTTGGCGATGCCGCACCGGCGGGCCAGCCGCAGGAGCGCATCGTGCTGCATACCTCGTGCGGCGCCCGTCGAGAAATGGGTACGCGCCAGCACGGCGTGGCCCTGGTCGACACGCTGCCGGGCGTGACCCGCGTGGAGCATGAACGCGAGTCAGAATGCTGCGGCTTTGGCGGCACCTTCTCGCTCAAGCATCCCGATATCTCCGGCGCCATGGTGCGCGACAAGGTGGCCTCGGCCTGCGCCACCGGCTGCGACCGGCTGGTCTCGGCCGACTGCGGCTGCCTGCTCAATATCGGCCATACCGCGGCGCATGACCACGCCCCGCTGCAGGTGGAGCACCTGGCCACCTTCCTGTGGCGCCGTACCGGAGGTGCCGCATGAGCACGCCCGGCGCCCGCGAACGCATGCTCGGCCGGCTGCGCGCTGCCGCGCCTGCACCTTCCCCACGCACCGCGGAACTCGACCGCCGCATCGACGGCCATTTCGAGGCACGCCGCCACGGCGCGCCCGCCATTGGCGAACTGACCGGCGCGATGCTGGCGGCACTGCAAGGCCTGCATGCCGAGGTCTGGTGCGCCAGCGAGGCGGCCTGGCCGGCATTGCTGGCCACCGAGCTGGCCAATGCCGGCGTGAAGCGCCTGCTGCTTGATCCCGCCAGCCAGGCCGGTGCCGCGCTGGCGGCCGCCCTGCCGGCCCATATCGAAGCCATCGGCTACGACCGCCCGATCGAAGCCTGGAAGGCGGAGCTGTTCGACACCATCGATGCCGGCTTCACTGTGGCGCGCTCCGGCATTGCCGCCACCGGCACGCTGGTGGTCGCGCCCGATGCGGGCTCGCCACGCACGGTGTCGCTGGTGCCGCCGCTGCATGTCGCGCTGGTGCGCGCCTCGACGCTGCACACCGACCTGCATATGGCCGCGCGCACCGAACGCTGGTCCGACGGCATGCCGACCAACCTGGTGCTGATCTCCGGCCCGTCCAAGACCTCCGACATCCAGCAGACGCTGGCCTACGGCGCGCATGGTCCGCGCCGGCTGTGGGTCATCATCGAGACCGACACTGCGGAGGCCGGGCAATGAGCCAGCACACACTCAATTTTGTTCCGCCGCAGGACTTCAAGGCACGCGCCCGCGAGGCGCTGGACGATCCCAAGCTGCGCCAGAGCTTCCGCGGCGCGATGGACTTCCTGCAGGGCAAGCGCCTGGCGCAGTTCCCCGACGCGGATGAGCTGGAACGCCTGCGCGACCTGGGCGAGGCGGTGCGCCAGCACGCGCTGGCCAACCTGCCGGACCTGCTGGTGCAGCTGGAGGCAAAGCTCACCGCCGCCGGCGTGCAGGTGCACTGGGCCGAGAACGCCGACGAAGCCAACGCGATCATCCACCGCATCGCGGCATCGAAGCAGGCGCAGCGCGTGATCAAGGGCAAGTCGATGGCCAGCGAGGAAATCGAGCTGAACCATTACCTGGCCGAGCGCGGCGTGGACTGCATCGAGTCGGACATGGGCGAGTACATCGTCCAGCTGGCCGGCGAGAAGCCCTCGCATATCGTGATGCCGGCGATCCACAAGACCAAGGGCGATATCGCGCAGCTATTCCAGGCGCATATCCCCGACACGCCCTATACCGAGGATGTCGACGCGCTGATCCAGACCGGCCGCCGTGCGCTGCGCCAAGCCTTTGTCGAAGCGGATATCGGCCTGTCCGGCGTGAACTTCGCCGCCGCCGACACCGGCACGCTGTGGCTGGTGGAGAACGAGGGCAACGGCCGGCTTTCCACCACCGTGCCCGACGTGCATATCGCCATCATGGGCATGGAGAAGGTCGTGGCCCGGCTGGAGCACATCGTGCCGCTGTCCACGCTGCTGACGCGCTCGGCCACCGGGCAGGCCATCACCACCTACTTCAACCTGATCTCAGGGCCGCGCCGCGCGGGCGAGCGCGATGGCCCGCGCGAGGTCCACCTGGTGCTGCTCGACAACGGCCGCACCCAGGCCTATGCCGACACGCAGCTGCGCGCCACGCTGCAATGCATCCGCTGCGGCGCGTGCATGAACCACTGCCCGGTCTACACGCGCATCGGCGGCCACGCCTACGGCACGACCTATCCCGGCCCCATCGGCAAGATCATCTCGCCACACCTGCTGGGGCTGGACGCCACCGCCGACCTGGCCACCGCGTCGAGCCTGTGCGGCGCCTGCGGCGAGGTATGCCCGGTACGCATCCCGATCCCGCAACTGCTGGTGCGCCTGCGCACCGAGGCGAACCGCGATCCGGAAGAGCAGGTCGCCAACCCGCTGCGCGGCCAGGGCGCGAAGTACAGCCGCGGCGAGCACCTGGTGTGGCGCTTCTGGAGCGGCGCGTATTCGCACCCGGCGACGTACCGGCTGTTCCGCTGGGCCGCCACGCGGCTGCGCGCGCTGACGCCGTCGAAGCAGATGGGCTGGACGCAGCACCGCACGCCGCTGAAGCCGGCGGCGAAGAGCCTGGCGGATTTGCTGAAGGAGAAGGGACAGCCGGAGTAGGCCTTCACGCAGTGCTTGCAAACAAAACAAAGATTTCCCGAAACACCACCAAAGCAGGAGACTAACCGTGCAACCCTGGACCCAACTCTATACGCCGCTGGGCAGCCTGTGGCTGTCGTCGCTGGCGGCAGCCATTCCCATCCTGTTCTTCTTCATTGCGCTGGCCGTCTGGCGCATGAAGGGCCATGTCGCCGCGGCCGTGACGCTGCTATTGGCGCTGGCCGTGGCGATCTTCGCCTACGGCATGCCCGCGCAGCAGGCGCTGGCCTCGGCCGGCTTCGGCTTTGCCTATGGGCTGTGGCCGATTGCATGGATCATCGTGACCGCGGTGTTCCTCTACAAGATCGTGGTCAAGACCGGCCAGTTCGACGTGATCCGCGCCTCGGTGCTGTCGATCACCGACGACCAGCGCCTGCAGATGCTGCTGATCGGCTTTGCCTTCGGCGCCTTCCTGGAAGGCGCCGCGGGCTTCGGCGCGCCGGTGGCGATCACCGCGGCGCTGCTGGTGGGCCTGGGCTTCAACCCGCTGTATGCGGCGGGCCTGTGCCTGATCGCCAATACCGCGCCGGTGGCGTTTGGCGCGATGGGGATCCCCATCATCGTGGCCGGGCAGGTGACGGGCATCGATCCCTTCCATATCGGCGCGATGGCCGGCCGCCAGCTGCCGCTGTTGTCGCTGCTGGTGCCGTTCTGGCTGGTGTTCATGATGGACGGCGCCAAAGGCGTGCGCGAAACGTGGCCGGCGGCGCTGGTGTGCGGCGGCTGCTTTGCCGTGACGCAGTACTTCACGTCCAACCATATCGGGCCCGAACTGCCGGACATCACTTCGGCGCTGGTCAGCCTGGTGTCGCTGGCCGCGTTCCTGAAGGTATGGCAGCCGCGCGGCGCGTCGCAGCGCGCCGGTGGCAATGTCAGCGGCGGCACCGTCGCGCTGGCCGGCTTCGGCGGCGGCTTCGGCGGCGCGATGTCCGGGCGCAAGGCGTCGCCCTACACCCTGGCGCAGACGCTGCGCGCGTGGGCGCCGTTCGGCATCCTGACCGCCATCGTCACCGTGTGGAGCCTGCAGCCGTTCAAGGCGCTGTTCGCAGCCAACGGCGCGCTGGCGGGCACGGTGCTGAAGTTCAAGATCCCGGGGCTGGACCAGATGGTAATCAAGGCCGCGCCGATCGTGGCCACGCCCAAGGCCTATGACGCGGTGCTGAAGCTCGACCTGCTCTCCGCCGTCGGCACCGCCATCCTGCTGACCGCGCTGATCTCGGCGGTGCTGCTGCGCATGAAGCCGCGCATGCTGCTGGCTACCTTTGCCGAGACCCTGGTGGAACTGGCGCGCCCGGTGCTGTCAATCGGCCTGGTGCTGGCGTTCGCCTTTGTCGCCAACTACTCCGGCATGTCGTCGACACTGGCGCTGCTGCTGGCCGGCACCGGCGCGGCGTTCCCGTTCTTCTCGCCGTTCCTGGGCTGGCTGGGGGTGTTCCTGACTGGTTCTGACACTTCGTCCAACGCGCTGTTCTGCGCGCTGCAGAACACCACGGCGCATCAGATCGGCGTGTCGGACACGCTGCTGGTCGCCGCCAACACCACCGGCGGCGTCACGGCCAAGATGATCTCGCCGCAATCGATCGCCGTGGCCTGCGCGGCGACCGGGCTGGTGGGCAAGGAGTCGGAGCTGTTCCGCTTCACGGTCAGGCACAGCCTGCTGTTTGCCGTGATCATCGGCATCATGACGGTGGTGCAGGCTTACCTGTTGCCGGGGATGATTCCGGGGTGATGGGCTAGCCGAAATCCATGAAGAAAGGCGGCCATATGGCCGCCTTTCTCGTTTGCCGCGCGGCAACGTCGCGTCTAATCCAGGAACTCGTCCCCTTCGGTGAGCGGCGCATACCTGTATGTCGCCGGCGTCCGGCTCAGCTTGACCGGCGCACCCAGCCCCTGGTAGCCACCTTCCATCTCCACCACCATCTCGCGGTGCTGCGTATGCGGATGCTGCAAGGCATCGGCCACGGACAGCACCGGCGCGCAGGGCACGCCTGCTGCCACCAGTTCGTCGGCCAGCACCTTGCCATCGAACTCGCGCAGCCTGGCTTCCAGCTCCGCCTTCAGCGCCACGCGGTTCACCGAGCGCGCGCCCGCCGTGCCATAGCGCTCGTCATCGGCCAGCGCAGGCAGCCGCAGGTGCTCGCACAGGATGCGGAACTGCCGGTCGTTGCCCACCGCCAGGAAGATCGGGTCCGTGGCGGTCGCCACCGTGTCGTACGGGTAGATGTTGGGATGCGCATTGCCGGTGCGCTGCGGCGTCTTGCCGCTCATGAACCAGTTGGCCGCATGCGGATGCAGCAGCGACAGGCCGGAGTCATAGAGCGCGGCCTCGACGAACTGGCCGCGCCCGCTGCGCGCGCGCTCCTGCAGTGCCAGCAGCACGCCGATCACGGCGTTCAGGCCGGTCACCATGTCCACCACCGGCAAACCCACGCGCAGCGGATCGCCATCGGCCTCGCCGTTGATGCTCATGATGCCGGACATGGCCTGGATGGCGGCGTCGTAGCCGGGCAGGCCGCCCAGCGGGCCATCGGCGCCGAAGCCGGATACGCGGCAATGGACCAGCCGAGGGAAGCGCGCGGACAACGTGTCGTAGCCCAGCCCCCACTTCTCCATGGTGCCGGTCTTGAAGTTCTCGACCAGCACGTCAGCCTCGGCCAGCAGCACAAGCAGGACCTCACGATCCGCGTCGGCGGTCAGGTCCAGCCGCATCACGCGCTTGTTGCGGTTCAGGCCGAAGTAGTAAGACGCCACGCCGTCCTTGAACGGCGGCCCCCAGGTGCGGGTGTCGTCGCCTTGCGGCGGTTCGATCTTGAGCACGTCGGCGCCGTGGTCGCCCAGGATCTGGCCGCAGTATGGGCCGCCCAGGATGCGCGACAGGTCGACCACGCGGATGCCGGCGAGCGCGCCGGGGCTGGTTTGGGTCATGGCTGGTTTTCCTGTGCGGTTCAGTCAAGCTGGGCGCCGGACTTCTGCACCACGGCGCGCCACTTGCCGACCTCGGCCTTGACGAAGCCGCCAAGCTGCTCGGGCGTGGTCGACGGCGCGAACTCCAGGCCCTGCGCCTGCAGGGTCTTGCGCACCTCGGGCTGCTTGAGCGCATCGGCAAAGGCACGGTTGAGCTTGCCGATCACTTCGGGCGGCGTGCCGGCGGGTGCGACCACGCCGAAGAACACCGATACATCGAAGCCTGGCACGCCCTGCTCGGCCACGGTCGGCACATCCGGCAGCGCCTGCGAGCGCGCCTTGGTGGTGACGCCCAGCGCGCGCACCTTGCCGCTCTTGATGAAGGGCATCGCGGTGAGCACGTCGGTGAAGGTCATGCTGACCTGCCCGCCCAGCAGGTCGTTCAGTGCGGGGCCGGTGCCCTTGTACGGGATGTGCTGGAAGTCGGTGCCGGTGACGTTGTTGAACAGCACCCCGGCCAAGTGCGACGACGCGCCGTTGCCGGACGAGGCATAGGTCAGCTTGCCCGGGTGCGCCTTGCCATAGGCGATCAGCTCCGTGACGTTCTTCGCCGGCACGGACGGGTTGACCACCAGCACATTGGGCAGCTGGCCGATCTGGATCACCGGCGCGAAGCTCTTGACCGGGTCGTAGTTGATCTTGCGGTACAGGCTCACATTGATCGCCAGCGGCGCGGAGGTGCCGAACATCAGCGTGTAGCCGTCGGGCTCGGCGCGCGCCACCACCTCGGCGCCGATATTGCCGCCGGCGCCGGCGCGGTTCTCCACCACCACCGGCTGGCCCAGGCTGGTCTTGAGCGCGGCGGCAAGCGTGCGCGCCATGGCATCGGTAGGGCCGCCCGGCGGGTAGGTGACGACCATCATGATCGGCTTGGACGGAAAGTCCTTCTGCGCGAAGGCGGGGGCGATACAGAGCGAGCAGGCGGCGATGGCCGCTACGCGGTGCCAGAGTTTCATGGCGTTGTCTCCTGGGTATAGGACGTCTCCCGCTGGTGGCGGGATGGTGTTGCGGAGGATGGTTGCCGGACGTGGATCCGGTTAGAACACGTTGACCTGGTCGACCGCGCCAGCGGCATGCACGGTGCCGTCAGCCGGCGCGACGGTCTCGGCCAGCCACTCGGGCTCGGCCTGCGCTGCAAGCGGATCCTGCGGCAGCACGCGATGGCGCAGCACCAGCTGCGCCAGCCGCATGCGGCGCACCGAGCCGATAGCCCGGCCTCCCAGGCCATCGCCACCGCGCTGGTGACGTGGTACAGCGCCGAAGCCGCCTGGCGCGCCAGCAGTTCGCCGTCGGCGCCGGCCTCAGCGGCTTGCGCGGCCAGCTTCGCCGCTGCGGCGATGGCGCCTTCGAACACGGCACGCGCCGCCGCATGCATCGGCGTATCGGCCAGCAGGCCGGCCAGGTGTGCCTGCAGCACCGGCAGCGCGCCTTCACGGCGGACCGCGCGCAGCACGTCAAGCGCGACGATATTGCTGGTGCCTTCCCAGATCGAGCCGAGATGGGCATCGCGCACCAGGCGCGGATCGCTCCATTCCTCGATATAGCCGCAGCCGCCGCGGATCTCCATGGCGTCGCCGGTGACCTTGCGCGCGTCGCGGCAGGCGCGGAACTTGATCAGCGGCGTCAGGATGCGCATCAGCGGGTAGGCGTCGGCCTCGCCGGCATCGGCGCGGCGCAGTGCTTCGGCGGTCTGGAACACCATGGTGCGCGCCTGCTCGGTGGGCAGGGTCAGCTTGAGCAGCTGGCGGCGCATCAGCGGCATGTCCTGCAGGCGCTTGCCGAAGGCCTGGCGCTCGCGCGCGATGAACAGGCCCTCGGTCAGCGCGCGGCGCATCAGGCCGGCGGCGCGCACGCCGTTGGACAGGCGCGAGTTATTGATCATGTCAGCCATCTGCACGAAGCCGCGGCCGGGTTCGCCGACCAGCCAGGCATGCGCGCCTTCCAGCCGGATCTCGCCGCTGGCCATCGAGCGCGTGCCCAGCTTGTCCTTCAGGCGGATGATGCGGTAGTGGTTGTCGCTGCCATCGGCCAGCTTGCGCGGCAGCAGGAACAGCGACACGCCCTTGTGGCCCGGCACGGCGTTGCCGGCCTCATCCTCCACGCGGGCCAGCACCATCGCCAGCGTGGCATCGGGGTTGGAGCAGAACCACTTGTCGCCCTGCAGGCGCCAGCCGCCCTCGGCCGAAGCGTCGCGCACCGCGCGGGTGGCGGTGGCGGCGACGTCGGAGCCGGCACCCTGCTCGGTCATGAACATCGCGCCCTGGTAGAGATCGTCAAAGACCTGGGTGGTCAGGTTGGGCAGGAAGCGCTCGACCAGCGCCGGGTCGCCGAACTTGCGCAGCGTGCGCGTCAGCGAATCGGTCATCGACAGCGGGCAGCACAGGCCGAACTCAGCTTGCACAAACAGATATGTGAGTGCGTACTTAGCTGCTGGCGGCATGGGCTTGTCCCAGCCCAGCACGCCGCCGCGGTGCGACGCCGCCGCGAGGCCGAATTCGGCAAAGGCCACGCGCTCCATCTCCACATAGGCCGGATGCTTGTCGATGCGCTGCGCATCGACGCCCGCGCGGGTGCGGTAGGTGAGTTCGGGGGGATGGCGGTCGGCCACGCCGGCCAGTTCGTCGAGCACGCCGCCGGCCAGCGCACCCATGCGCTCCAGGTGCGGCAGCAGGTGGTTGAACAGGTCCGGCGGCAGGTAGAGCGGCAGCAGCGCGCGCAGGTCCGGGTCGGCGGCAAACAGGCTGCCGCCCTGGCGGTCGGGTACCGGGTGGGCAGCGGCCGGTGCGGTGGAGTGGGCTTGAAGTGTGGTGTCGCGCACGGCGCTGGACGGCATGGCTGGTCTCCTGGAATTGGCTGGTGCCGGCTTGCGGCCCCTTTGGCCTCCATTATTGGAACCCCAAAGATTCGCGTCTAATTCTAAAATTGGCTTGATCCATATAATTTCTGTATCGCCATGGAATTCCGCCACCTGCGTTACTTCCTCGTGCTGGCCGAGGAACTGCACTTCGGCCGGGCCGCGCGCCGGCTTGCCATTTCCCAGCCGCCGCTGTCGCTCAATATCCAGCAGCTGGAGGCCTCGGTCGGGGCCCGGCTGTTCGACCGCGACAGCCGCGGGGTGCGGCTGACCGCGGCCGGGCGGGCCTTCCGCGAATCGGCCATGGCGCTGCTGGCGCAGGCCGAGGCGGCGCGGGTGCTGGCACGCGAGATCGAAGCGGGCGCAGTCGGGCGGCTGCGGGTGGGCTTTGTCGGCTCGATGCTGTATCGCGGGCTGCCGCAGACGCTGCGCGGGTTCCAGGCGGCCTATCCCGGCATTCAGGTGGCGCTGACCGAGCTCAACTCACAGGAGCAGATCGACGCGCTGCTGCACGACGAGCTCGACGCCGCCTTTATCCACACCGGCCGCGTGCCGGACACGCTGCAGGCGACGCTGGTGCACAGCGAACCCTTTGTCTGCTGCCTGCCGGCCGACCATGCGCTGGCCGCGCTCCCGGAGTTGCCGCTGGCGGCATTGCGCGGCGAGCCGTTCGTGCTGTTCTCGCGCAAGGCCTCGCCGGACTACTACAGCCGCATCTTCGACATGTGCGCGGCGCAGGGCTTCTATCCGCAGATCCGGCATGAAGTCCGGCACTGGCTGTCGGTGGTGTCGCTGGTGTCGCAGGGGATGGGCGTGGCGGTGGTGCCCGCGGCGCTGGCGCGCTCCGGCATGGCCGGAGCCGCGTTCCGGCCGCTGGCAGACGCGGCGGTGCGCTCGGAGGTCTACTGCGCGTGGAAGACGGCGCCGGACCATCCGGCGCGCGATCACTTTGTCGGCATGGTGCGGGAGATGACAGCCGCCGCGCAGGGCAGCCACAAAGAAAAAGCCACCGGCCGATAGACCGATGGCTTGTGAAGTACGCGTGGAACGGGGTGTTCAGCGTGCTTGGAGCTTAACCCTGCCCGCTTACGGCATCCAATAACGCAAATGTAGTAATTGATCGGCGCTGCATGAAGCTGGTTGCATTCGGCTTCGCAAAGCCGAACTGCGCTGCATCGGGTTGAATTCATGCGCGGCGTTCTACACTTCAGCCGGGCCGCCCGCGGCCCCGCTCGCGCGGGGATGACGGTAGGCGAAAGAAACGTTACCTGGGCAGCATTACCCGCCCGCGCACCCCCCGTCACCCCCATCCCGAGCGGTTATCATTTGCCTCCTGCGGCGCAATGACGCGGCAGCAGGCCGGCGTGCCCCGCCCTTTGAGGGGGCAACGTCATGCCTAATTTGCGATACAATGAAAACGATTTTCATTTACATACCCCGGCGTGGTCGCGCTGGCCGCTTGGCGGCAGACCGCGCCACGGACTGGAAGCATGATGCGGTTGTCTGAACTTCCACGGCGCACGCCCGCCGTTGTGCAATCGGTGGACGACGCCACCCCGGGAGACCCGGTCGCGCGCCGCCTGCGCGAACTGGGCTTCGTCCCCGGTGAAGCCGTGCAGATCATCGCCTACGGCCCCTTCGGCATGGACCCGCTGGTGGCGCAGGTAGGCTTCACCCGCTTTGCGCTGCGCCGCTCGGAAGCGTCGCGCATCGGCGTAGAGGTCGCCAGCGCCTCGGTCACCAGCATCGCCCCCGCCACGCAGGGCGGCGACCAGACCGCCAAACCGTCCGCAAAACGGACTGCCTGAGCCTTCCCCCGGATTATGTCTGCAGCTCCTTCCACTTCTGCCCTGCGCATTGCGCTGGTCGGCAATCCCAATTGCGGCAAGACCGCACTGTTCAACCGCCTGACCGGCAGCCGCCAGAAGGTGGCCAACTATGCGGGCGTGACCGTCGAGCGCAAGGAAGGCTACTTCGTGTCGCCGGCGGGGCGCCAGGTGCGCATCCTGGATCTGCCGGGCGCCTACAGCCTGCACGCGGCCAGCCTCGATGAAGCCATCACGCGCGATGTCTGCCTGGGCATGCGCGCCGGCGAGCAGCGCCCGGACCTGCTGGTGTCGGTGGTCGATGCGACCAACCTGCGCCTGCACCTGCGCTTCGTGCTGGAACTGCGCCGCCTGGGCCTGCCCATGGTGGTGGTGCTCAATATGAGCGACGCCGCCGCGCGGCGCGGCATCCGGATCGACCGCGACAAGCTATCGGCCGCGCTCGGCGTACCGGTGGTCAGCACCGTGGCGGTGAAGCACGACGGTGCCGCGGCGCTGGTCAGCCTGCTCGACGACACCCTGCCGCCGGCCCCGCCGGCCACGCCGGAACCCGCCAACGACATTGACGTGCATGCCGAGGTCAACCGCCTGCTGGCGGCCGCGGTGAGCATGCCGGCGCGCACCGCCGCGCTGGATGACCGCCTCGACCGCATCGTGCTGCATCCGGTGATCGGCCTGCTGCTGCTGGCGGTGCTGCTGTTCCTGATGTTCCAGGCCGTGTTCTCCTGGGCCCAGCCATTGATGGACGGCATCGAGGGCGGCGTGCACTGGGCCGGCGAGATGCTGGGTGCCCACCTGCCCGACGGCATGCTCAAGAGCCTGCTGGTCGACGGCCTGATCGCTGGCCTGGGCAGCGTAGTGGTGTTCCTGCCGCAGATCCTGATCCTGTTTCTGTTCATCCTGACGCTGGAGGAATCCGGCTACCTGCCGCGCGCGGCCTTCCTGCTGGACCGCCTGATGATGGGCGCGGGGCTGTCGGGGCGCTCGTTCATCCCGCTGCTGTCCAGCTTTGCCTGCGCCATCCCCGGCATCATGGCCACCCGCACCATCCAGGATCCGCGCGACCGGCTCACCACCATCCTGGTGGCGCCGCTGATGACCTGCTCGGCACGGCTGCCGGTGTATGCGCTGCTGATCGGCGCCTTCATCCCCGAACGCACCGTGATGGGCCTGTTCAACCTGCAGGGGCTGGTGCTGTTCGCGCTGTACGTGGCGGGCATCGTCAGCGCGCTGGTGGTGGCCTACGCGCTCAAGTTCTTCCGCCGCGACCGCACCGACCATCCGCTGCTGATGGAGCTGCCGTCGTACCGCATCCCCAATCCGCGCGACGTGGCCATCGGCCTGTGGGAGCGTGCCCGCATCTTCCTGTCGCGGGTGGGCAAGGTGATCCTGGCGCTGACGGTGCTGCTGTGGTTCCTGTCGACCTTCCCGTCCGCGCCCGTGGGCGCGACCGCGCCGGCCATCGACTACAGCTTTGCCGGCATGATCGGCCATGCGCTGCAGAAGGTGTTCGCACCGGTGGGCTTCAACTGGCAGATCTGCATCGCGCTCGTGCCGGGCCTGGCCGCGCGCGAGGTGGCCGTGGGCGCGCTGGCAACCGTCTATGCGCTGTCGGGCAGCGAAGAGGCCGTGGCCACGCAGCTGGCGCCGATGATCTCCGCGCAATGGTCGCTGGCCACCGCGCTGTCGCTGCTGGCCTGGTACGTGTTCGCACCGCAGTGCATCTCCACGCTGGCAGTGATCCGGCGCGAGACCGACTCGTGGAAGGTAATGGCGCTGTCGGCGGCCTACCTGACCGGGCTGGCTTACCTGGCGGCCTTCGTGACCTACCGCGTCGCGCTGATGTTCAGCTGAGGCACCACGCCGCCATGTCCCTCTACCACGCCATCGAAACGCTGCTGGTCCCGCTGATCGTGCTGGCGTGCGCGGTGCAGGTGATCGCGCGCTACGCGCCGCGCACGCGCGAGCGCGTCAAGGCGGCACTCGCCGCGCGCCTGGGCGGCAGCGCCGCCGCCGGCTGGCGCGCCCGGCTGGCGCGCTGGCTGGCCCCGCAGGCCGCCGCGGGCTGTGCCAGCGGCTGCGACGACGGCGGCTGCAATACCTGCGGATCCAACACCGCCAACACCACCTCCGGCGCGCAGGGCCAGACTGCCGAACAGGTGGTTCGCTTCGTGCGCAAGCGCTGAGCGGCGCGCTTTCCCCCTCTACATATCCACGCAGAAACGGGTACGCCCGCTGCTTCCGCCCGGCGCGGAAGCAGCGGTTTGCGCTCGCCTGTTGACGGCCTGGCGGAGAGAGAACCCGCCTGGAAAGGCTTGCGCCGTGGGCACGCAGAAACGGGTACGCTTTGCGCACTGGCTGGCCTGGCACGCATCTCGGGCACGTCCCGCAAAGGCAGGCCCAGCCTTGTCCGGACGCCTTTGTCGGCAGGCCCCGGCAGCGCCTGGAACGCTCGGCGCCAGTCACGCAGAAACGGGTACGCTTTGACGGCTTCCCTCCCGACGGCCGCTGGTGTGCCCCAAAACGAAACGCCCTCCGGATGGAGGGCGTTTCGTCAGGCGCGGGAACCTGCTGCTTACTTGACCGTACCGTAGAAGACCAGCTTCAGCGGCGTATTGTCGGCGGCCGCAGTGCAGGTCGCGGTAATGGTGAAGTCGCCAGCCGCGGTGCCGGCGGCGCGCACCTGGTTCGGCAGCATGACCATGCTTGGGCTCAGTGTCACCGGACCGGTCTTGTCCCAAGCCCAGTTGTTGCACGCGGTGTACTGCGCGTCATCACCCAGGTGCTTCATGCGTGCGGTCACCTCGACCGTCGTCGGCGGCATCAGCAGCAGCGTCATTGGATCCTGGTTGTCGCCAACCAGCGCCCAGACCGGGTTCTCGGTCACCGTCAGCGTGGCGCTGCGGCGCTCGCCCAGCCTGGTGCTGACTGCGGTCACCGTCAGGCTGCTCTGGACCGGGCCCTTGTCGCTGGCCAGGCTGGTGCTCACCGTGGCGTCATGCGTACCCGCCGCTTCCGATGCGGACAGCGTGGCCGAGGTCGCATTGTAGGTCCAGGCGCCGTCGAAGTCCGCGGTCACGTCCTGGCCATCGTGGCGCAGCACACGCGAGGTGAAGGTTTCCGGACGGTTGCTGAAGACCTGCAGCGCATTCACCTCGCGGCCGCCCTTGGTCGTCACCACGCGATAGGCGGCAGCGCCGTTCTTCTGCACCGTCACCGCGATCACCCCGGCAATGGCATGCCCGTCCGGCGCGGTCACCGACACCGAGACACTGGCCGTGGCCACGGCGGTGGGTGAGCTGTTGCTCGCCTTCAGCGTGGCGCTGTTCTGGCTGGCCGTGACCTGGACCGCGGTGCCGCTGCTGGACCATGCCCAGCTGTTGACGCTGGCGGACACATCGGCGCCATTGCTGTCGACCAGCGATACCCTGACCGGCAGCGTCTGCCCGTCGCTCATCGACAGGCTGCTGTTCGGGATCGACAGGCTGTAGCTCAGCGCCGAGGCCGGCACCACGGTGATGGTGGCGGATTGCGCGGGCAGCTGCACCGTGGTGTTGTCGGCGCCCTTGACGCTCGCCACCACCTGGACGGTGGTCGTCCCGGTTGCAATGCCCTTGACCACGGCGCTGCCCGGCGTGGTGGCACTCGGCTCCACGGTGGCAATGCCGCTGTCGGTACTGGTCCAGTTGAAGGTGGTGTTGCCGGACACGTCGATGCCGTTGCTGTCCACCGCCAGCGCGCTGATGGTGATCGTGCGGCCGACGCCGACCTCGCCGGAGGTCACGCTCATCTTCACCGTATAGGTCAGCGGCGTGGTGCCGCCTGCGTTTGGCGTGGTGGGCGTGCCCGAACCGCCGCCGCCACCGCCGCACGCTGCCAGCAGCAAGGTCATGGCAGCGCCTGCCAGCCAGGATGCCCACGTTCTCAGTCTCATGATGTTCCCCCCAGTCGTGTGTTTTTTCCCGCGCTACCAGCCTAGGCACAAAGGTGCCAGCGCAATACCGGCCAGAGGACTGAGGTGCGGCGCACAGAGCATGCGCGTGGTTCATCCTTTCAGCGCAGCGGCACCGCCATTCGGGCGAGGCAAATAAGACCGGCAGGGTTTCGCCCGCAAGCCGGACCCAGCCGTTTGGCGCAACCCGCGCATGGCAGTCCCCCGATCGGGCCACGCCCGCACCCGGCGCGCTCCCACGCTTGACCGGGGCCAGCCTTGTCGACTAACCTTTGCAGGCCATCCGGCGCCTGCCGGATGCGCACCAACCACGAGCGGCTCCCCGCCCTCCTCCTCCAGGCACGATGAACCGTTACACCAGCACACTCAGCCAGGCTGCCGATGCGTCCCGCATCGCTGCCCGCGCTCGCGTGTTGGCTGCCCAGGCATCGGGCCGCGCCCTGCGCGCTTCCTCGCCACTGCTAAGCCTATCGATCGGTTGCCGGGCCTAGTGCCCCGTGGCAGTTCGGCAGCCTTTCGCCACCCTTTTCCCGTTTTTCTTTTTTTTGCTTCCCTTAGCGAGGAAGGAGACCCCGTATGCTCAGCAATCCCGCCACCAAGTACCAGCCCGCCGCTACCGTCGACATCCCTGACCGCACTTGGCCCGGCCGCACCATCACGCGCGCACCGCGCTGGATGAGCACCGACCTGCGCGACGGCAACCAGGCCCTGATCGAGCCGATGAACCCGGCGCGCAAGCTGCGCTTCTTCGAGCAACTGGTGAAGATCGGCCTGAAGGAAATCGAAGTCGCATTCCCCGCCGCCTCGCAGACCGATTTCGACTTCGTGCGCATGCTGATCGAAGAGCAGCGCATCCCCGACGACGTCAACATCGTGGTGCTGACGCAATCGCGCGAAGACCTGATCCGCCGCACCGTCCAGTCCGTGCGCGGCGCAGCGCGGGCCACGGTGCACCTGTACAACCCGATCGCACCGGCCTGGCGGCGCATTGTCTTCAATGCCTCGCGTGAAGAGATCAAGGAAGTCGCGGTCTCGGGCACGCGCCTGATCAAGGCGCTGACCGATGCCATGCCCGGGACGGCATGGACCTATGAGTATTCACCCGAGACTTTCAGCCTGGCCGAGCTCGACTTCTCGCTGGAAGTCAGCGACGCCGTCTCTGCCGCCTGGCAGGCCGGCCCGGGCCGGCCGATGATCCTGAACCTGCCGACCACAGTCGAATGCAGCACGCCCAACGTGTTCGCCGACCAGATCGAATGGATGCACCGCCGCCTGGCACGGCGCGAACACATCGCGCTGTCAGTGCACCCGCACAACGACCGTGGCACCGCGGTGGCCGCCGCGGAACTGGCGCTGATGGCAGGCGCGGACCGCGTCGAAGGCTGCCTGTTCGGCAACGGCGAGCGCACCGGCAATGTCGACCTGGTGACGCTGGCGCTCAACCTCTATACGCAGGGCGTGGCGCCCGGACTGGACTTCTCCGATATCGACGCGGTGCGCCAGTGCGTGGAGCACTGCAACCAGCTGCCGGTGCATCCGCGCCACCCGTATGTGGGCGACCTGGTGTTCACCGCGTTCTCGGGCTCGCACCAGGATGCGATCCGCAAGGGCTTTGCGCAGCAGCAGCCGGACAGCATCTGGGAAGTGCCCTACCTGCCGATCGACCCGGCCGATCTCGGCCGCAGCTATGACGCAGTGATCCGCGTCAACAGCCAGTCCGGCAAGGGCGGCATGGCCTACCTGCTGGAGCAGGTGCATGGCATCTACATGCCGCGCCGCCTGCAGATCGAATTCAGCCGCGCAGTGCAGGCCATGACCGACGACACCGGGCTTGAGGCAAGTGCCGATGATCTTTATGGTTTGTTCCAACGCGAGTACCTCGCGCAGCAGACACCGCTGCGCTATGTATCGCACCAGCTGGTGTCTGACAGCGGCGGCGCCACGGAGATCGAAGTGCAGATGGTGCGCGACGGCAAGCAGCGCAGCGTGCGCGGCACCGGCAACGGGCCCATCGATGCCTTCGTCAATGCGCTGGACTTGCCGGTACGCGTGATGGACTACCACGAGCATGCAATGACCGCCGGCGCCGATGCGCGCGCGGCCTGCTATGTGGAAGTGCGCGTGGGCGATTCGCCGACAGGGTTCGGCGCCGGCATCGACGCCAATCTGGTCACGGCCTCGCTGCGCGCGGTGATCTCGGGCGTGAACCGGCACCTGCAGGCCGGCTTTGGCGTGGCGCAAGCCTCGCAGTCAGCAGAGGCCGCCGAGGCCTGACACCGCAAGCCGCCGCAAGAAAACCGGTGTGCCCCGCCCCCACGGGGCACACCCGGAAAGACGCCCTTGCGGACGCCCACGACATGCTCGGTGCCGATCCGCACACGCTGCTGGCGTGCTCGGATCTTTCGCACAGCGTAAGGGGCAGCATCGCACCGCGCCACGAATAATTCCGCATGTGTTTAGAAGCGTCGGCGCAACTGGGCACCGTGGCGCCTTCCTCGCTGTAGCGCCTGCGCGACCCAGCCAGCCCCGTTCCCCGCTACTTGTTTTGGGTCAAAGCCCAGCCCGGCCTGCTCGGCCAAACTGGATCCGGATTTGATACCAGACCAAGCAGAACCTCATGAAAACAATCTCTCTTCGCACCCGGGTCACCTGTTCCGCCATCGCCGCCTGCGCCATGCTGGGCGCCTTTGCCACCCCTGCCGCCGCCGCGGACGATGCCCAGGGCAACTGGATGGTGCGCCTGCGCGGCACCTATCTCGACATGGCCAAGAGCTCCGACCCCGTCGGCGGCGTCGGCCCGTCGGACCGCATTACGGTCAACAACAAGTGGATTCCCGAGTTCGACGTCACCTACTTCTTCACGCCGAACATCGCCGCCGAACTGGTGCTGACCGTGCCGCAGAAGCAGAACGTCTACCTGGACGGCAACAAGGTCGGCACCTTCAAGCATCTGCCGCCGACGCTGCTGGTGCAGTACCACTTCATTCCCAACGGCACCTTCCGCCCGTATATCGGCGCGGGCCTGAACTTCACCCGCATCTGGGGCGAGAACATTGCCAACAACGCGCTGCAGCTCGATAGCTGGAGCGTCGGTCCCGCGCTGCAGATCGGCATGGACTACAAGCTGACCAAGAACTGGTTCCTGAACGCCGACATCAAGAAGATCTGGCTGTCGAGCGATGTGAAGGCCGGCGATGTCAAGGTGTCCAAGGTGAACCTGGATCCGTGGCTGTTCAGCATGGGTGTGGGGTATCGCTTCTGATCCTGCAGTGCCATGCAAAAGGCCGGCGCCAATCAGGCGCCGGCCTTTTGCTTTTCCGGATGAGCGAGGATGCGGACCTACCGGAACGCCGGCTCATCAAAGCTGCGCAGCTTGCGCGAATGCAGCTGCTCCACCCCGTTCTCACGCAGGATGCGGATCGCCTCCAGCCCGATGGTCATATGCTGGCTGACGCGCTGGCGATAGAAGGCGTTAGCCATGCCGCGCAGCTTGAGCTCGCCATGCAGCGGCTTGTCCGACACGCATAGCAACGTGCCATAGGGCACGCGCAGCCGGAAGCCGTTGGCAGCCACCGCCGCGCTTTCCATATCGATGGCAATCGCGCGCGACTGGTTGAAGCGCGCATACAGCGACTTGGACTTCAGTTCCCAGTTGCGGTCATCGGTCGAGACCACCGTGCCGGTACGCATGCGGGTCTTCATCTCGTTGCCGGACAGCCCGGTCACGCGCGCCACGGCCTCCTGCAGGGCCACCTGGATCTCGGCGATCGGCGGCACCGGCACCCACGGCGGCAGGTCATGGTCGAGCACGTGGTCGTCGCGCACATAGGCGTGCGCCAGCACGTAGTCGCCCAGCTGCTGCGAGCGGCGCAGGCCGCCGCAGTGGCCCACCATCAGCCAGCAATGCGGGCGCAGCACGGCTAGGTGGTCGGTCATGGTCTTGGCGTTGGACGGGCCCACGCCGATATTGACCAGCGTCACCCCCAGCTTGTCTTCGCGCACCAGGTGATAGGCCGGCATCTGCGGCAGCGCGCGCGGGCGTGAGGCGTCGTCGGGTTCCGCGCCGCCCAGTTCCTGCATCACGTCGCCGGGCTCGACAAAGCGGGTGTAGCCGCCGCCGTCGCTGCTGGCCATCAGGCCCCGGCCCAGCTCGACAAACTCGTCGACATAGCGCTGGTAGTTGGTGAACAGCACGAAGCGCTGGAAATGCTGCGGTGCCGTGCCGGTGTAGTGGTACAGCCGCTGCAGGGCCAGGTCCACGCGCTCGGCCGGGAACAGCGACAGCGGCCAGGCCTCGCCCGGGATCGGCTCATAGGTGCCGTTGGCGATGCCGTCGTCGATGCGGCTCAGCTCGGGCAGCACGAACGATGCCTCCAGCTCGCGCGCCTGGGTGTAGCTGATGTCGGTGGTCGAAGCCTCGATCACGAACGGCAGCGGGATCGGGCGCCGGCTCAGCCCTACCACCACCGGCACGCGGTGATAGCGCATCAGCCGCTCGATCTGGTCGCGGTAGTAGTCCGCCAGCAGGTCGGGGCGGGTCACGGTGGTGCCATACACCCCCGGGTAGGCCACGGTGCCCCATGACGGCCGACTGTCGGTGACCATGGTCTCGATGTTGACCGAGATGCCCAGGTACGGATAGCACGCATGCGCGGCCGAGGGCAGCGGCTTGCCGCTGGCGAAGGCGTCGAAGCGCGCGCGCACGGCGCCCACCGAAGCTTCGTAGATGTCGCGGATGCGCGCGATCGCCGCATCCGCGTCGGTGAACTCGGCAAGCTGGTCGGCCGGATGTGCGGAGGAAAAGACGGGGGCGTTCATGGAGGCCATGATACCGCGCCGGCGCGCTGGCGTGAGCAGCACCCGACCCCGCCGGAAGCCAAATTGACGCGCCCGCGCCCGCTCGCTACACTCCGCCAATTGCGCGGCACGGGTTCCCGTGCTGTTCTCGACTCGCGGCGCCCCTCGTGGCAAGGGGCGGCGAGGGGCCGTACACGCTTTACTGGGAGAGCCGCCGATGGAAATCCGTAACCTGTTGCCCGACGACATCGAGGCAGCCAGACAACTACTGATCGCCAACGGCTGGGCCCACCGGGTGGGCGGCCCGGAGAAATTCGCACGGCTGGTGGCCAACTCCCAACGCGTGGTCGTGGCGGTGGAGCACGGCGAGATCGTCGGTTTTGCCCGCGCGCTGTGCGACGACGTCTGCGACGGCTTCCTGTCGATGGTTGCCGTCGCGCCCAGCCACCGCCGGCGCGGCATCGGCCGCGCCCTGGTGCGGCACATCGTGGGCAACGACCCCGACATCACCTGGATGCTGCGCGCGGCGCGTTCCTCCGAAGCCGCATTCTTCGGCCAGCTCGGCTTCACGCCGTCGATGGTGGCAATGGAGCGGCGCCGGCCCTGATCCGCCAGCACCCCCGGGCGCAGCGTCAGCGTGCGCCCATCTTGCGCCGGAACTCCTCGGCCGTACCCACCTGCCGGAACAGCGGCCCGCCCGGTGCGAAGCGATCCGCGCTGGCCAGCGGCCCCACCACCACCGGTTCAAATCCCGCATCGCGCACCAGTTGCGCGGCCACGTCGAGCGCGGCCTTGTCGTCGCCGGCGATGGGCACCGCCACCAGGCCGCCCGCCCGGTGATGCTCGCTGGCAAACTGCGCCGCCCCCATGAAGTTGAAGGCCCGCACCACGCGCGCGCCGCGCAGGTAGCGCGCGGTGGTGATGCCGATGCCGTCACGCCTGGCCTCCTCGGTGATCGGGCCGTCGCGGTGCTCGTAGGCGTTGGTGGCATCAAGCACGATCTTGCCCCGCCAGGCCTCGGCATGGTCGCGGCTGAGCTGCGGCAGCGCGCCGTAGGGCGTGGCCAGGAACAGCACGTTAGAGAACGCAATGGCTTCGGCCACGGTGCCGGCGCGCGCCAGCGTACCCAATTCTTCGACCAGCGGCTTGAGTGCCTCCGGGTGCCGCGACGAGAACAGGACCGGGTGTCCGGCCTTGACCCACAGCCCGCCCACGGTGCCGCCGATGCGGCCCGAGCCGATCACGCCGATGCGCTGCGCGGCAGCCTCGCGGCCGGCCGCCGGGCCAGGCTGGGCGCACGCGGCGCGTGGCAGGGGCGCGGCCAGCACCAGGGCCGCGGCGCCGGCGCCAAGCCAGCGGCGGCGGGCAGGATCGAAGCGGGATGCCCTGGCGTTCATCGCAAATCCTCCGCAGTGGACACGACCATCCGTCCCGTACGTCATACGGGCCGCTGGGATGACTCTAGGCGAAAAAGCGACGGCCCGGCGTGGTCGGCTAGCGGTCGTTGCGGATCGGCCCGAATTCCGCCGGCACCCACGCATATCCGGCCACATCGCGGCGCACATGGCCAAGGCCCGGGAAGGGCATATGCGCGCCCCCCACCCACAGCCGGCCCTTGGCGGCATCGGCCAGGATGCGCTGGCGCGTGATCACGGCCTGGTGGCTGTCCACGTCAAACTCGATCGCCACCTGCGGGCGGCGGAACTGCACCGCATGGCTGTGCACGATGTCGCCCCACAGCAGCAGGCTGTCCTTGCCCGAGGTGAACAGGTAGCCACTGTGGCCCGGAGTATGGCCATTGGCCGGCACCGCGCGCACACCGGGAACGGGCTCGACACCGGCGCCGCCGCTGAAGGGGCGGAAGCGCTGCGCCGCCTGGTACGGCGCGACCGCGGCGCGCGCCATGGCGAACAGGCCCTGCGCCTCCTTCGGCGCGGCGGCGGCATTGGCTTCGCTGAGCCAGTAGTCGGCATCGGCCTTGTCGACATAGACGGTTGCGTTCGGGAACGCCGCCTTGCCGTCCGTGGCCAGGCCGCAGGCGTGGTCGCCGTGCAGGTGGGTCAGCAGCACGGTGTCGATCTGTTCCGGCGCGTAGCCCGCCGCGCGCAGGTTTTCGCCGATGCGCCCGAGGGTGGGCCCGAAGCAGGCTGCCGCGCCCGTATCGACCAGCACCAGGTGGCTGCCGGTATGGATCAGGTAGGCGTTGACCGCGGTCTGCATGCCCGGCGTCGATTCGACGAACATCCGCGCCAGCAGGCTCTGCACCTCGCGCGCGCTGGTGTACTTGAGGATCTTCGGGTCCAGGTCGATGTAGCCGTCATAGAGCGCCGTGACCTCGAGCTGGCCGACCATCATGCGGTAGTAGCCCGGCACCTGGGTCTTCTGCTGGGCCGGCGGCGTGGTGGTCTGCGCAGTGGCAATGGCGGGAAGCACGGCGGCCCCGATGGTGACGGCGATGGCGGCACGCAATACGGCCTGGCGCAGCACCGGGCGACGGCCCGGACGTAAGGTTGCATGGCACACCACGGACTGCTGCTTCATATCCTGTTCCTGTTCTGGTTGGTGTTGTCGAGGAGTAGGCCGGAGCGGCAAGGCCGCGCTGCCAGGCATATCTTAGCCGGCCCTTGTCCATCAAGGCCGCAAGCACCAAAGCGTACCTACTTCTGCGTAAAAAACGGGGCCGTTTGGCCCCGTTTTCCATGCATGGGAGCTTGCGCTGCCCTGCGTTCACTCTGGCTGGATATTCGCCGCCTTGATGATGCGCCCCCACTTGCCGGACTCCTGCAACTGGAACTTCGCCAGCTCCGCGGGCGTGCTGGTGAACACCTCCGTGCCGGTCGACTTGTAGAAACCGGCCGCGGTATCGCCGCGCGCGGCCTTGACCATCATCGCATTGAGCTTCGCCACCACCGGCTGCGGCGTGCCGGCGGGCGCATAGGCCGCGAACCAGTAGCTCATCTCATAGCCCTTGACGCCGGCTTCGTCGATGGTCGGCACGTCCGGCGCCAGCGGCGAGCGCGTCTTGCCCGACACCCCCAGCGCGCGCAGCTTGCCGCTCTTGACCTGCGGCAGGCCGGTGGCCGTGTCGGTGATCATCATCTGGATCTGGTTGCCGAGCAGGTCGGTGATGGCCAGCGGGTTGCTCTTGTACGGCACGTGCAGCAACTCCACATGCGCCATCTGCTGGAACAGCTCGCCGGCAATGCGCGACGACGAGCTGCCGCTGCCGAAGCTGAGCTTGCCCGGCTGCTGTTTTGCCAGCGCGATGAACTCGCCCACGGTCTTGGCCGGCACCTGCGGGTTGACCACCATGATCTGGCCGCCGCGGCCCAGCGTGGTGATCGGCGCGTAGTCCTTGACCGGGTCGTAGGGCAGCTTCTTGAACAGGTGCTCGTTGGCCGCATGCGTGGTGTTGGTGCTGATCAGCACGGTGTAGCCGTCCGGCGCGGCCTTGGCCACGTCCGATGCGGCGATGAAGCCGTTGGCGCCCGGCTTGTTGTCGACCACCACGGTGGTCTTGCTGTCCACGGTGATGGCCTGGCCGATGGCGCGCGCCAGCTGGTCGGTGGCGCTGCCGGCCGCGAACGGCACCACGAAGCGGATCGGCTTGTCCGGGAACTCGGCCCAGGCCAGCCCCGCGGGCAGGATCAGCGCCAGCGCGGCAACGGCCAGTGGCTTGAGAAATGGGTACATCGTGGTCTCCTGTAGAACTTGTTGTCGGTGTGAAGCGATGGATCAGTGGCTATCCGCGGCGCCGGACGCGAGCCGCGGCGGCACAGGGATCTCAAGCTGCAGCAGTCGGAACGACAGTGCCTTGCCGTGCGTGTCGAGGTTGAGCGCGTCGTTGACGCCGCCATCGAGCACGCCGTCGAGGACGAAGTTCATCGCCTGCAGCGATGGCACCAGGTAGCGCGTGACGGACGTGGGCCGGCGCTCGCGGAACAGCGCGCGCACGGCGTCTTCGGTCACGTGCGTGACCAGGTGGTCGTAGTTGCGCGCGTCGTAGGCGATCACGCTGATGTTGGAACGGTTGCCCTTGTCGCCGGTGCGGCCGTGGGCGAACTGGTAGAGCGCAGCAGTGTCAGTCATGGTCGGACCTCCTCAGGCGATGAAACTATGCGTGGCCGTCACGGCCTCGCGCGGCACCAGGCACGACACGGCATTCAGGCGCGCGCGCTGCGCGGTGCGCACGCCGCCGCCGCCGGCCGGGCCGCAGGTATAGAGCGCATTGACCTCGCGCTGCAGGGCCTGCGCCACCGCCAGGTCGTCGTGCGCCAGCGCAGCGCGCAGGCGCACGTCCTGCGCCGCTTGCTCATGCGGCTGGCGCTGGGCGAACATCGCGCCGCCATCGTCGGCCAGCACGCTGAGCACGCCGATCAGGTCGAAGCGGATGGGCGCGTCATGGCCCAGCAGCTGCATGCGCCGGCACAGGATGTCGGCGGCCAGCCGCGCGCGGGCGGCGGCATTGGGGCCGGCGTACGAGATCTCGCCCTCGGCCAGCCAGCCGCCGTGGCTGAACACATTGGCCTTGAGCTGCGCCGGACGGGGATGGCCGCGCACATTGCGCACCGCCACCCGGTCCGGACCCAGCTGCGCCACGGTGACGGCGCCTATGTCGGCCACCACGTCCGGCGTCAGGTAGGCGGCCGGGTCGTGGACCTCATACAGCAGCTGCTCCTTGACCGTGCGCAGGTCCACGCAGCCGCCGGTATTGGCGGCCTTGAAGATCTCGATGCCGCCGTCGGCATCGAGCTGCGCGATCGGGAAGCCCAGTGCATGCACATCGGGTACGTCCTTCATGCCGGGATCGGCAAAGTAGCCGCCGGTGACCTGCGCCCCGCATTCCAGCAGGTGGCCGGCCATGGTGGCGGCGGCCAGGCGGTCCCAGTCATCCCATGACCAGCCGAAGTGCGCCATCGCCGGCCCCACGGCCAGCGCCGGATCGGCCACCCGCCCGCACACCACCACCTGGGCATCGGCAGCGATCGCCTCGGCGATGCCTTGCGCGCCGATATAGGCATTGGCGCAGACGAAGCGATCGGCCTCAAAGGCATCGCCAAGAATGCCGTGCAAGCGCGCGCGCCCCGCATCGTCGGACAGGTCATCGCCCTCAACGACTGCAACGCGCGGCGCGGGCAGGCCCAGTTCCTGCGCCAGCTGCAGCACGCGCCGCGCCGCAGCGCGCGGGTTGGCGGCTCCGAAATTGCCGACGATGGGAATGCGGTGTTGCAGGCACAGGCCCAGCACCGGCACCAGCAGCGCATCGAGCAGCGGCTCGTAGCCCTGCGCGGGATCGTTGCGCCGCGCCAGCTGCGCCAGCGCCAGCGTGCGTTCGGCCAGGGTCTCGAAGATCAGCGCGGCCGGCTGGCCGCAGGCAATCAGCGTGCGCACCACCGGCAGCGCGGCATCGGTGCGGTCGCCGGAGAAGCCGGCGCCGGAGCCGATCAGCAAGGGAGCAGTCATGGTGGGGGCAGGTTGTTGGTGGACTCGATCCCATTCTAGAGCGGGGACGTCCAGCCAAAAAACGGATTATTTGGATTAATCTATCGACTTGCTGGATAAATCCGCCAGGGCCCCATGAACCTCTCGGTCAAGCACCTGCGCGCCTTCGTGGCGCTGGCCACCTACCGCAATTTCACGCGCGCGGCGCGTGCCTGCCACCTGTCGCAGTCGGCCTTCAGCGCGCTGGTGCAGACGCTGGAGGAACAGGCCGGCAGCCGGCTGTTCGAACGCACCACGCGGCACGTGGAGCTGAGCAGCGACGGCGTGCGCTTCGAGCAGACCGCGCGCCGGCTGCTGGCCGATTTCGAAACCGCGTTCGAGGACCTGCGCGCGCACGCCGAGCGGCGCAAGGGGCGCGTGTCGATCGCGGCGCTGCCATCGCTGGCCGCCGGCGACTTGCCGCCGCTGCTGGCGCAGTTCCGCGCGCTGTATCCGGGCATCGCGCTGGAACTGTTCGACCAGCTCGCCGACGGCTGCATCGAACTGGTCCGCCAGGGCCGCGCCGACTTTGCGCTGGCCCCGGCGCCGGCCCAGGACGACGACCTGCGCGTGGAGCCACTGGTGCGCGACACCTTCCACCTGGTGTGCCCGGCGGACCACCCACTGGCACGCAAGCGCCGCATCACGCCGGAGATGCTGGCGGGCCTGCCGTTTATCCAGCTGTCGCGCACGACCAGCGTGCGCCAGCACTTGGACGCCGCGCTGCATCCGTTGCGCCTGACCAGCGTGATGGAGGTGGAGCACCTGGCGACGGTGGCGGCGCTGGTGCAGGCGGGGCTGGGCGTGAGCGCCGTGCCGTCACTGGCGCTGTTTCAGTTCCGGCGCGAGGGGCTGGCGATCCGGCCGCTGCAGCTGCCGTCGCTGGTGCGCGATATTTGCCTGGTGCGGCTCAAGGACCGCGGCGACTCGGCCGCGGCAGCCGCGATGATCGACTGCCTGCAGGCGTTCTACCGCGGCGGCAAGCCGCCCGCGCGGCGCTGAAAACCCGGCAAAAGCGGCACGCAGAATTGGGTACGCTTTGCTGCCGGCGGCGCCCTCAGAAGTGCCCGAGATAGCCGCCGTCGACGGCCAGCACCTGCCCGGTGACATAGGATGCGGCCGGCGACGCCAGGAATACCACCGCCCCCGCCACTTCCTCTGGCTGGCCCCAGCGGCCCAGCGAGGTGCGCTGGCGCAGCCACTCGGCCACGCCCTCGTCCTCGACCATGGCCTGGTTGGGCTCGGTGGCGAAGTAGCCCGGGGCGATCGCGTTGACGGTGACGCCGTGCCGCCCCAGGTCGGCCGCCATGGCGCGCGTGAGCGCGTCCAGGGCGCCCTTGGTGGCAGGGTAGAGCACGTCGCCGGCGCGCGCGACCTGGCCCGCGATCGAGCTCACATTGACGATGCGCCCGTAGTCGCCGCGGCGCATGCGCTGCGCGGCGAGCCGGCACAGCGTGTAGGGCGCCACCAGGTTAGTCTCGAGCATGGCGCGCAGGTCGCCGGCATCGAGCTGTGCCATGGTGCTGCGGTTGCGCGCGCCGGCGTTGTTGACGAGGATGTCGAGCCGGCCATGGGCGGCGTCGATGCGGTCGAACGCGGCCGCCACGGCGGCTTCATCGGTGATATCGAGCACCAGCGCCTCGGCGCTGCCGCCGCGCGCGGCCAGCGCCGCGACGGCCGCTTGCACGCGCTGCGCATTGCGCGCCACCACCAGCACATGGGCACCGGCATCGGCCAGCCCGGCGGCAATCGCCAGGCCCAGGCCCTGCGCGCCGCCGGTCACCAGCGCCACGCGGCCGTGCAGCGAGAACGGGGTACGGGAATCGGGGGAGGGGGTAGGAGTAGCCATGCGGGGGACTATACCGCAGCCCCCTGCCTGCGGGATTCAGCGGATCAGCTTGCCGGTGGACGAGACGATCGACATTTCCACGAACGACGAGCCGGTATGGCGCTCGGCGCTGTAGCTGATCAGGATGCCGCCAAGGTCGTAGTCGCGCATGCCTTCCAGCGCCGTGACCAGGCGCTCGCGCGTCAGGTCGGGGCCGGCGCGGCGCAGCCCTTCGACCAGCACCTTGGCCGACATGAAACCCTCCATGCCGGCGTTCGACGGCTCCACGCCCTGCTGCTTGGCCAGGCTGCGGTATTCGCTGGCCAGCGTCATCTGGCTGGAGTTGGTGCCCGGCACCACCTGCGTGATGATCAGCCCGCGCGCATCGGCGCCCAGTTCACGGATAAAGGAATCGGCCGCGTTGTTGGACAGCGTGACGAACTGTGCCTCGCTGCCGGCGCGGCGCAGCTCGCGGATGATGCGCGCCGCCTCCGAGCCCGAGCCGATCACCAATACCGCCTGCGGGTTGGCCTTGTTCATGGCGGCCACGCTCTGGGTGATATCGCCCATGGGCCGGGCAAAGCTTGCCGTCGCCGCCGGCTGCACGCCGCGCGCCTGCAGCGCGGCACTGTAGCCTTCCAGCACGTCCCGGCCAAAGCCGTCGTTGGCGTAGAAGATGCCGATGCGGCTCATGCCCGATGTGGCCAGGTGGTTGATCGCACGCGCCACCTCGTCCTGGTACTTGGCGCGCACGTTGAACACGTAGCGGTTCACCGGCCGGTGCAGCGTGATGGCGCCGGTCAGCGGCGCCACCAGCGGCACCTTCTGCGCGGCGATGATGGGCAGGATGCTTTCGTTCTGCGGCGTGCCGCGCACCATGAAGAGCGCGAACACCTTGTCCTCGTCGATCAGCTTGCGCACATTGTCGGGCGTGCGCTTGGCATCGAAGCCGTCATCGTGGGTCACCAGCTCGATGCGCCGCCCGGCCACGCCGCCGCTGGCGTTGATGGTGCGCAGGTACACCTGCGCGCCGGCGATCTGCTCCTTGACCGAACCGGCCACCGGACCGGTGATGCCGGCCGACTGGCCGATGCGGATGGTATTGCGGGTCACGCCCGTTTCCGCCAGGGCCGTCTGCGCGGCCCATCCCAGCGTGGCGGCCAGCATGCCGCACGCGATCCATTTCGCTTTCATTGTCTCGACCCCCTGCGCCTGTCCGGCTGACTTCATCGTTTTATTGCGGCACGGCATGCACGGCCGTGTGCCGTCACGCAAGTTACCGCATGCGTCTCATGGGGGCAAACCGGGAAAGATCGGAGTGTTGCAGCAGCATCACACCGGAACCGCGCAGGCAGTTCCGGTGTGAGCCGGGGCGCGCGAAAGGATGCGCGTCAGGGCGCGCCACAAGGGCGCGCGGAAAGAGATGCGACAGCGCTGAACAACAACCAGCGGCGATAAGCCGATGGCTCAGGGGAAAGCCGGTACAGCCGGGTCCAACCCCGCAAAGCTGGCTTCCGGATGCGCGTTCGCGAGCAGGGTTTCGATTTCCTCGACACGGCTGCGCGGAACGTCGACCATCAGCAGGATCTTGCCGGCCTCGATGTCCTTCTCGAATGCACGCAGCCGGCTGTTGGGTGCCGAGCTGCCAATCATGCTCGAGGCCCATGCGCCAAATACCGCGCCCAGCACCGCCAGCACGCCGACGAGGCCCCACTGCGGGGTGTCGCTGACAATCGGGAACATCGCCACCACCACGCCGGCCACGACGCCCACGCCGCCGCCCACCATCAGGCCCATCTCGGCGGCATGCACGATGTCGGAGGTCTGGAACAGGTTGGCTTCATGCAGGCCCGTCATGTCGGAGCCGTCGCGCGCCACGAAGTGGATGTGGCTGTTCTCGAGGCGGGCAAGTAGCAGGTCGTCCATGGTGCGACGGGCACTCGCCAGGTCGGGCAACAACCAGAAGATGCGTTTGCGCATGTCTCTCTCCTTTTTCAGGCCGCACCACCGGTGAGTTTGAACCTGGTGAGAAAGTACCGCTGGCGGCGCGGGGTTATTTCTTTGTACGCCGTTCAAGGGGCCAGCGCAAGGCGCGTTTCCGTACCTGCGCACCCTGGCCGCGGATGTGATGCGCACGCGTGCCCCGCATATGCGGGGCACGCGTCACGTCGCGCGGAAATGCGCAGAGAAGCGCGTCAGAAAGTGATCGGCAGGCGCACATTTACCTGCAGGTCGGGGGTGTCGCGCGTCAGCCCCGCACCCACTGAAAGGTTCAGAGTGTAGCGGTTGCTGAAGCGGTACGAGTAGCCCACCAGCAGGGTGCCCTGCGTCACGCGCACCGAACCCGGCACGGTCTGGCCGTTCTGCTTGGTGGGCCAGATGATGCTCTGGTCATAGCCAATACTGAACGAGGCGCGCTCGTTCAGCGCCAGGCCCATGCCGAAACTGAACTCGAAGATGTCCCCCGGCGCGATCTTGCCCAGCGGTTCCTTCTCGCCGTTCAGCACGGTGCGGCTCACGTTGTCGCGCGCGAAGTTGTGCAGATAGCTGAAGGTGCCGAAGAACACGGCCGGATCGGTCGGCAGCAGCCAGGTGACGCCGGGCTGGATCGCCTGGAAGCCGGTGCCGGTTGGCAGCCCCAGCGGCAACCCGGTGCCGGTGGCATTGCCCACGCAGCGCGTCACGCAGTCGGTGACGACTTCAAACGGGTCCTTGCCGGTATTCGACTTGTAGCGCAGCCAGCCGATGAAGTAGGGGAGCTTCTCGCTGCCATAGTTGAGCTGGTAGCGCACCGTCGCCTCGACATCGCCAATGCCGCTGCCGCTGGCATTGAACACGCGGTCGACTGCGGTACCGGTGAACACTTCGCGGCTGACGGTGGAACCGGAGCTATGCACATAGGGTACCTTGGCTTCGATCTCCAGCCGCTTGGTGATGCCGTAGCGGAACGCAACCGATGGGATGTAAGTCGAGGTCTTGACCTCACGCACATCGATCAGGCCGATGAGGAGGGCCGGGATGATCGAATAGCCGACCAGCGCCACGCGGTTGTTCGACGAATAGCCGTACTGGAAGCCGGGCTCGATCACGAGCTTGCCCTGCGCCGTCAGCACGCCCGGCTGTTCCGTGATCGGCGCGATTTCGGGCGGGCGCGTATCGCGCTCGGGCGGCTTGCCCACGGGCTCGTCCGCGACCACCTGCTGGTACGTCGACTCGCCCTGCTGCGGCTGCCCCGGCTGCACCACCATCTGCGGCGGCTGGTCACCCTGGGTCGCCTGCGGCGACGTGACCGCGTTGGGCACGCCCTGCGTTGCGCTGGCGCCGGCCGCGGCGGCCGCGGCGTTGGTGGCGTTATCCATCGGCGTGACGCCGGGCCCGGCGCCGCCGCGCTTGCGGGACAGCACCTCCGGCCCGATCACGCTGCGCAGCTCACGGATCAACGCTTCCTGCTCAGCGAGCGCGCGCTTCATGGCGTCGAGCTGGCTGGCCTGCTCGGCCAGCTGGTTCTGCAAGGACTCCAGCCCGGCGGCGGGTGGCCCCGCGTCGAGTGTGGTCTGGGCGTGCGCCAGGCCTCCAAGCAACAGCAACGTCGAGCACCCCGCGCTGCGGATGCCCTGCATCGACCGCTTCTTCATGACGTCTTCCTCCCCCGGGACGGCAGACTGGACCTTGCAGGCGCGCGCTACCTCCTGCGCATCAAAGCTACGGTTACGGCTACTCCTACCTCATGCTGGCGGCTCGCAGCAGCACGTTGTTCAGCGTTGCGTTGGCGACCTGTGACCGGAATGCCTGGAGCGTATTCACACTCGTGTCGATTGTCATCAGGCTCCGGATACTCTGATTGTTCAAGGTGTTCTGGATTACGGTCATCGGCGACGTCCCATTGGCCACCGCCGCGGAATTGCCCGCGCCGTTCTGGATTACCGCCAGCAGCCCGTTGGTAACGACCTGGCCGGTTGGCGTTGTCACCGCGGTTGACGGCAGGCCGGCCGCACCGGCGCTGCTTGCCGATGCTCCGTTCGATGCCACCGCCGTGGCCGTTCCCGCGGCACCTGCGCTGCTGCTGCCATTGCTGCCTAGCTGAACGCCCGCCGTGGCCGGGTTGCCCGCCATCGCGCTGTTCACGTCAGCATACGTATTGCTCACAATGGCCGGCGCAAGCGCAGAAGCCAGCTTCGCGGCCTGGTCGCTGGTGATGCGCGCAATGTCCGGTATGTTAATGCTGGTGGCCACCACCAGGGCGCCATTGACGTACACCGCGCGTTCGATTCCGAACGAAACCTGCAGTCCGCCGGCGTCGAAGCCGCCGCGCATTTCATCCAGCTTGTCTTCCGAGACCGGTTTCCAGCCGGCCATGCTGCCCTGGGTAGCGGCAGCCAGTGTTTGGTCTTGCTTGTTCTCTTGCGTGTCCAATACAGTCTGTGCAGGAACCGCGGCCGCGTCAAGGGCGTCCGGCAGCGGCTGCTCGCTCGCCTGCGCGGCGGTGGCACATGCCATGCCGGCGCCGAACAGGACCGCTGCAGTCGCCGTACCGGCTCCCCTGCTGCGGCAAGCGGTGGTATTCGGGGCGGATGTCTCGAACATGATGTGTTCCTCAGAAATCGCTGGCGCCATGCTTTGGCATGACGGTGAAGAACAGGCTGTCCCGGTTGACTCCCATCCAGTAAGGGCCCGATGGCGCTACGCGCCAGTCGGCCGCCAGGTTGAACCGGGCCTGCTCGGTCCGGTTATGGATCACGAACAGCAACTGGCTTTCCCAGATGCTCTCGAAGTGTTCGCGCGAGATGGAGCGCGTGCCGCGCGCCGGATCGCCGATCAGCACGCGATCGCCGCGGACCCCTTTCACCACCACGAAATGGTGGTAGCCGTTCTCGGCGATCAGCACGATCGCGGGTATCTTTGTTTCCTCGAGCTTCGACAGGGGCAGTTCATACCCGTCGGCCAGGAACCCCTGCGACGCCAGATAGCGCTTCATATCCAGCAGGGAGAATCCCTCCTGCCGGATCTTGGCCTGGTCGCCATTGACGAACATGTTGGCAAAGACCAGTTCCTCGCTGACCGGTTGGCCGTACTGGTAGGTCAGCAGGGTTGCCACCGCGGCCGAGCCGCAGCTGAAATCGTATTGCTGACGGATCGTTGTCTTGAAGCGTGCTTCGCGCAGGCTGGTCACCGGCACGCTGTAGTACTCGCCGACAGGCCCGTAGATGCTGATCCGGTCAGCCAGTGCCGGCGGGGTACCACCCAGGGCCAGGACAAAGGGCAGCGCCCGCAGCAGTCTTTGAAGCATCTTCATCACTTGAACTGGACGTTGACTATGGTGGCGTTCTGGATCAACACGTTGTTGCCCGAGTTCTGGATGGCCGTCGGGATGCCCGCAGCATTCGCGAAGGCGCCCTCCGTGATCATGTTGGTGCCGGACAGCGTATGGACCGCGGCGTTGTCCGCCACCGTGCCATGCAGCCGCATGTCGTTGACAACCACTTCCGCACCACCGCGCACGTCATCAAGCTTGTCGCTCGCGACAGCTACCGCGGCCGTGCCAAAAGGATTGCTCGCCGCTGGGGCCACCGCAGCGACAGGCGCTGGCACGGCGGCATCGCCCGCCAGCGGTCCTGCCTGAGCCTGCATGAACGGCCAGGCCAGAAATGCTGCCGTCAGCGCCGTGACAGCAGTGTGGATCGGTTGCATGATGCGTCTCCTCCATGCCCGCCGCGCCCAGCCCCATCCAGCCAGCCGCAGCGGAACTTACAGGTTGTGCCAGGCAGGCATCCCAGCGCGAATCGCTCGCCGGGATGCCCCCCGTCGGCTTGAAGACTTGCACCGGCACCGACCGGCCCGCCCATCCGCCAGAGGCTGGATATGGCTGGCCGGCCGGCCCGGCTCACGTCTTAGCGGCCGACGCTCAGGTTGGCCTGGACGTTGACGCTCTGTTGAACCAGCGAAGCTGCACCAAGATTCTGGTTGGCGACCATGATGCCCGCGGCGGTCTGGCCGACGCTGGTCATCACGTTGGACAGGCTGAACGAGCCGGCAGAAACCGCGACAGTTCCGCCTGCGCCGCCAGCGCCGCCGACTGCACCGTTGCCGGTGCCGCCGTTGCCAACGCCGCCAGCGCCACCGGTTGCACCGACAGCACCCGTCGCACCATTGCCAGCCGTGGCGCTACCGTTGGTCGCCGAGCTCGAAGCGCTGCCGTTCGTGGCCGCACCACCTGCGCCGCCCGCACCGCCAACGCTCGCTTGCGTGCCGCCAGCGCCGCCCGTGCTGGTGGATGCGCCACCCGCGGCCGTCGAGGTCCCTGTGCCGCCTGCGCCACCCGCGCCGCCGGTACCGGAGCCGGCACCGCCGGTTGCGCTAGCCGACGACGTTCCGGCGCCGCCCGCACCGCCAGTCCCCGTGCCCGCGCCAGCAGAACCGGCGGCAGTCGCCGCACCGGCTGCGCCGCCCGCGCCGACCGTGTCGTTACCCGCGCCACCGTTGCCGCTGGACCCACCTGCCGAGCCCGCAGCGCCGCCCAGGCCAAGGCTGGCACCGAGTGCGCTGCCGCCGCGACCGCCGGCGCCAAGTGAAGCGCTCAGTGCGCGTCCGCCCGCGCCAATAGCGTCGCCGCCGCTGCCGCCCCGGGTGGCCGCCGCGCTGAGCGCGTCGCCGCCATACGACTTGGCGTTTCCGCCATCGCCAGCCCAGCCAACCGCCTTGCCGCCGTCGCCGCCGCTACCCGCGCGTGCGCCATAGTTGGTGGCTGCGCCGTTGGTGGCGCTGCCGTTGGTGGCGCTGCCGCCGCTACCGCCGTTGCCGCCGTTGCCGCCGTTGCCGCCGTTGCCGCCGTTGCCTACGCCGCCAATGCCCCTGCCGCCCTTGCCACCGAGGCCGCCATTGGCGTCACCCCAGTTGCCGGCACGGTTGCCCATCGCTGCGATGGTGTTACCGGATACATAGCCCTCCAGCTTGCTGATCGCCAGCGCCTTGCTGGTGTTGAACGCGTTGGAGAAGTTGGCGGTAGCCGTGCTGCCATTGGCTGCGGCCGCATTGCCATAACCGCGCATATCCTGATCTGTGCGGTTCTTGGAGTTGGTATTTGTGCTGGTCCGGGTTGAGGTCCGGGTACTGGTTTTCGTGGTGGTGCTGCTGTCATTGGCCTGCACAGCAGTCGAGTTTTCGTTGGCTGCGGCGCCACTGCCGCTCTGCGTGGAAGTCGCGGTCGCGTTTTGGGTATTAGTGGTCCCGCTATCGTCGGCGTTGTTGGTCGGGTTCGCCAAGGCTTGGCCAGCGCCAAATGCCAGCGCAATCGCCGATGCCAGTAAGGTCTTATTCATACGAAGCTCCCAGGAAGATGTACAGCGGCTCAGCCTCCGGCCGGCGCTCGTGCCGAACGACGGCTGGAGGTTAGGTCCGGCACCCTGCCAAACCAGACTCCCCCTGCGCATAATCGGTGCCAGCTGCGCCACCTGAGGCGCCAACTCCTTGTATTACAAGGCCTGCCCGGCACCCTGGCGGGAACTTTCCGCTGCTTTGCGCGATCGCCATCGCCCTCGCTGCTGTGCACGGCAGCCGACATGTCACATCGCTGTGACACGGCCACTCCCAGCCCGCCTGGAGGGGGTCCGGAGTGGTAGGAAAACGCCTTATTTTTCAGTGCCTTATGCAGGCAGTCAGGATTTGCCCGAGGCGCGACCGTACGTATCGGGACTGAAACACGACACCGAGGGTGCCGTCACCGCCGCCCGTGTCAGGCATCCCACATTGCAGCAGCGCCGCCCCGATGTCATGTTCTCGCCGCCCGGCACAAGCCCGGTCCGCCGCGCCGGCCTGGTCCGCCCTGCAACGCATGCAGCGGCGCCGAACCGACTTCACCCGCACTGGCGCAATCAGCCAAGGGGCCTTGGCGGAGACGGGATGCATCGCCGCAACACTGCGCCGGCGACGTTGTTCCGCAAGCGCCACTGCGGCTATCCATGCTAGGCTCTATGTCTGATTTAAAGTACATTAGAGGCATTACAGACTTGTCATCTCTCCGCAAGGGAAACCATGAGTGAAGCCGTCGTTCCCCTGTATCACCAGATTTACGTCGTATTGCGCCAGCAGATCGTGGAAGGCCGCTTCGGCCAGGGCCCCTTGCCGGGCGAGATCGACCTGGCCAAGCAGTTCCACGCCTCGCGCGTGACCATGCGGCGCGTGTTCGACCGCCTGGTGCAGGAGGGACTGGTGCGCCGCCACCGCGGGCTTGGCACCTTCGTCAATCCGCATCCGGTACGCCCGGCGGCGGCGGCCGGCGAGGAACGCGGCACCAGCCTGCTCGACAACATCATCGACATGGGCCAGAAGACGTCGGTGAAGGTGATCTCGATCGACGAAGTCCATGCCACGCCCGATGTGGCCGAATCGCTGCAGATCGAGCCGGGCGATCCGGTGGTGAAGATCGTGCGCGTGCGCCACTACCGCAACCGGCCGCTGTCGCATATCACGGTCTACCTGCCCGCCGACCTGGGCCGGCCGATCACGCGCCAGTCCCTGGAAGAGCGGCCGGTGCTGCGCCTGCTGGAGGCCGGCGGCGTGAAGCTGGGCCGTGCCACCCAGGTGCTGTCAGCGCGCCTGGCCGACGTGGTGGTGGCGCCGCTGCTTGACGTGCCCGTAGGCGGCGCGCTGCTGGCGGTGCGCCGCGTGGTCAAGGACGCGGCCGGGCGCCCGGTGCAACTGCTGCTCGGCCAGTACCGCCCGGACCGCTATGAATACCGGATGGAGTTGTCGCCGGCCGGCGTGGACAGCGCCAACGTCTGGGTGGAAAGCGAAACCCGCCCGGGCCTGCGCGACTGACCCCGCGGACCGCCGCCGATTTCCCGCGGGCGGCGCTGCCAGGGATGCGCCACGTAACGTTCCGGGCGATACTGCGCATCTCTGATCACATCAAGCGAGGAGCCGTTGCCATGCCAGTGTTCCGCCTGGTCCCGTCCAGCCCGACCCGTTCGCCTTCGATCCCCCGCCGCGCCGCGGTGCAGCGCCTGGCCATGGCCAGCCTGGCAGCGTGCGCGCTGGCCCTGCCGCTGTCCGCCGCCGCCCAGGGGCATCCTCAGGTGGCAGGCGGCAAGCCGATCCGGATCCTGGTGGGCGCGCCCGCCGGCGGCACCACCGACACGCTGGCGCGCACCATCGCCCAGGAAATGTCCCAGGAGCTGGGCCAGCCGGTGGTGGTCGAGAACCGCCCCGGCGCCGGCGGCAATATCGCCGCCGACCTGGTCGCCAAGAGCGCGCCGGACGGCAGCACACTGCTGATGAGCTTCACCAGCCACACCATCAACGCCACGCTGTACAAGAAGCTGCCGTTCGACCCGGTGCAGGACTTCACCCCGATCACGCTGGTGGCCACCGTGCCGAGCGTGCTGGTGGCCACGCCGAAGCTGGCGGCCAGCAACGTGCCCGAGCTGATCCGCCTGGCGCGTTCCGAACCGGGCAAGCTGAACTTTGCCATCGGCTCGGTGGGCTCGTCGCTGCACATGGCTGGCGACATGTTCAAGATGATGACCGGCACCTACATCGTCAATATTCCGTACAAGGGCACCGCGCCCGCGCTCACCGACGTGCTGGCGGGCCAGTGCGACCTGATGTTCGCCAGCACCATCAACGTGCTGCCGCACGTGCGCGCGGGCAAGCTCAAGGTGCTGGGGGTGACCAGCCCCGCGCCGCTGCCGCAGTTCCCGGGCGCGGCGCCGATCGGCGCCACCGTGAAGGGATTCGAGTCGAGCGCATGGTTCGGCCTGTTCGGTCCGGCCGGCATGCCGCACGACGTCACCCAGGCGCTGTACCAGGCCGCGCGCAAGGGGCTGGAAACACCTGCGGTGCGCAAGCGCCTGGAGAACGACGGCGCGCAGCCGATGGGCACGACGCCCGAAGCCTTCGCCGCATTCGTGAAGCAGGACGTCAAGCGCTGGGCCGCCGTGGTCAAGTACTCGGGAGCCTCGCCGGAATGAGCCACACCCCCGCCACGCTGGCGCAGAAGCTGGTGGCGCGCGCCGCCGGGCTGGCGCATGCAGAGATCGGCACGGTGGTGATCTGCCGGGTCGACCTGGCGATGTCGCACGACTCCAGCGGCCCGCGCCGCGTGGCGCCGCTATTGCAGGAGCTTGGCACCGGCGTGTGGGACCCGTCGCGCTACGTGGTGGTGACCGACCATTTCGTGCCGGGCGGCGATGCCCAGGCCGAGTCGATCCTGCGGTTCACGCGCGACTGGACGCGCCAGTCCGGCGCCCACTTCATCGACGCCGAAGGCATCTGCCATGTGGTGCTGCCCGAGCGCGGCCATGTGCTGCCGGGCCGCCTGATTGTTGGCGGCGACAGCCACAGCCCCACCGGCGGCGCCTTCGGCGCCTATATGTTCGGCGTGGGCGCGACCGAGATGGCCGGCGTGCTGGCCACCGGCGAGATCTGGCTGCGCGTGCCCCATACCATCCGGCTGCAATGGGACGGCCAGCTTGCACCGGGCGTCTGCGCCAAGGACATGATGCTGTTCCTGTGCGCCACGCTCGGCATGGGCGGCGGCCGCTACGAGGCGCTGGAGTACACCGGCAGCGCCGTCGCCGCGCTGCCGATGCAGGAGCGCATGACGCTGGCCAATATGAGCGCCGAGCTCGGCGCGCAGACCGGCCTGGTGGCCCCCGATGCGGTCACGCTCGGCTGGCTGGCCGAGGCCGGCGTGCCGGCACAGACGCTGGCCGCGATCGACCTGGCCCACTGGCGCACCGACCCCGACGCGCCGGTGCTGGCCACCCACCGCTTCGACGCCGCGGCACTGGTGCCGCAGGTGGCGGCGCCGCACTCCCCGGCCAACAGCGCGCCGGTAGGCCAGGCCGCCGGCGAGCCCGTGCAGATCGCCTACCTGGGTGCCTGCACCGGCGCCAAACTGGAAGACCTGCGCATGGCCGCGCGCGTGCTGCGCGGGCGCCACGTGGCCGCGGGCGTGACCCTGCAGGTGGCGCCGGCCTCGCGCCGCGACCAGCTGCTGGCCGAGCAGGAGGGCACGCTTGGCATCCTGACTGACGCCGGCGCCACGTTGCTTCCCAACGCCTGCGGCGCCTGCGCCGGCTATGGCGCGGCGCGCTTCCCGGCGGGCAGCCGCGCGATTGCGTCGACGGCGCGCAATTTCTCCGGGCGCATGGGCGACGTCGGCAGCGCCGTGTGGCTGGGCTCGCCGATGACCGTGGCCGCCAGCGCCGTCACCGGCCGCATTACCGATCCCCGCACCCTGCTGGAGTAACGCTGCGGGCCTGACTTCGTGCCCGCCTGGCGGGACAGACTTCTTGCATGACCTCTGCTATCGCCCCCGCCCCCGCTGGCCGCCTCTGGCGCTTCGGCGACAACATCGACACCGATGCCATGGCCCCCGCCGTGCTGATGAAATCGCCACTGCCGGTGCTGGCCCGGCATTGCCTGGCCTCGCTGCGCCCGGAGTTTCCCGGCAGCGTGCGCGCCGGCGACGTGCTGGTGGCGGGTGCCAACTTCGGCATCGGCTCCTCGCGCGAGCAGGCGCCCCAGGCACTGCGCGAACTGGGCGTGGGCGCCGTGGTGGCGCAGTCCTTCGGCGGGCTGTTCTATCGCAATGCCATCAACCTGGGCCTGCCGGTGCTGGTCTGCGCCGACACCAGCCGCCTGGCCGACGGCGCGCACGCGGTGCTGGACCTGGCGTCGGCACAACTGCGCCTGGACGACGGCAGCCTGGTCGCGTGCGAGCCCATCCCTGACTTCCTGCGCGCGATCCTGGCCGCCGGCGGGCTGGTGCCGCACCTGAAGGCGCGCCTGGGCAAGGGCCAGGCGGACCAGGGCTGAGCGAACCTCAGCGCGCAGGCGGCGCCGCCGCCGCGCGCAGCAGGGCCAGCGCCTCTTCGTCGCTGGTCTGGGAGAAATCCAGGTAGAACGCGCCAACCGCGCCGAAACTGGGTGGCGTGTTCAGGCAGATCACCTCGTCGGCCGCGGCCGACAGGCTAGCCAGCCCCTCCCCCGACCCCACCGGCGTGGCCGCCACCACGCGCGCCGCCCCGGCCATGCGCACGCTTTCAAGCGCGGCGCGCATGGTGGCGCCGGTGGCCACGCCGTCATCGACCACGATCACCGTGCGCCCGGCGCGCGCCGGCACCGGCGCACCGCCGCGATAGCGCTGCTGGCGCCGCGCGATCTCGTCGAGCTGGCGGCCGCGCTCGGCATCGAAGCTGCCGCTTTCCACGGCGCGCCGCGCCCAGGGATCGTTATTGACCACCGTGTGCGGGCCGCCGCCGCCGGCATCGCCCTCCACCACCGCGCCCAGCGCCAGCTCGGGATAGCCGGCAGCGCCGATCTTGCGCACCAGCAGCACATCCAGCTGCGCGTCGAGCGCGCGCACCACCTCGAACGCGACCGGCACCCCGCCGCGCGGCAGCGCCAGCACCAGCGCGGGCTGGCCCAGTTGTGCGGCGCCGAAACCCAGCTCAGCCAGGCGGCGGCCCAGGTACAGGCCAGCCTCGCGGCGATCGGCAAAGCATGGTGGCATCGACATGGCACGCTCCGAAAGGTCGGCGGCACTCGGGCCGCGCTGGCCGCAAGGCAAGCGGCGCAGGCAACCCTCAGCCAAATATAGACCCTGCCGCGCAAGGCGTTGGCACAAGTCGCCGGCGGCACCCAGGCGCGGGCAACGCCGGGCAAGTCGCCCCGATTGGGCCCGATTGCGCAACAGTGTGTTCAGGCTGGGGTGGCTGACTGCGCCGCGCTGCAGCATTAGGATGGCTGCACGCGTTGACAACGCCGATCCGCAATTTCCGGGTGCAGTGCCCGGCCCTTGAGAATGAGCCTGACATGACTTCGCCATCCAACCCCCGCGCCCAGCTTGCGCGCCCCGACCACCAATCCGCCCCCGAAGCCGGCCCCCTGGCCGCGCCCGACATCCCGTTCGGCTCGCTGGAAGCCGCGGCAATGGCCGAGCTGCCCTACACCTTCCGCCCGGCCGGCACCTGCACCCGCTACTACAACGAGTTCTTCGGCTGATCCGCGGGCGGCTCGCCCGGTCCCATCACGGTCTCGCATAGCGCGGCCAGCCGTGCGGCCATGTCGCGCGCCGCAGCCGGCAGATCCGGCTGCGCGTGCAGGCTGAGCTCGACGTCGGGCACCGCGGCGGGCCAGCCGTCGTCCTCCAGCACCTGGTGCTGGGCCGTGGCCAGGCGCCGCGGCAGCAGCGTCACGCCCAGGCCGTCGGCCACCGCGGCCAGGATGCTGGCCAGGCTGGCACTGACAAAAGCCACGCGCCAGCGCCGTCCGCCGGCGTCGAGCGCGTGCGTCATCTCGCCGCGGTACAGCCCGCCCACCGGAAACGCCACCAGCGGTACCGGGTCGCGCGCCACCGCCGGGCGGCCGCGGCTGTCGAACCAGCACAGGGGCTCGGGCCAGCTGGCCAGCCCCGGCGCCTGCCCAACCCGCTGCTTGACCAGCACCAAGTCCAGTTCCCGGTCCTGGAAGCGCTGCCACAGCTCATGGCTCATGCCGCTGGTCACCTCCAGCCGCATGCCCGGCCAGTCATCGGCAAACCCGGCCAGCACCGGCGTCAGCGGCCGCGCAGCAAAGTCCTCGGGCACGCCGATGCGGATCTCGCCCTGGCCAGCGCTCTGGCGCAGCTGCCCCACCGCCTCGGCCATCAGCTGCTGGAGGCGGCGCGCGTAGCCCAGCAGGCGCTCGCCCTCGGGCGTGGTGGTGACATAGCGGCCGCCGCGGTCCAGCAGCACGCAGCCGAGCTGGTCTTCCAGCCGGCGCACCTGCTGGCTGACCGTAGACTGGGTCAGGTGCACGCGCTGCGCGGCGCGGGTAAAACTGCCGCTTTCCGCCACCGCGACAAAGCTCTGCAGCAGCACGGGATCGAGGCGAGGGTCGTGCATGGCCGGTTTATCCATTGATTTTTCCACTGCCGGCGATTTCATCATTTAATTTCCCAATTACCAAGCCCCCGCGTACAGTTGGCACGCTGCCCCGGCCCGCGCCCTGCAGCCGCCGGGAACGCCCCTCAAAGACCCATGCCGCCCTGTTCGAGAGCATGCACTCACTTCTTTGCCAACCATGACCACTCACCAGGAATTCATGCGCGAGGCGATTCGCCTTGCAGCGGCCAACCGTGACCGTGGCGCGCGCCCCTTCGGCGCGGTGCTGGTGCTCGACGGCGAGGCCGTCGCCACCGGCGTCAACGACATCGTCCACAGCCACGACCCCACCACCCATGCCGAGATGGAGGCGGTGCGCGCCGCCGCACGCAAGCTGGGCCGTCCCGACCTGCGCGGCAGCGTGATCTACGCCAGCGGCCACCCCTGCCCGATGTGTCTGGCGGCGATGACCATGGCCGGCGTGCAGGCGGTCTACTACGCCTTCGACAACCAAGATGCGGCGCCCTACGGCATGTCGAGCGACGCCGCCTACCAGGCGCTGCGCCTGTCGCTGAACTCGCCGCCACTGCCGCTCACGCGGGTGCCGGTCGATCTCTCTGCGGCGCAGCTCTACGGCCCGCGCGCGCCCCGTGGCTGAGGGCGCGCGCGGCGCCAACGGCAGCGCGGTCCGCAACATCCGCACCACCCCGCGCTGGCTGGTGCTGGCCGCGGTCGCCGGCATCGGCCTGAACCTGCGGCCGTTCCTGACCGCGGTGGGGCCGCTGGCCCCGGCCATCCGCACCGGCACCGGCCTCAGCTACCAGGGCATGGCCTGGCTGACCTTGCTGCCGATGCTGCTGATGGGCGTGGGCGCCTTCTTCGGGCCGGCCATCCGCGAACGGCTGGGTGCGCGCGCTGCGGTGCTGGGCGCGCTGGCCTTGCTGGGTGCCGGCTGTGCGCTGCGGCTGGGCGTGGCGGACGGCACCTGGCTGATCGCCTCGGCCGCGCTGTGCGGGCTGGGCGTGGCCGTGGTGCAGGCCGCCTGCCCGGGCCTGGTCAAGCAGGAATTCCCGGGGCGCGTGGCGCCGGTGATGGGGCTGTACTCCGCCGCACTGATGGGCGGCGGCGCGCTCGGCGCGCAGCTGTCGCCCTACGTGACGGCGCTGGCCGGCAGCTGGCGCGATGCGCTGGCGCTGTGGGCCATGCCCGCGCTGGCAGCCTTGGCGCTGGCCTGGGTGGCGCTGCCGCGCGCCGCGGCGCGCGGCCCCGGGGTACCGGCAAGCCGCCCGGCGGGGGCAACTCGCGCGCTGTTGCGGCGTCCGCGCACCTGGCTGCTGATGGCTTGCTTTGGCGTCATGAACGGCGGCTATGCGTCGCTGGTGGCGTGGCTTGCGCCGTTCTACCAGGACCACGGCTGGAGCGCTTCGGCGAGCGGGTCGCTGGTGGCGCTGATGGCGGTGGCGCAGGCCGCCGCGGCACTGCTGCTGCCGGTGCTGGCCGCACGCAGCCTGGACCGCCGCGCCTGGATGGCGCTGGCGCTGGCCATGCAGGTGGCGGGCTTCGGCGGACTGGCGCTGTGGCCCGACGCCGCGCCGCACGCGTGGGCCGTGATCGGCGGCGCCGGCCTGGGCGGCTGCTTTGCCTTGTACCTGGTGGTGGCGCTGGACCACCTGCCGGACCCCGACAGCGCCGGCGCGCTGAGCGCCCTGATGCAGGGCGGCGGCTTCCTGCTGGCGTCGCTGGCGCCCTGGATCACCGCCATGCTGCACGAACGCACCGGCGACTTCGCCGCCGGCTGGTGGTACCACCTGGCCTGCGCCGCGCTGGTGGGCGTGCTGACCATGCGCCTGGACCCGGCGCGCTATGACGTGTCCTTTGCGCTGCCGCCCGTGCGCGCAGTCGCCCCTCAGTAAGTCTTGTAGGGCAGGAACTTGCCCGACATCTCGATGCGCACCCGGTCCCCGTTGGGATCGGGCTCGCGCTGCAGGTCCATGCGGAAGTCGATCGCGCTCATGATGCCGTCGCCAAACTCTTCATGGATCAGCGCCTTGAACGTGGTGCCGTACACGCTGATGAGTTCGTAGAAGCGGTAGATCAGCGGATCGGCCGGCACCTGCGTCGGCAGCGAGCCCTTGTACGGCACCTCGCGCAGCCAGGGCTCGGCCTCGGGCGGCAGCCCGAACGCCTCCATCACCGCGCGCGCGCCGGCGGCGTCGAATGCCATCTGGCCCAGGCACGCCGCGGTTGTCCATTCCTTGCTGCGGCCGACGCGCTCGGCCACCTGCGCCCAGGTAATGCCGCGGGTGACCTTGGCTTCGATGATGAGGTCGGTGACGTCGCTGCGGTTCATGCTGACTCCATGACAGTGGTAGGTTGGATGGAACCACTCGGACTGCCACGGCGGCAGGGTGGTCATACCACCCCGGCGTCAGCCCATGTCAGCGTGTCAGCGCGGGTTCGATGATGGCCGCGGCGTCCACGGGCGCCATCTCCTGAGGCAGCGCGAACAACGCCGCGGCGGGCGGCGACAACCCCTGCAGCCATTGCAGGGCAAGCACGATGAGCATGACCGGCATGACGCCTCCTTCAAGCACACGAGGCCACTTCCGACTGGTATAGCCCATGGCGCAAGCTTCATGCCATTTCCGCCCCACTGAAATGCGCGCCTGAAGTCCCGTGACGGCACCACGATGGCGCCGTGACGCTACCAGTACGCCCTTCACCGGGCCATGCCGAGGCATCGCGCACCATCGCGGCGTACCCGTTTCTGCGTGCCCAGCCAGGCCGCCCACAAAGCGTGCAACGCCCGCGCCGGGGCCCATTGCCTTGCGAGAATTATTTCCGGTGTAACGTCACATTACCTCCGACCCGGCACGCGAACACCACGCCATGGGCCTGCCGCCATGCGCGCAATGCCTTGATACGCAAGGGCTTCCGGGATGCCGCGCGCTCGGCGCAGGCCTGCGCCAGCGGGACAAGCCCATGTGAGACAGCCTTACAAGTGCAAGCGCGCAGTGCGGGGCCGGCTCGCTACATTGAAGCCGTGTCCAACGCGAACCCGCCAGGAGTCCATATGAAACGCGCCCTCTCGCTGGTGGTGCTGCTGTCCACCACGGCCGCACTGCTGTCCGCCTGCATCGTAGTGCCACCGCGCGGCGGGCCGCCGCCGCGCTACCACCACTACGACCGCTATTGATCGATCCAGCCACTTCCAACCGCCCCAAGGAGAATCCACATGAAACGCCAGCTCCTGCTTGCCGCAGCCGTCCTCGCCACGAGCGGCGTCTTCGGACTGACCGCCCCCGCCGAGGCCCAGCCGGTGGTGGTCGCCCACGGCTATGGCCATCCGCCCCCGCCGCCGCGCTATGAACCGCACCCCGCCGCGCGCCGCGGCCAGGTCTGGGTGCCGGGCCACTGGGCCGCCACCGGCGGGCGCTACGACTGGCGTGGCGGCTACTGGCAGGCGCAGCGTCCAGGCTACCGCTATGTGCCCGAGCGCTGGGTGCGCGGCCCGCACGGCTGGGTCATGCGCCCCGGCCACTGGGCCCGCTGACGCCTCCGCGGGCGGACCTGCCGGCCGGCCCCGGGCCCGCCGCCCTGCCCTCCCGGCAGGCGGTGGCAAGCCCGGTGCAGGCCGGTGCAGCCGACGCCGCAGGGCTCATCCCGAGGTGGGAGACGTCTCTCATCCAGAAGCATTAGGCCATGCGCCCGACCTGCCTGAAAATCAGGCAGGCCTATTTCGAAAACACATATGAAAGCGGCGTTTCATGATTGGAGCAATCCGCCGCAGATATATTACCGATACCCCACGATGGGGTTAAGAACACTACTTACGAGGGGTGTCAATAATGCTATCTGTTTCAGTGCTGCAACCAAATTAAATCCGGATGTCACATCCATGAAACCTCCTGGACCCCGCGCCAGCGCGGCGTTTGCGGAACCTGGACCGGCGCATTTGGGTGATTTTTGAAAGGATTATGTATGTCCTTTCATTCCCACCCCTACTCGTCCCAGACCGGCCTGCTTGCATTCCATTCAACCAGCCCATAAGATGAATTTAAGCCGATTTAGGAGCGAGAATCTTTCGGGTCCGGGTTCGGGTCAACCTTCCAGCCGCCGACAAGTTCCATCCAGAAGAACGGGACTGCGGGAGCATGGAAGCATGGGGGTCAGACAAGCAGCCAGTCGCCGCGGGTGACTGCTGTCCTGCAATGCCCCTCCATACGCAAAGCGCCCCGCAGTCCGCTCCCGAGTAACGGGGAGTGAAGACAATGAATGCGTTGCTGATCGAGGAGCATCCACTGCTCCGGCTCGGGCTGCTGCAGATGCTCGAGAACATCCAGGAGTCCGCCCAGGTTGCCGCCATTGCGCCTGCGGACATCGCCAGGCTGGATTCCCGGCACCACAATGCCGACCTGCTGGTATTCGGCATGCCCGCCGATGTGGGGTCTGGCTGGCCGCAACTCGAACAGGCCCGCGAAGCCCTGTCGCCGCACCGCATCCTGATCCTGGCGGACATCTTGCCATTGCATGTGCCCAACGCGGACAGCGCACGCGGCGTATGCGGCTGCCTGCCGAAATCCGCTTCGCTTGCGGTGATCGAGGCGGCCATCCGGCTGGCGGTGTCAGGCGTGCAGGGGCTGCTGTTCTCGGCCGAGACCGGCTCCATGCCGTCGGCGTCGCGCTCGGCCATGCCGGCGGTGCAGTCGCTGGCCTCGGCCGCGCCGCTGCCGCTGAACCCTGCGCACGCGCTCACAGGCGAGCAACTGTCGCTGGTGGCATGCGCCGGCACGCCCGGAGCCGCGCGCACCACCGTGGCGGTGCGCGACCTCACCTGCCTGCGGCCGGGGCAGCCGCTGTCGGCCCCGGCTTCCACCAGCCCAGCGCCGCTGGTCGAGGAAGAGCCCAGCTACGACGAAGCCGAAATGCTGAAGATCACGCCGCGCCAGTACGAGGTGCTGGTGCTGCTGGCACGCGGCTACCCGATCAAGACCGTCAGCCGCATGCTCAATATCTCGGTGGCCACGGTCAAGAGCCACGCCTGCACGCTGTACCAGCGCCTGAAGGTACGCAACAAGGGCGAGGCCGTCTATGCCGCCCTGCAGCGTGGCGCGACGCTCGAGTGGGTCAGCGGCGATGAACGCCTCACGCGCGGCAGCAACGCGCGCCCGGTGGTTGCATCCCGCACCAGCGACGCCGCGTTCCAGGCCGCCAGCCCGGTGCTGTAATTCAGGACCCTGCGCCGCGCCCGCACCAGACGGGCCGGCGCAGGCGTCTGCCATCTGCCGAACATTGGAGGGGTCACCATGCCGGCAAGCTCTTTCCTGCCCACCGTTTCGGTGTGCATCTCCACGTGCGACCATCCCGAGCAGCTGCGGCACACGCTGCAATCGGTCGCTGATTCCACCATGCCGCCGCACCAGCTCATCGTCACCGACGACAGCAGCGGCTACGACACGCGCGAGATGATGCGCCGGGACTATCCGGACATCACCTACCTGGAAGGCCCGCGCCGCTCCAGGGCCGCCAACCGCAACCGCGCCCTGCGCGCGGCCACCGGCTCGCACGTACTGTTCCTGGATGACCAGACCCTGCTGGGCGCAACCTTCCTGCAGCAGATGACCGAGTCCGTAGCCGACGACCATCTCCGGCGGGCCACCGCCGGCTGCGCGACGCCGCTCATCCTGACCGGGACCGAGGTCTGCCAGGGGCGGCGCGGCGCTCCGCGCAAGCCGGCGTTCCTGGGCTACCCGACACTGGACTACCGCCGCGGCGAGCGCCTGTGCTCGGTGCTGTTGCACAGCGCGGTGTTCCCGCGCGAGCTGTTCGAGAACCTGTCGTTCGACGAGCACCTTGCCGTCGGCTACGACGACCTGGAACTGGCCGCACGCGCGGTGCAGGAATTCGGCTACCGCATTGAGATGGTCCCGAGCGCAGTCAACCAGCGCCTGCCATCGGTGTCGGCCGACCGGCCGTGCCCCGCCAGCGACGCCTCACGGCTGTATGTGGCCTGCCGGCGCTATGACCATGGCCCGGAGCACCCGCTGAAGACGGCATTGTTCCTGCTGTTGGCCCTGCCGCACGACCTTGCGCACCACCTGCGCGCAGCCGGCCTGCGCGGCGCCGGCACCTTCTATGACACGGCGACTTGCCTGTGGCAGCTGCTACGCGGCCCGCGACCAGCCGGGCGCCAGGGGTCAGGGACCGGCCTCAGCGCGCCACTGCCGCGCGACTGACCGCCACGCAGGCCCGGGGAGCGTACCCATTTCTGCGCTCCCTCGCCAGCGCCTGTGCTGCAACGCACGTACCCGCATTGCAGCGCCTGCGCCGCGGCAATAACGCCCTTTCCCCGTGCTCCCTCTGCGCCAGCCTGCCATGGCGCGATCGATGACGACACCAGCTGGCGGCAATGGCATGCGTACCCGTTTCTGCGTGCCCTGGCCCATCGCCATTCCACGTTCGGCAGCGCACGTAGCCCGATTGCGCCACACCACGCAGAAACGATAGCTTTGCAGGAAAGCGGATTCACGCCGGCACACGGTGATGCGTGAACCCACGGCGACCCATGGCATCACAGCCAGTCGCAGGCTGACGCCGGCGCCTTCCGGGCAGAAGAGCCGTGCAATGGACACACCGATATGGATGCATCGAGCGGTTCCCGCCAGCCAGAGCCTGTGGGCCATGCGGGTAGCAGTGACAATGGCAGCGGTGGTGTTGCAGGAGTTCCGGGCATGACAGCCCCGCGCTCCCTGCGCCTGCTATCCCTTTCGCGCCGCCAGAAGATCGTGCTGATGATGACGGTCGACCTGCTGGCCCTGCCCCTGTGCTTCGCGCTGGCCCTGCTGCTGCGCTCCGGCAATCAGGAGCTGATCGTCCAGTACGGCCTGCTGCCGCCGCTGTTCATCGCGGCGTGCACGATCCCGGTGTTTTCGTTCAGCGGCCTGTACCGGACCGTGCTGCGCTACATCGACCTCAAGGTGCTGTGGGCCGCCGGCATCAGCATGGCAGCCATGGTCGGGCTGACCTACGCCGTGTCCTTTCTCATGAATGACAGCCGGCTGCCGCGCGCCGGCCTGCTGATCTACTGGTTCATCGCCTTCGCCTACGTCGTGATCTCGCGCTTCCTGATCCGCGCCATGCTGCGGCGCACTGAGCTGTGGCGCAGCGCCCGCGGGCGCCCGACCCGGCGCGTGGGCATCTTTGGCGCCGGCGAGGCCGGCTTCCAGCTCGCCAACGCCATGCGCGCCAGCGTCGACCATGAGGCCGTGTGCTTCTTCGACGACGACCTTTCGCTGGACAACCACACCTTCACCGACCTGCCGGTGTTCCATACCTCGCGCATGCGGGAGCAGCTGCAGCGGCTGGGCATCGACGAAGTGGTGCTGGCGGTGCCTTCGCTGTCGCCGGACCGGCGCAAGCGCATCCTGGACAAGCTGCATCGATACGCCGTGAGCGTGCGCACCCTGCCCACGCTGCTCGAGCTGGTGGACCGCAAGATCACCATGCAGTCGATCCGCGAGGTCAAGGTCGAGGACCTGCTTGGCCGGCCAGCCGTGCCGCCGCGCGAGGCGCTGTTCGCCAAGTGCACGCACCGCAAGGTCGTCATGGTGACCGGCGCGGGCGGCTCCATCGGCAGCGAGCTGTGCCGCCAGGTTGCCACGCAGCAGCCGCGCAAGCTGATCCTGTTCGACCATTCCGAATGGGCGCTGTACATGGTGGAGCAGGACCTGCGCCGGAACTTCCCCGGGGTGCCATTGCTGGCGCGCATCGGCTCGGTGTGCGACGCCAATGCCGTGGCCGCCGCCATGCAGGGCCAGCAGGTCGATACCATCTATCACGCCGCGGCCTACAAGCACGTGCCCCTGGTCGAGAGCAACATGCCCGAGGGCATTCGCAACAACGTACTGGGCTCGCTCACCATCGCCAACATGGCTGACCGCTTCGGCGTGCAGACCTGTGTGCTGATCTCGACCGACAAGGCCGTCCGCCCCACCAACGTGATGGGCGCGAGCAAGCGCATCGCGGAGCTGATCTTCCAGGCCGCGGCGGCACGGCCCGGCACCCGCACGGTCTTCGCGATGGTCCGCTTCGGCAATGTGCTGGGGTCTTCCGGCTCCGTGGTTCCCCTGTTTCGCAGCCAGATTGAAGCGGGCGGGCCGATCACGATCACACACCCCGATGTCATCCGCTTCTTCATGCTGATCCCCGAAGCCTCGCAGCTGGTGATCCAGGCGGGCGCGATGGCCCGCGGCGGCGAGGTGTTCGTGCTGGACATGGGGCAGCCGGTGCGGATCGTGGATCTGGCCCGGACCATGATCGAGATGGCCGGGCTGGTGGAGCGCACCCCCAAGAACCCGAACGGGGACATCGAGGTCAAGTTCGTCGGCCTGCGCCCGGGCGAGAAGCTCTACGAGGAGCTGCTGATCGGCGGCAATGTCACGCCCAGCGACCACGAACGCATCATGTGCTCCCAGGAGCCAAGCCTGGAGGAGGCGGAGCTGCGGGAGATGCTGACCCGGCTCTACGCGGCCTGCGACGCCCGCGACGAACTGAAGATCCAGACGATGGTGCAGGCGATCGTGCCGGAATACGCCCCGTATACCTCGCTCGACGACGCCAGCCGCAAGCCGGTGCCTGCCGCCGTGCCCGCCGAAAGCGGCCAGGCCATCCAGGACACGCCGGACGACGCCAGGGTGCCGCGCCAGGTCGTGCTGCGCCGGGTCGCGTCCCACGCGCTGGGCCAGCCCGAGCTGGCCAGCGAAGCGAAGCCGGTGTCGCTCTCGAGCCCGGGCAAGCTCTGATTCGCCATCCCCCGAGCGCTGCTTGCCAGACACGACAGCCGCCTCAAAGGGCGGCTGTCGTTCGTCATCCGTGCCCCGGCCCTGCCGGGCCTACCGTCGATAGGCAGGGAAGTATCCGCTCAGATCCTCAAGCACCGAGGGCGTGCCGTCGCACAGCGCCAGGTACTTGCCGGGATCCACTACCACCCGCTGCGTGCGGAATACATGGGTGTCCGGCGAAAACCCGCGCTTGAAGCGGAACAGCGAATCCTCGGCCGAGCCGCCGAGGCCACCGCCGAGGTGGTAATAGCGGTGGCCCTGCTCCCGTCCCCACTGCCGGATAGCGTGCAGCATGATCTTGCTGGGCTGACGGTGCCGGTAGCGTGCGTCGATACCCATCAAGTGGCCCTGCAGAATGCCGGTGCCGTCAGACACCGTGACGGTCGCCCCGCCGATGATGACGCCATCCTCCTCCGCCACGAACAGCCGCAGCCGGTCGCCGAGCTCCCGGGCCAGGGTGTAGTGGTAAGCGTCGTCGAAGAAGTAGTAGTCGGAAGCACGCAGCCGGTCCATCGACGCGTTGTAGAGACGGATGAAATGCGGCAGCGTTTCCAGCGTCTCGTCCAGCCGCACCGTGACCCCCGCGCGCATGGCCTTGGAGATCTCCAGCCTGTGCCCGTGCGAGGTGTCGTGCCAATGCTCGGCCTCGCTCTTGGAGAGGTCGATCGAGATCGTCATGCCATGATCGATCAGCGTGCCGACGGCGCTGCGCCATGGCGCGTTGACAATCGGATTCAGCCGGATGAAGCATGAAACACAGCCGCGCCCGCGCAGCAGTTCCAGGGCCTCGGACAAGGCGGTGTCAATGAACGCGTCCGGCGCGTCGTCGCTGACGAGCGGGCCGGCAAACCCGTAGGGCGAACTTGCATCCCAGTCCTTGCCGTTGATGTCGCGGTTCAGCAGCGGCACGAACAGTTCATGGCCGTCATCCATGACGTGGATGGCAAACGCCTTGCCACTGCCTTCATGTTGCGCCGCCCGCAGCCATCCCGGCATATGGTGGCTGTCGTGCCGGCAACGCTGCAGCACGTCGAGCCACTCGGCGCTGGAGGTCTCCAGCAGATTGATCTTCATCATCGTCGGTCCTCGTCGGAAGTATCGGGATTTGCGGCAATGCTGGCGGCGATCTGCAAGATGATCTCGCCGAGGCGCCCGATGTCGTGCAGGCCGTAGCGGTAGTCGGCATGAAGGACCAGTATGCGCCCGCACAGGCGGTGGTTGTCCTCGGGGACGCCGGGCCAGGTCATGGGCCAGAGCACCGCCGGATAGACATCCGCGCCGATCAGCCGTTGCCGGACGCGCTCGCGCTGCGGCGCATCGGCGCACAGCAGGATGCCAAAGGCCGGCGTTTCCCGCCATTGCATGCCGGCGGGCAGGGCGGCGTGCGGGCCGGCGAAACAGCGGGCCAGCAGCGCCAGGTTCTCCTGCCGCCGCTGCCGCATCCAGCCAAGATCGACGGCCGGCGCCAGCACGCGCGTCAGCGCCGATGGCCCGGAGATTTCGGCATCGCTGCGCAGATTGCCCTCGGCCTCGGCGGCCAGCGCCAGGTAGGCCGCCTTGGCGACCTGCGCGCCGGCCAGGTACGCCGCCTTCATCGCCATGGCTGCGGCCATGCTGGCGGCGGCGCGCACATGTGCCGGCGTGGGCGCAAGCGAACGTGCAAACGGCTGCCCGGGCGGCGGCCGCACCAGTCCCCCGTCGGGCACCGGCAGGGTCTTGCGCAGCGACGCAAACACATAGTCCGGCGCCCGCGCGTAGGACCAGGTGGCGAGCAGGTCGTGGGAGCGGTCGAGCAGGACGCTGCCGCCCTGCACCTCCACCTCGGCCTGCAGGCCAAAGTATTCCGGAACGATCGCGGCCTCGTCGTCGCCCAGCGCAAGCTGCGCCGGGCCGCCGAACGGAGCATGCAGATACATGCGCACGTCGATGTCGCGGGCGATGTCGTCCAGCACCGCATGGCAGTAGTAGCTGGGCGCATAGAGCCGCCGCCATCCGTGCGAGCGCCCGTGCGCCACCATCGCGCGCAGCGCATCGCGGCCGGTGCCGGTCAGCAGGTCGCCCGGGCGCAGCCAGGCCTCACCGCCCAGGGGGACGGCGGGGTCGAGCGGGAAGAATGAGCCGAATTCCGTGGCAGATTTCATGGGTGCCGTCCAGCGCGCTCAATGAGAACTTCATACGACGGCCATGCGCTGTGATGCCGGCGCCGATGGGGGACCTGCCCTGACGTGTCTCTCTCACTCCAAAACCCGACGGAGATGACCCGCCTTCCCGTTGCCGGATCCGGGTCGATGCTGCGCCAGTATTCGCCGGTCGCTCCCGTCCAGAGCATGACGCGGCTTCGCAACGCGCCCTGCAAGTCTTCGACGGCGTCGCGCGGGTCGAACAGCAGCGCCACCGGCACCAGCAATGCAACGGCCGCGCCGACGTGCAGAAAGCCAACCGGCCGCCAGCGCCACAGGGTCACCCCGGCAACGGCAAACCCGACCCCCAGCCCGATGAGCGACTCACCGATCGTATGGTGAAAATCCGTCACCAGCACCACGGGCATGAACAAGGCCAGCCCCACCCCAGTCGCCAGTCCGAGCCATGCCATCTGCCTGCCCAGCACGGAACCCAGCAGCATCAGCAGCACCGGGTATACCGCTGCGGTCAGCATGGCGTGCCCGCTGACGCTGTAGACGCCGATGGTCGGAAGGGACCAGCCGGCGTAGCTGAACGCGGACTTGGCCGCTATCAGCAATGCGCCGCCGACGCCGAACGATACCGCCCAGCGCAGCGCGCGCCAGCCTTGCCCGGCCACGACGAAGCAGACCGCGACCCAGGCCACCAGCGGCAATGCCACGCGGCTTTCGCCGAAATAGAGGTAGTGGTTCCACAGGAAAGTCGCCATCAAGCCGCCACGCGCGTTGCCTGTTGCATCACGCTGCGCACCACCTGCCCGGTCATGCGCACTTCATCATCCGTGAGCGTGGGATGCACAAGGAACATCAGGCTGGTCTCGCCCAGCGCGCGCGCTGCCGGCAGCCGTGCAGGCGGGCGCAATCCGGTGCCGTCGAAGGCCTTCTCGAGGTAGACCTCGGCACAGATGCCCGCATAACAGGGCACGCCGGCGGCATTGATGGCAGCCATGATGCTGTCGCGGCTCCAGCCCTCGGCGAGGCCCCTGGGCTGCACGAACGCATAGAACTTGTACCAGGCATGCTCGATCCCGGCGGGCGGCAGCGGCACGTGCAGGGCATCGCAAGCACCAAGCGCATCTGCCAGCGCCATGGCGTTGGCGGTGCGCCGTTCGTGCCAGTCAGCCATGCGCCGCAACTGGATGCGGCCGATCGCGGCCTGCATCTCGGTCATGCGCCAGTTGGTGCCGAAGGCGTCGTGGACCCAGCGGAAGCCTGGTGGATGCGCGCGGCCATGCATGGCCTCCCAGCTCTTGCCGTGATCCTTGTATGACCACATGTGCGACCACAGCTCGCGATCGTCGGTGGTGACCATGCCTCCCTCGCCCCCTGTGGTCATGATCTTGTCCTGGCAGAAGGACCAGGCCCCGATATGGCCGATGGTGCCGACCATGCGTCCCTTGTAGACGGCGCCGTGCGCCTGCGCGCAGTCCTCGATCACCTTGAAGCCGTGCTCGCGCGCCAGCGCCATGATGGGGTCCATGTCGCACGGCATACCGGCCAGGTGCACGCAGATGACGGCGCGCGTGCGCGGCGTCAGCGCGGCCGCGATGGTGTGGGCGCTGAGGTTGCCGCTGTCCGGATCGACGTCCGCGAACACCGGCTTCGCCCCCGCATTGACGACGCACGAAACGCTGGCCAGGAAGGTGCGGGGCGCGACGACCACCTCGTCGCCCGGCCCGATGTCCAGCGCATGCAGCGCCACATCGAGCGCCAGCGTTCCGTTCGCCAGGGTGACGGCGTACTCGGCGCCGCACCATGCCGCGAACTCCTTTTCGAAGTCGCGGCACTCGGTGCCGGTCCAGTAGTTGACACGGTTCGAGAGCAGCACGCGCTGCACTGCCTGCGCCTCTTCGCGGCTGAAGCTGGGCCAGGGCGAGAATCCGGTATCGAGCATTGGCAATTCCCCAAGGGTTGCGGTGCGGGCCACGGCGCCCATGGCGTCTATGGCGCCTCCTTGCTCCCGCAGAAGCGGGTCGCCGAGACTTCGCCGGCGGCACTGATGTCTTCCTTGGCCAGCACCGTGCCGATGGTTCGCCACAGGATCCTGAGATCGAGCCAGAACGACTGGTGATCCACGTACCAGACGTCCAGCCGGAACTTCTCCTCCCAGCTCAGCGAATTGCGCCCGTTGACCTGCGCCCAGCCCGTGATGCCCGGCAGGACCAGCAGCCGCCGCGCCTGTTCTGGCGAGTAGAGGGGCAGGTAGAACGTGGGCAGCGGGCGCGGCCCGACCAGGCTCATCTCGCCCTTCAGGACGCACCAGAGCTCCGGCAGTTCGTCGATGCTGGTGCGCCGGATCATCCAGCCGAACGGCGTGATCCGTTGCGCGTCGGGCAGCAGTTCGCCATCGGGACCGCGCTCATCCGTCATGGTGCGGAACTTGATGACTTCGAAGGGCTTGCCATCGAGGCCTGCCCGCGTCTGCCGGAAGAAGACCGGACCGCCAAGCTTCCAGCGAACCAGCCCCATCACGACCAGCAAGGGCAGCGCCAGCACCACCAGCGCCACCGACGTGAGGACAACATCCAGAACGCGCTTCATGATCGATTCCCGCCGCCTGTGCCATGTACAGGAGATATGAAATCCGATTCGCCCGCCCCTGTGAACCACCCGAGCGCGCGGGAACGTGTCGTACACCACAGAACCTCGCCGGCCGTCATGGCGCAGGGGGCAAGCGCCTGCGTTCGACGCCGAACAGATGCCGCGCTCCGGCAGCGGTAGCGTGCCTGGGACCGCATCAACCATGCCGAGGAGACAGGATGGACCAGAGCCAATCCGGAAAGCCAGCCGGGCCAATGCGGATCACCCTGCTCATCACCTGCCTGCAGATGGGGGGCGCGGAACAGCAGGTGGCCGCGCTCGCGCGCCAGTACCTGTCGCTGGGACACGCGGTCTCAGTGATCAGCCTGATGCCGGGCTGCGAGGTGAAGCTTCCGGAAGGCGTCGAGACCCTGATGCTGGCGATACGCAAGACCCCGCTGGCATTGCTGGCCACCCTCATGCAGGTCCGGCGGTTCGTGCTGCGCTGGCGCCCCGACGTCATCCATGCCCACTTGGTTCACGCCAACCTGGTCGCGCGCCTGCTGACACGCGTGTGCCCGGTCCCCGCCACGATCTGCACGGCGCACAACTACATGGAGGGCGGCACCTGGCGCATGCTGGCGTACCGCCTCACCGACCGCTGGGCCGATCTCACCACCCAGGTCAGCAACGAAGGCCGGCAGCGCATGATCGAGGTGCGGGCGGCCCCCGAGACGCGCATCATCTACATGCCCAACGGCTTCGATACCACCCGCTACCGGCCCAGCGCTGAACAGCGCGCCGCCACCCGTGCCGGGCTCGGCCTGGGCCCGGGCGACCGGTTCGTCCTCAACGTTGGCCGGCTGGTGCCGGACAAGGCCCAGGCCGACCTCATCGATGCCTTCGCGCAGGCGTGCCCCGGGCCCGGCACGGTGCTGATGATCGCTGGCGACGGGCCGCTGCGCGATGCCCTGGCGCAGCGCATCGCACAGCACGGGCTGAGCGGGCGCGTGCGTCTGCTGGGCCAGCGGGCGGACGTGCCGGCGCTGCTGAATGCGGCGGATCTGTTCGTGCTGTCGTCCCTGATCGAAGGGATGCCGCTGGTCGTGGGCGAAGCGCTGGCGTGCGGATGCCCGGTGGTCGCCACGGATGCCTCGGGCGTCCCGGCCATGCTCGGCACCATCGGCACCCTGGTCCCTCGTGGCGATACCGCGGCATTGGCGCGCGCCATTCGCGACGCGGTCGCGCACGGGCGCGGTGAGCCTGTCGACGAAGCGGCGCGGCACCAGCATATCGCGGCGGCATTCAACATCGAGGTCATTGCCCGCGAGTGGCTGCGCCTGTATGCAAGGCTCGCCAGCGCCGGCGCGGCGCCACACGTGGAGGCCACCGATGCGGCCGCGCGCTACCAGTAGCCCGGGCCGGCACCAGGACGCCGACGCGACGGAGGCGCCGGCGATCTGCTTCCTGACCGGCACGCTGAACGTATTCGGCGGGGCCGAGCGCATGGCCGCCACGGTGGCGAACGAGCTGGCGCGGCGCGGCCACGACATCCACATCCTCAGCCTGTGCGATCCCCGCAGCTGCTTCCGGCTCGATCCGGCGGTCCGGCACGACGCCCTGTTCGATCGGCGCCCTTCCTTCCGTTCGCAATTCCTGCCCACCATCGCGCGCCTGCGGCGCTACCTCCGGCAGCACAAGATTGCGGTGCTGGTGGAAGTCGACCCCTTGCTGACGCTGTTCACCCTGCCGGCATGCCTGGGGCTGGGCATGCGCCGCATTGCCTGGGAGCATTGCAACTTCGACCAGGACCTGGGCCTGCCGCTGCGCAGCATCGCGCGCCGCCTCGCCGCACGCACCTGCGAGCGGATCGTGGTGCTGACCGAGCTGGACCGCGAGAAATGGGTACGCAGCCTGCATTGCACCAATATCGACGTCATCCCCAATATCCTGACCTTCCCCATCCCCGCCGAGCCGGCTGCGCGCACGTCCCGCACCGCTGTTGCCGTGGGGCGCCTGGCCGACGTCAAAGGCTTCGACGTGCTGCTGCAAGCGTGGGTGCCCATCGCCACGACGTTTCCGGACTGGCGGCTGCGGATCGTGGGCAACGGCGAGTTGCTCGAATCCCTGACACAGCTGCGCGACCGGCTCTGCCTGCAGGACTGCGTACACATCGAACCGGCACGCAGCGATATCGAGTCGGTGTACCGCGACGCCTCTCTCTTGTGCCTCAGTTCCCGCTTTGAAGGCTTTTCGCTGGTGTTGCTGGAGGCGATGGCATATGGCCTGCCGGTGGTCGCCACCAACTGCGAGACCGGGGTGAAGGCCATGCTCACTCACGGAGAAAACGCCCAGCTCAGTCCGGTCGACGACCCCGCCGCGCTGGCGCGTGGGATCGCGGCGGTCATCACCAGTCCCGAACTGGCGGCCCGCCTGTCCGAAGCGGGCCGCCGTCACGCACAAAGGTTCACGCCGGGCGAAATCGGCACGCACTGGGAACGCCTGCTGTCCGGCACATCCGGAGAAACCACCACCAGCGAAATCGGCATGGCATGACGCGGGCCACCACTGCCGCACGGCTGCGGGCTTGTGTACGTCAAGACACGAACCGCCGCGCACGGCACGCCGCCCGCGCACGATAATTTCAACGAGTCTGCCTTTCCATGCCGACGACGACAGGCTCGACTACTCGGAAGATCACGGTCATGGAACTCAGTCACGCACAAGTCGCCATCATAGGGCTGGGCTATGTCGGCCTGCCGCTCGCGGTGGAGTTCGGCAAGCAGCAGCCCGTGCTGGGCTTCGACGTCAATGCCGCACGCATCGAAGCACTGCGCGCCGGCCACGACGCCACGCTGGAGGTCAGCCCGGACGAGCTGCGCAGCGCGCACCACCTGCGCTACAGCAACGATCCCGAAGCGCTGAGGGACTGCCAGGTCTTTATCGTGACCGTGCCCACACCGGTGGACCGGGCCAAGCGCCCCGACCTGACGCCGCTGATCCTGGCGAGCGAGACCGTGGGCAGGGCGATGGCGCCGGGCGCCGTGGTGATCTACGAATCGACCGTCTACCCGGGCGCCACCGAGGAAATCTGCGTGCCGGTGCTGGAGAGGCACAGCGGCCTGAAGTTCAACGTGGACTTCTTCTGCGGCTACAGCCCGGAGCGCATCAACCCCGGCGACAAGGAGCACCGGCTGCCGGATATCCGCAAGGTCACCAGCGGCAGCACGCCCGAGGCGAGCGAGGCCATCGACAAGCTCTACGGCAGGATCATCGTGGCCGGCACGCACCGCGCCAGCAGCATCCGCGTGGCGGAGGCGGCCAAGGTCATCGAGAACACCCAGCGCGATGTCAACATCGCGCTGATGAACGAACTCAGCCTGCTGTTCCACAAGCTGGGCATCGACACGCTCGAAGTGCTGCGGGCCGCCGGCACCAAGTGGAATTTCCTGCCGTTCCGCCCGGGCCTGGTCGGCGGGCACTGCATCGGGGTCGATCCCTACTATCTGACGCACAAGGCGCAGGAGGTCGGCTATCACCCGCAGGTCATCCTGGCAGGCCGGCGCATCAACGACAAGATGGCGATCCACGTTGCCGACGAGGTGGTGAAGCTGATGCTGCGCCGGGGCATTCCGGTGCTCGACAGCCGCGTGCTGGTGCTCGGCCTGACGTTCAAGGAGAACTGCCCGGACGTGCGCAACACCAAGGCCGTGGACATCGTGACCACGCTGCGCAGCTACAACGCTCAGGTCGATGTCTACGACCCGTGGATCAATATCGAAGACGCCGAGCACGAATACGGCCTGTCCTGCCTGCGCGAGGCCCCGCGCAACGACCAGTACGACGCCATCGTGCTGGCGGTCGCGCACCACCAGTTCGTCACCATGGGCGTGCGGGCGATCAAGGCCCTCGGCAAGGCGCATGCGGTGCTGTTCGACGTCAAGGGCATCCTGCCGAGGAGCGAAATCGACGCACGCCTGTAGCCGCCTTGCGGTCACGCACGGAAAACCCGCCGGAAGCGGCGCAACGGAACCACCGTCCCCATGCAAGAGAACGCCTACGCGCACCTCAAGGCCCGCCTGGCCGCCACGCCGCGCACGTGGCTTGTCACCGGCGTCGCCGGATTCATCGGCAGCAACCTGCTGGAAACGCTGTTGCGCCTCGACCAGCGCGTGGTCGGCCTGGACAACTTCTCCACCGGGCACCGCCGCAACCTCATCGAGGTCGAGGCGCTGGTGTCGCCGCGGCAGTGGGCCAATTTCCGCTTTATCGAAGGCGATATCCGCAACCTCGAGCACTGCCGCAGCGCCATGCGCTTTTGCGCGCCCGGGCGCGAGGGCGCAGCCAACGGCCTGTACCCGGTGGACTTCGTGCTGCACCAGGCGGCACTCGGCTCCGTGCCGCGCAGCCTGGAAGACCCAATCGCGACTCACAGCGTCAATATCAGCGGATTCCTGAACCTGCTGGTCGCCGCCCGCGACGCGCAGGTCAGTACCTTCGTCTATGCGGCGAGCAGCAGCACCTACGGCGACCACCCGGGCCTGCCGAAAGTGGAAGACCGCATCGGCAAGCCGCTGAGCCCCTACGCGGTCACCAAGTACGCCAACGAGCTGTATGCCGACGTCTTCCACCGATGCTACGGCGTGCATGCCACTGGGCTGCGCTACTTCAACGTGTTCGGGCCGCGCCAGGATCCCAATGGTGCCTATGCGGCGGTGATTCCCAAATGGATCGCAGCCCTGCTACGGCACGAGGCCGTCTACATCAACGGCGACGGAGAAACCAGCCGCGATTTCTGCTACGTCGCGAACGCCGTGCAGGCCAACCTGCTCGCCGCCGCCAGCGACCACTGCGAGGGGGACAGCCAGGTCTACAACGTGGCGGTCGGCGACCGCACCACGTTGGCCACATTGTTCGAGCTGCTTCGCGACGGGCTGCGGCCCTACGGCGTCGCCGCCGGCACCGAGCCGGTCTATCGCGGCTTCCGGGCCGGAGACGTGCGCCACAGCCAGGCCGACATCGGCAAGGCACAACGCCTGCTGGGATACCTGCCCACCCACCGCGTCCGCGACGGGCTGGCTGAGGCGATGCCTTGGTACGTGCAGATGCAGCAGGCACTGAACGCCTGAGCACAACCGGGACATAGCCATGTGCGGATTTGCAGGATTTCTTGGCGGCTTGCCCGCCACCCTCGCCGACCGGGCGGACTTGCTCGCCGACATGGCCAACCAGATCCGCCACCGCGGACCGGACCATGGCGACACCTGGTGCGATCCGGACCAGCCGTTCGGGCTGGCCCACCGCCGCCTGGCGATCGTCGATCTGTCCGCGGCCGGACACCAGCCCATGACCGCCGCCAGCGGCCGCCATGTCATTGCCTTCAACGGCGAGATCTACAACCACCTGGACATCCGCGCCGAGCTGGAGCGTGCCGGCGTCGCGCCCCGGTGGCGCGGCCACTCCGACACCGAAACGCTGCTTGCCGGCATCGACGCCTGGGGCGCCGAGGCCACGGTCCGGCGCGCCGTGGGCATGTTTGCGTTTGCGCTGTGGGACCGGCGGACCTGCACGCTGACACTGGCGCGCGACCGGCTCGGCGAAAAGCCGCTCTACTACGGCTGGCAGGCAACCGGCAGGGGCCGTGCCTTCCTGTTCGGGTCGGAACTCAAGGCGCTGCGCCCGCACCCGGCGTTCGAGGGCCGCATCAACCGCGACGCGCTGTGCCTGTATATGCGCCACAACAATGTGAGCGGCAGCCATTCGATCTACCACAATGTCGCCAAGCTGCCGCCGGCGCATCTGCTGACGGTCTCGCTGGGGGCGCCTGAGCCCGTGCTGCGGCCCTACTGGTCCGGTGCCGAGGCCGCGCTTGACGGCGTTCAGCATCCTTTCGCCGGGAGCCCGGACGAAGCCGTGGACCAGCTGGAGATGCTGTTGCGTGATGCGGTAAGCCGCCAGATGATGGCGGACGTCCCGCTCGGTGCCTTCCTGTCCGGCGGGATCGATTCCTCGACGGTGGTGGCATTGATGCAGTCGCAATCGTCGCAGCCTATCCGCACCTTCTCCATTGGCTTTCATAATTCCGACTACAGCGAAGCCCCACACGCGAAGGCGGTGGCGCGGCATCTTGGCACGAGCCATACCGAGCTGTACGTCACGCCCGAACATGCGATGGCGGTCATCCCCGGCCTGCCCCGGATCTACGACGAACCATTCGCCGACTCTTCGCAGATTCCGACGCTGCTGGTCAGCGAGCTGGCGCGGCGGCATGTCACCGTTTCGCTTTCCGGCGACGCGGGCGACGAACTGTTCGGCGGCTATAACCGCTACCAGATCACGGCCGAGTTGTGGCCCCGGCTCTCGCGCATTCCCGCCCCGCTACGGGCAGCTGCGGCATGGAGCCTGACACGATGCCCGCCAGACCGCATCAACCGGATCGCAGCTGCGTTCCCCGTCGCCTCGCGCTGGGCCAATGTGGGCGAGAAGATCCACAAGGGCGCCGGCGTCATGGCGGCGCGCTCGTCGGCCGAGCTGTACCGCGGCATGGTGTCCCACTGGCCCCACCCGGAGATGCTCGTCGTCGGCGGCGCGGAGGCGGCCACGGTGCTGGACGGCAGCGCGCAGGCCTTCAGCGCCTTGACCGACGTGGAGCGGATGATGGCGCTGGACATGCTGAGCTACCTGCCCAACGACATCCTGGCCAAGGTCGACCGCGCAGCCATGCATCACAGCCTTGAGACCCGCATACCGTTCCTCGACCACCGCGTGGTCGAATTCGCGTGGCGCCTGCCGCTGGCGTACAAGTTGCGCAGGGAAGCACGGGGCTATACCACCAAATGGGTGCTGCGCCAGGTGCTGGACCGCTATGTGCCGCGCACGCTGATCGAGCGGCCCAAGATGGGCTTCGGCATTCCGATCGACGCGTGGCTGCGCGGGCCGCTGCGCGACTGGGCCGAGGACCTGATCGATCCCCGGCGCCTGCGGCGCGAGGGCTACCTGAACCCGGAGCCGATACGCAAGCGCTGGGCCGAGCATCTTTCCGGGCGGCGCAACTGGCAGCATCAGCTCTGGTGCGTGCTGATGTTCCAGGCATGGCTCGCGCACCAGACCGCACAGGAAAGGAGTCCCGCATGCGTTTCCTGATGATCGCCAGCTATGCCGAGTCACTGATCGCGTTTCGCGGCCCGCTCATCGCAGCGCTGCAGCAAAAGGGCCTGGAGGTGCATATCGCCGCGCCCGACCTGCCAGCGGGGCACCAGGTGCGCGCCGCGCTGGAATCGCGTGGCGTGGTCGTGCATCACGTCCCGCTCCAGCGTACCGGGATGAACCCGCTGGCCGACGCGCGCACGCTGCTCGCCCTGCATCGGCTGATGCGGCGGGTCAGGCCCGCCTGCGTGATGAGCTACACCATCAAGCCGGTGATCTACGGCATGCTGGCGGGCTGGCTGGCGCGCGTGCCGCGCCGCTTCGCGCTGATCACCGGGCTGGGCTATGCCTTTCGCGAGGACAGCGGCAGAAGCCGGCTGCGCGCGGTGGTGCAGCGGCTCTACGCGCTGGCGCTCAGCCGCGCCCATACGACCTTTTTCCAGAATCCCGATGACGAGGCGCTGTTCCGCCGCGCGGAAATCCTGCCGGCCGGCAAGCGTTCGTGCATTGTCAATGGTTCCGGCGTGGACGTGGCGAGCTTCGAGGTCGCGCCCCTGCCCGACGACGGCCCGCGCTTCCTGCTGATCGCCCGCCTGCTGGGCGACAAGGGCGTGCGCGAGTATGCCGAGGCCGCGCGAAGAATCCGGGCGCGGGGCGCCGGTGCGCGCTTCAGCCTGGTGGGCTGGATCGATGCCAGCCCCGACGCCATCGCCCAGGACGAGCTGGACGCATGGGTCGCGGACGGAACCGTCGACTTCCTCGGCCGCCTGTCCGACGTGCGCCCCGCCATTGCCGGCTGCAACGTCTACGTGCTGCCTTCCTACGGTGAAGGCACGCCGCGCTCTGTGCTGGAAGCCATGGCGATGGGCCGTCCCATCATCACCACCGATGCGCCAGGCTGCCGCGAGACGGTGGTTGACGGCGACAACGGCCTGCTGGTGCCGGTCAAGTCCGTGGGCGCGCTGGAGCAGGCCATGATGCAGCTGATCGAGGACTGGGAGCAAGTCGTGCGCATGGGCCAGCGCTCGCGCCAGATCGCCGAGTCCAAGTACGACGTGCGCAAGGTCAACGCCGTGATGCTGCGCGAGATGGGTTTCGAGTAGGCAGCGGCAGGCGCAAGGCGCGGGCGGCGCGCGACACGATCCTGTGCCACAGCACGCCGCCATTGAAACCATGGCGCTTGCCGTCCACCACGACGCGCCCGCCCCACGCCGACAAGGTGTGCAAGCCGTGCGGGTTGACACGATCCCCCGCCGGGCTGATGACCCCCACCGTCTCCTCCCGATAGAACTCGGGCGTGCAGTGCACGATGCGGTTGACGGCGATGGCCTGCCCGTAGGCGGTCTTGCAGACCTGCGCCACGCGCAGCAGCCCGTCTGCTTCCCGCATGACCGAGCCGGCCGCGCGCGCCGAGCCGTGGTCGAACTTGACCGGGTTCTGCGGGTGCGGCTGCCAGGGGCCGAGCAGGTTATCCGCATAGCACAGGCATACGTTGTCGAACTGCCCCATCGCGACGTCGGTGTACAACAGCCAGAAACGGCCTTCATGCGCGAAGATGGTCGGGTCGACCGCGGCCACGTCCTCCAGCAGCACCGCGACCTGCTGCCAGCGCCCGCCTTCCTCCTGCCGGTTCAGCACGCAGCGCCGGCTCTGCGAAGACTCCGCCACGCAGTACAGCGCCCCGTCATGGCGAAACAGATACGGGAACGACAGGTGCCCCGGCAGCCCGAGATCGACCTGTCCCGCGCTGGACGGCGCCTCGTGCGCGTCCAGCTTGAGCCTGACGATGCGGCCAATGTTCTGCCGCAAGTCGACTTCCTCGCAATAGATCTCGTCCGGACTGCCGGGCACGCCGAAAGGATCGGCCCAGCAGTACGACGGCATGCGAGTGCCGAGCCAGCGCACCGGCAGGCGCTGCGCGCGCACGGCGTCGGCAAACGCCATCTCGACGATGCCCACCATCCATTCCTCCACCAGCACGAATCCCTTGAGCTGGATGATGGCGTGACTGCCGAGGGCGCGCAGGCGCCAGAGCAGGCGCCGCCATGCCGGCACGCGGCCATGGCACCCCGTCCACGCCTGGCGCCCCGACAGTCCACCCAGGGCGCGGATCTCGCGCAGGGCGCCGTCAAGCAGCGACGCACCCATGACGGCAAGCCGTTCGGGGCGAACCTTCTCGCAGGGTTCGGCATAGCCGGACGCGGTATCGACCATGACCGCATGCGAGGGCGTCCAGGCCACCAGGTGCAGGCGGATGCCGGCACCGCTGGCGTGGGTCTCCAGGCCGTGGTGCGGGTCGCCCGGGGCAAGGCCGCGCGCGTCGCACAGGCGCCACACGCCCTCTGCGGCGTGGCGGCTCCAGCCGGTATCGAGCCTGCCGGTCAGGTCGACGATGGCGGTCACCGGCCCGCCCGCCTGCAGCGCCTTCGCCCGATCGGCAGTGCCGCTCGCTTCCTCCAGCGCGTTCATGGCGCCAAGCGCGCGCTCGACCACTCGGCACGTGCCCGAGGCTTGCAGACGCTGCACCACCAACCGCTCCCAGCCTGCGGGCTCGGTTGTAGTGACCATGATGACCAGGCTCTCCCGCGCGGCGGTCTCTGGCAACAGACAGGACATGTCTTCCTCCCTGGCGATCGGGTGCAATGGCTCCTGGTATTTGGCGCCGGGATGCAGCGCCCCGACATTAGCCTTAGGGCGGAGCCGCAATCATCCTTCGGTAGGTAGCCGGCCTGTGGTGACGCCGGCTGCCGTGCGCGAGTGTTGGAAAAGCCGGCATGTGTGTGCCCCCGTACGGATCACCCGTTTGCGTCGCGGTAGCTTGCCAGTGCCGACCCGGTGCGCATTGCCGGCACCCGTGTCGACAGGACGGCAGGACCGTGCTGGATGTTTCAAACGGTGTGTGTGTCCTCGTACGGATAAGCCATGTGCATCGATCTAGATTGCATTCGTCGACTTGTGCGCATGCCGGGCACCGGTATCGACGCGACGGGCAGACCGTGCGGACCTCGCCAGGCACCCCCTTCCTGCCCTTTTTCTGGCCCCTTCCGGCCTCAGTGCAGCGCCTAACACTTCCCGGAAATCATGATGAAAAGCACGCTGGATCCGGCAGAGACAACCGCGGCGGTAGTCGTCGGCGGCGAACTCGGCGGGCTTGGATTAGTGCGGTCATTGGCGGGCAAGGGGATTCCCGTCCTCCTGGCAGACACCGGGCACACCACGCCGGCGTCCTGGTCCCGCCATGCGCGCCGGCACATCATTCGAAGCCTGGTCGGGCGCGAATTCACCGAAGACCTGATTGCGCTGGCCCGGCGTCTCGGCCAGCGGCCCGTCCTGTTCCTGACCGACGAGGATGCCGTGCACAGCGTCTCGGAAAACCGGGATGAGCTGTCGGAATGGTTCCGGTTCTGCGTGCCGCCGGCGCAAGGCGTGCGCATGCTCAGCAGCAAGTCGGCCTTCCATTGCTTTGCCGAAGAGAACGGCTTCCCGGTGCCGCGCACGGTCATCATGAACGGACAACTCGACGTGCCCCTGCTGTCCGGCCTGCGCTATCCCGCCGTGATCAAGCCCGACGACAAGCGCCAGGCCCTGACCGGGGACAAGGAGCGCGCAATCCGCGTGCAATCGCTTGCCGAGGGACAAGCCCACGCCCGCGCCATGCTGCGCACCCCTGGCGGCATCGTAGCGCAGGAATGGATCGAAGGCCCGCAGAGCAATATCCATTTCACGCTCTTCTACCGCGGCATGGATGGCAAGGCCGCGGCGGTGTTCACGGGCAGGAAGCTCGCCTGCTGGCCGCCGGAAATCGGCAGCACCGCCGTCTGCGTTGCGGCCCCCGAAGCCAGCGAGGAACTGGAGCCGATCACGCTGGCCTTCGCCGAGCGCGCCAGCTTCTACGGCATGGGCAGCATGGAATACAAGTGGGACGAGATCCACCGGCGCTTCGTGATGATCGAGCCGACCGTCGGGCGGATCGACTGGCAGGAGGAGATCGCCACGCTGTGCGGGGTCAATATCCCGCTGGCGGCCTACCGGCATGAACTGGGCCTGCCCGACCTGCCGGCGGCCACGCCCCCGCCCGGCGGCGCGGTCTGGCGCGCGACCTTCCTCCGTTCCGCGCCGCGCAGCCTGATGCCCCACGGCGCGCGAATTTTCGACGGTTATTTCCGTTGGGATGACCCGCTGCCTGCCATCCAACACTACTGCCTGAGCATGCCGCTCGACCGCTTCCTGCTGCACTGGAGCGGCTGGTTTCCTTCCACGCGCCGCGACCAGGTCCAACAGGAACAGCAATGATCTCGACCACAGACACTGCGATTATCGGGGCTGGCCCGTATGGACTGTCGATCTCGGCCCACCTCAGCGACGCCGGCGTGCCCCACCAGGTGCTGGGGGAACCCATGCTGGCCTGGCGCAATTTCATGCCGCCCGGGATGCTGATGCGATCGGAGGCCTTCGCCTCCGACTTGTACGCGCCCCACGCCGGCTACCGGCTGGAGGATTACTGCCGCCTCATGCACCTGCCCTATGCCCCCATCGGCATGCGCCTGCCGCTTGAACGGTTTGTCGAGTACGGGCTCTGGTTCCAGTCGCAGCTCGTTGGCCACGTCCGCCCGGTGGACGTCACGGAGTTGCGCCGCCAGGACGACGGCTTCCTCCTGTCCCTGAGCGACGGGAGCGCCCTGGCCGCACGGCGCGTGGTGGTCGCCCTCGGGCTCAAGGGGTTCGAGCAGACGCCGAAGGTGCTGCAGGGGCTGCCCAGGCCGCATGTGCTGCACTCAGGTGAGATCGGCAACCTGGCATGGGCCCGGGGCAAGCGCATCGTGATCGTCGGCGGCGGGCAGTCGGCGCTTGGCCTGGCGGCACTGTTCAACGAACTGGGCGCCCATGTCCGTGTGCTGGTCCGGGGCGGCATCATTTCCTGGAACGAAGATCCGGAGGTCGGACGCAGCCTGCTGTCGCGCATGCTGCGTCCCGAGGGCGGGCTGGCCCAGGGCTGGTATCCCTATGTCCTGTCTGAGTTCCCGTACCTGTTCCGGGGTGTCGGGCAGCGAACGCGCAAGCGCATCGCCGAGGCCTCGTTCGGCCCCTCCGGGGCGTGGTGGCTGCGTGACCGGGTGGCCGGCAAGATCGAGCTCCGGATGAACACCACGGTCCGGCACGTCGCGATCCGCAACGACGAGGTGGTGCTGGAGGTAAGCGGTGAGAACGGACCGGCAACCATCACCGGCGACCACGTCGTCGCCGCCACCGGGTTCAAGGTCGACCTGGCCAGGCATGCCTTCCTGTCGCCGGAAATCGTCAGCGCGCTGTCGCTCGTCGATGGCTGGTCGGACGTGTCGCGCAACTTCGAATCCGCCATGCCGGGACTCTATATCACCGGACCGGCGTCGGCGCTGAGCTTTGGGCCGGTACTGCGCTTTGTCTATGGCGCCAAGTATGCCGCGCCCCGCATCGCGCGGCATATCAGCCGGTGCCACGCCGCGGAAGGCGGCAGCCGTGCCTTCGATGCGCCCGCCGTGCCGCAGCCCCTGGCCGAGAGCCGCACCGGGGTCTTGCCGCATCCTCCGGCGGCGGCGTTCCAGGAGGCGAAAAGCCCCGCCGATTAGCACTCTGCGCCTGCAGGCGGTACATCGCCAGCCGAGGCCGGCGTGCGGCGGTGACGGAAGCAACAGGCGCAGACCCACGACTATCAGACCGGCCACCAGCCGGCTTCGGCATTGACAGAAACGGGAGCGTTCGATGCAACAATTCAAGCCACTCACCAGCCTGCGGCTGTTCCTGGCCCTATGGGTATTGTGCAGGCACTATTTCCATGTCTACGAGCAGGACGCCATGCTCTTCAACATCGGCTTCACCAGCACGTACTTCGATCATGGCTACCTGGGCGTCGACGGCTTCTTTATCCTGAGCGGCTTCATCCTCGCCTACAACTACGATCCGGCGCCGGGGCAGCAGCTGCAGTGGAAAAAGTTCATCGTGGCGCGGATCGCCCGCATCTACCCGGTCTACCTCTTCTGCCTGCTCGCCTTCGCGCTTGCTGTGATCGTCCGCGACCTGGGCCTGCATACGCACACCGTCGGCACGGGCAACTACACCTTGTCCAGCTTCGTGCCGGAAGCGCTGATGCTGGGCGCGTGGCAGTACGCCGGGCCGAGCGGGTGGAATGACGTCGGCTGGTCGGTCAGCGCCGAATGGTTTGCCTATGTCTTCTTCCCGCTGTTCCTGCTGGCAGCGCCACGCCTGAACAAGGCCCGCATCGCCATGGCCGGCTGCCTGGCCCTGGCGGCCCTCGCGGCAGTGGAAGCCACCGCGCCCGACCATCTGTCGCTGAGCGGCGGCGTGGCACGGCTGGTTCCGGAATTCCTGCTGGGGGTGCTGCTCTGCCGGCTGCGCGAAGCGATGCCGCGCCACAACGGTTTCGCCGCTGGCGGCATGCTGTCGCTGGCTGTCTGCGTGCTCGGCGTCGGACTGGGGCTGGATGTCCTGTTCGTCGCCGGCGCGGCCGGGCTGGTGTTCTTCCTCTCCTACGAAAAGGATGCTCTTACCCGCGTGCTGTCGCTGCGCAGCCTCGTCTTCCTCGGCGAGGTCTCCTACTGCATTTATATCGTGCAGCGCATTCCGCAATACATGTTCGCCTTCGCGCGGGGCAAGATGGCGAGCCTTGCCGCCCTGCCGGGGGTAGCGCAGGCAGCGTTGCTGCTGGCGTTGACGGTCGGCATCGCCATCCTGCTGCATTTCGTCGTCGAGAAGCCGATGCGGATTTATATCAATCGCCGCTTTGGTGCCAGGGCAAAGCCGGTGGAGGTATCAGAGCGACCCACTGATTCGCGAGACAGGGAGTACGCAGCCGCCTCAGATCAGCAAGGCAGGCGCGCACGGAGCACTGGATCAAGGGCTGGGTAAGGGGGCAACGCCGCCCATCTGCGCGGATTGTTGCGTGGGCGGCGGATGATGGTGATGGCCAGGCGGGCCGACGTGGCGGCAAGCGGCTGAAACTCAGCGGCTGAAACTCAGCGGCTGAAACTCAGCGGCTGAAACTCAGCGGCTGGTACCGAGCGGCTGGTACTCAGCGGCCGAAGCCCGGCGCCTGACCTGCCTTTCCCTGACATTGCAGATCAGCAGGCAGACCAGCATCGGCACGAACATCCACTTCTGCCGCACGGAGATGCCCAGGTTCGCCGTCATCGGCGCCAGGATCAGCCAGGTGCCGGCGCTGTAGATCCAGAGAAACGCCGCGTTCCTCAGTACCACGCGATCGCCTCGCCGGCGAATCATCCCCCACACACCGAGCACCGCGAGCACCAGCAGCACCACGTTGTCCAGCGACGCCGCCAGGCCGAAGATGCCGTTTGCCTCGTACGGCAGGGGCCGGAAGACATAGGTGAAGAGCTGCATCGGCAGCGACATGCTGCCGATGTCGATGCCGCCCCCGCCATGCTGGTTGTAGCCCTGGCGTTTTTCGACATAGGTCTCGATGGAATCGCCGTCCGCCGGCATCTCCAGGCCGGCGTACTGGATGGTGAACGGCACGATAGCCGCGGAGGCGGCCAATGCCACGCTGACCAGCGCGGCCCGCCACTTCCAGGGGACCTTCGCCGAGAACACCATTGAGGCAGCGAGCGACAGGATCATGATCGCCGCGATGTGCGGCCGCATCAGGAACATGCAGGCGATGGCGATGATCATGAGCCAGCTGCGGCGCGGCATGGACATGCTTGCCCATAGCGCAAGGCTGGTGGCCATGAAGGCGACCGAATCCTTGCCGATGGCGGCGCTCCAGAAGCTGATCGACGGCAGCAGCACGATCACCACGGCCAGCCTGCGCAGGAATCGGCTCCTGTCCTGTGTCACCGTGCGCAGCACCGCGTCAAACGCCAGCAGGCCGATCGTCCCGAAGATGTTGAAGACAAAGAACACCCCCACGTACGAGAAGCCGAGGTAGATGGAAAAGATATGCGTGAAGTAGCTCACGCCGCGCGTGCCGATGCCAAACTCGGGTGACGGTGCCAGCGACGCCTCGAAGTAGTCCGCGGCGTCTCCGCCGCTCTCCATCACCAGCTTGGCGTAGAAGATGCAGAAAATGGTGTGCCAGACATAGAGAAACAGCCCCCATTTCGGCCGGGTGCCGAACTTGCGGCCCATGCTCACCGCCACGGGTGCGCCCAGCATCAGCACGAGCGTCGCGCTGATGACATGCCACGCGGAAGATGCGTATTCCATGGTCGAAACCCCAAGCAAGAGTTGGCCGCCTCAGGCGCGCCAGCCGGTCACACCGCCTGCTCCATTGCGACCGGCTCACGGGAGCGGATGAAGAAGCCGATGCCGGCAATCACCGCTACCAAATTGCCTGCGATATAGCCATAGACGGCGCCCCGGGCACCGTGGATGGGGATCGCGATCAGATCCACCAGGATCATGGTGCCCAGCACCAGCAGCCATTTCTCCACCAGCCAGTTCGGCTTGCGCAGGTAGATCACCAGCAGCGACAGGGCCGCATCAGCGAACACCAGCCCGGATGCCATCGCGGAAAGCCGCAGCAGGCTGGCCGCGGCATCATAGTGATCGCCGTAGATCAGGGCGATGATCCAGGGCGCGCAGTAAGCCAACACTGCGCCTCCCGCGACCCCCATGAAGACCATGCCGGCGACGACGTACAGCACATTGCGCCGTACCAGCGTCAAGGTCGGCTGCGCGTAGATCATCAACGGCGCCACCGAGCTCGCGACGATCGCGCTGAGCATCATGAAGTTGTCCAGGACCTGCATGGAGGCGGCATAGCCACCAAGCTCGAACAGGGAAATGTGCGGCTTGAGCAGGAGTTGATCGATGCGCTTGGCGCAGAGCATCAGGATCATGCTCGCCCAGAACACCGTGCCGTCGCGCAACAGCTTCCTGGCAAGAGACCAGTCAAGCTCGACCGCCACGCGGGGGCTGCGCTTGCGGTAGTAGCGGGCGTGCAGCACGGCAAACAACAGCGACTCCACCGCCACCACCCAGGCAAAGACCGGCGCGGAGTCCGTGCCTGCCAGGTAGAGCCCGGAGACCGCAATCATCCGGAAGGCGAGGCCGACCATGCTGAAGATCACGGCAGGGCGGCTGTCGGTACGCGCCTGCAGCCAGGTCCGGACCGCGCCGAAGGGTTCGCGGAACAGCATGGGGATGCCGGTGATGAAAACGATCACGACAATGACCTCGTCGTCTTCCGTCATTGCCACGACCACCACAAGCAGCAGGTAGCCCACCACGGCGGCAATCTCGCGCAGCCCGAATACATGGGCCAGCAGCCGGTGTTGCGCGGCCGGCGCCTGGTCCGCAACCAGGCGCGGGATGACCACTTCATTGCCACAGATCAGGGCGACCGCCGATGCAATCAGCACCAGCGACTGAGCGTACTGGAACTCGGCAAAGCCTTCGGGGCCGACGGCGCGTGCGATCATGGCCACGCTCACGATGCCGAACACCACCTGCAGGCCACGCTCGAAGACCAGCCAGAATACATTGCGGGCGATCTGCATTTGCATGCCAGGTCTCTCCGGAAAGAAGATCGGAAAAGTCGTTGCCGGCAGGGCCGCCGGATGTGCCGCGCGCACCTGCCAGTCTTGCCGGTCTTCGTTGGAACCCCTATCAAAAACACGCTGGCTTCGTTGCGCGATCCTGCCGTACAACTGTTGCTGTCCGGGGCCGCGCGCCTTGCCAGGACCGTCTCCGCTTCGTTCTGATGACGCCTCCCGGCACTGAACCTCAGTCGCCGCGGCTGCGCCTGGCGCTGCCACCCGGTTGACCGGGCGCTTGCACCGATTCTAAGTATTCTGCCCCCCAGCAACCGCGCTCACTGTTGCCCCCCGCACACTGCGGGGCGCCCCGTCAGGGCTGCCCCCATGGCCGTGGCCTATGCTCCATTCGCTGACCAGACATGCAGCCGTGCCGGCTGTGTGTTCCCGCAGACTACAGCCTGGCCGTGGCGGCACCATCATCCAGATGGCCGTCTCCTCCTGATGGAGGAGGGGAACCGCCGTCCGTGCCGTGCTGCTTTCGGTCGTGCCGTAGTCGGAGCTCTCGCTTGAAAGCAATGTGTGTCAGCGCACCGAGACTTTCAGCCGGCATTCCTACGATTAATGCATCGTGGGTGAAGTACCGGCCTGGTTGCCTGCCCGCTTCGCGAGGAGATCGCCGTGAGATCAATCTACAGCTGTGCCATCCAGCGCTCCAACCAGCCGCGGCGCCGCGGCCCTGCGGCGTCGCTGCTGCCTCTCCTGGCCAGTGCACTGCTGACGGCATGCGCCGCCTCCCCCGGCATGGTTTTCGACAGCAACGCACCGGTCAAGGCGGTCGGGCCCAACGCGACCACCACCGTGACGCCGATCACGCTCGATCTGGTGCGCCAACTGCGCCACAAGATCAAGCCCGCCAATGAGCGCGTCGAAGAGCTGTATGCCCCGGCGCAGCCTTACCGGATCGGCCCGGGCGACATCATTTCAGTGGTGGTCTGGGACCACCCCGAACTGGTCTTCCCGACCCAGACCTACAGCCCCGGCGCGAGCTTCGAAATTCCCGCATCGACCGGTGGCTCCAACCTGCCCGGCTACGTGGTGAGCGCACAGGGAGACATCCAGTTTCCCTATGCCGGCTCGCTCAAGGTCGCTGGCAAGACCGCCAACCAGGTGCGCGACGAAACCGCCCGCATCCTCTCCCGCGTGGTGCGCAATCCACAAATGACCGTGCGCGTGCTGGGCTTCCGCAGCCAGCGCGTCTATGTCGACGGCGAAGTGCGTACGCCCGGCATGCTCGCCATCGACGATGCGCCGATGACGCTGGTCGAGGCGCTCAACCGTGCCGGCGGCGTGCTGAACCTGACCGGCGACAACAGCCGCATACGCGTGACGCGCGGCGAGCGCAGCTGGTACGTCAATATCCCGGCCTTGCTGGCAAGGGGCACCGATCCGGCCCGCATCATGCTGCGCTCCGGTGACATCGTGCGCGTGGAGCAGCGCGAGGACAACAAGATCTTCGTGACCGGCGAGGTGGGGAAACCGACATCGCTGCTGATGCGCAATGGCCGCATGACGCTGAACGAGGCGCTCGGTGACGCCGGTGGCGTGAACCCGGGCACGGCCAACGCGGAGCAGATCTTCGTCATCCGCAAAGCGCCCAACGGCGAACCCTCGGTGTTCCACCTGGACGGCACTTCGCCGGCGGCGCTGGCCATTGCCGAAGGCTTTGAGCTGGAGCCGAAAGACGTGGTCTATGTCGACGCCCGCGACCTGGTTCGCTGGAGCCGCGTGATGAGCCTGCTGCTGCCGTCCACGTCGCTGATCGGCACTGCGGCAGGGATCAAGTGAGTGAAACAGGCATGCCCAGAACCATCCTCGTTGTCTGCCTCGGCAATATCTGCCGCAGCCCGATGGCGGCAGTGCTGCTCAACCGCGCCCTGCCCGGTTTCGACGTGACGTCGGCCGGACTCGCGCCGCCTGTCGGCGCCGCGGCCGATCCGCGCGCCGTGCGCTTGCTGGCCCACGAGGGCTGCGACCTCGCCGGCCACCGGGCACGCGCGGTCGATAGCGTCCTGGTGGAATCCGCCGACCTGGTACTGGTCATGGAGAGCCTCCAGCGGGAAGCGCTCGAACAGCGCTTCCCGCAGTCGCGCGGCAAGACGTTCCGGCTTTGCGAAGGCATGGATCTCGACGTGCCCGACCCGTACGGCAGTTCGCAGCAGATGTTCAGCATTGTCCTGGAGATGATCAAGCAGGGAATCTTGTCCTGGTCGTCGCAACTGGAACAGGAACACGCCATTGCGTCGATTGACAGCCACAGGGAGGCGACATGAGAACGATAACCAACCGAGATGACGCGATCGAAGAAGCCGCAGACCAGGACAAGTCTGTCGACCTGACCGCCTACCTCGACATTCTGGTCCGCTACCGTTGGACGTTCTGCGGCGTCGCCATCTTCGTCGTCACGCTGGGCCTGCTCTACGCCATGGTGGCCTCGCCGGTCTACCGCACCGACATCGTGGTCCAGGTGGAAGAGAGCAATGGCGGAGGTGCCAGCAAGCTGGCCACGTCGATATCGCCGGTGCTGGACATCAAGCCGGCGGCTACGGCGGAAATGGAGCTGCTGCGTTCGCGCATGGTGGTGGGCAAGGCCGTGGCATCCCTGCATCTGGATGTCGAGGCGCAGCCGCGCTACTTTCCGTTGATCGGGCAGACCATCGCGCACTTCAAGCGCGAACTGTCCAACCCGGGCCTGTTCGGCTGGGGTGGCTATGCCTGGGGCAGCGAATCGATTGCGGTCAAGGAGCTGGAGGTGCCGGAATCGATGGAAGACCGCAGGATCGACCTGACCGCGACCGGCAACGGCGGTTATTCGGTGTCGTTCAATGGCGGCGACGCCAGGGCCAGCGGCAAGGTCGGCGCGCCCCTGTCGATCGCCACGCCGGCCGGCGCCGTCCGCCTGCTGGTGAGCCAGCTCGACGCACGCCCCGGCGCCAGGTTCGAACTGCGCCGGCTGCCACGCAGCACCGCCATCGCACGCCTGCAGGGCAAGCTCGTGATCACCGAGCGCGGCAGGCAAAGCGGCGTGATCGGCATCTCGCTGGAAGGCGACGACCCTGCGATGGTGGCGGCCACGCTCAACGAGATCGGCAACGCCTATGTCGAACAGAACGTGCTGCGCAAGGCTGCCGAAGCGGAGAAGTCGCTGGCCTTCCTGGAACAGCAAATGCCTCAGCTCAAGCAGCAGGTCGAGACCTCAGAGAACCGCTACAACGCCATGCGCAACCAGCGCGGCACGGTTGACCTGCCCGAGGAATCCAAACTGATGCTGAACCAGTCGGTCCAGCTCCAGACCAAGCTGCAAGAGCTTCGGCAGAAGCGGCAGGAGCTGGACGCGCGCTTCATGCCCAACCACCCTGTCATTTCCCTGATCGACGCCCAGATCGCCAGCGTCAACGCCCAGATCAACGGCCTGGCGGGCCGCATCCAGAAGCTGCCTGACGTCGAGCAGAACGTGCTGCGCCTGATGCGCGACGTAAAGGTCAGCACCGAAATGCTGCAGTCCCTGCTGAACGATGTGCAGCAGCTCAGGCTGATGAAGGCCAGCAAGGTGGGCAACTCGCGCCTGGTCGACGCGGCGGAAGTGCCGCTCGGCCCGATCCGCCCGAACCGCGAGGTGATTGCCACGCTGGCGGTCGTGCTCGGCCTGATCGCCGGCCTCGCTGCGGTGGTGCTGCGCCATGCCTTCAACGGCGGCGTCGCGGACGCCGACGAGATCGAGCGCAGGACGGGCCTGGTGGTCTACACCACGATCCCCTTCGCCCCGCAGGAAGCGCAGACGCGGGACGCCGCAAGCGGTGGCGGCTTGCTGGTACGCGAGCAGCCGGACGATCCCGCCGTGGAGACGCTGCGCAGTTTCCGCACCGCCCTGCAGTTCGCGCTGGCCGGCAACAAGAACCGGACCGTGGTCATCACGGGTCCGGCGCCCGGCGTCGGCAAGTCCTTTATCTGCGCGAACTTCTCGGCGATCGCCGCCAGCGGCCGGCGTGTGCTGCTGATTGACGCCGACCTGCGGCGCGGATCGCTGCATCGCCGCTTTGGCGCCCAGCGCACGCCCGGGCTCACTGAACTGTTGCTGGGCGCGCCGTTCGAACAGGTCGTGCAGAGAGAGGTCGCGCCCGGCCTGGACTTCATCTCGACCGGGAGCGAGCCGCCGCATGCGGCGGATGTCCTGCTCAGCCCCGCCATGGAGAACTTGCTCGACACACTCACCAAGCGCTACGACCTGGTCCTGATCGACACCCCGCCCATCCTGGCCGCCACCGACGCCGGCATCCTGGCGGGCAAGGCCGCGGCGGTCTTCCTGGTGGCGCTCGCCGAGAAGACCACCGTGAACGAACTGCAGGCATCGTATCGGGCCCTCAAACAGAGCGGGGCGGACGTCAAGGGTGTGCTGCTCAACGGCCTGCGCATCGAGGGGCGCTGGTACCGGGCGCATTACTACTTCGGCAAATACCGTTACCTTGGCGAGTACAGCGCCAAGCCGCCAAAGCGGGCCTGAGGAAGCTCAGCCGGCATTGACCACGACCAAGGAAGTAGAAATACGTAGGACTCCGGACTATCGCCGGCATGCAAGCCCTCCGTCCGCTACCGGACCGGAGGGCTTGCCATGTGAAGTCGTGACAGCTACTGGCAAATACCGCCGGGTCAGCCAGCGGTCATTCAGGGGGACATGATGTCTGCTCCGCACAAGCGAAAGAAATCGAAGCGCCTCTGGCCGTCAGTCTCCGCTGTCGCCTGTTCTTCGTTCCTGCTGCTTCCGAGCTACGCGCAGGCCGGATCCCGGGCGACAAGCGGGAGTGCGAATGAGACCCGGCAAGGTTCCGGCAACCCATCGGGCGCAGGCGCGGCAGACGCCGCGGCCACGAAGCCTTCCGGACGCGCGGATCCCTGCCCCCTCCTGAGCGCCGAGAAACAGGCTTATCCCGGCGCCACCGTGAGGTCCATCACCTCCTACGGGGCCAGGGGAGATGGCGTCACGGATGAATATCTGGCCTTCCAGATGATGGCGGCGGATATTTCCAATCAACGGTTTACCAGGCGCCAGATCGTATATTTCCCCAAGGGCACCTACTACATCGATCGCTACGCCGTCACCCGCGGTCCCTGGACGAACCATAACCAGAATATCCGGCTGCTGAAAGCCAGCAACTTCAGCCTGATCGGCTGCACCGGGTCCGTGGTTTCCTTCAAGGGGAACTTCACCATCACCAACGACCACTTCTCTGGCCGATCATGGTATTCGGCCAGGCACCAGCTCGGGTTCGAGATCAGGAACGCCAGCAACTTCAGGATCTCGGGCCTGGAGCTCAACGGCAACGTCGACAAGCTGTCGCGGCCGCCCTCGGCGAATGGCAAGCCCCTGAGTGAAACGCCTTCCTTCGGCATCCAGACGCACGCGAGTTCCAACTATGAACTCAGCCACCTGAAGATCCATCACTTTGCCTGCGATGGCCTGTTCATCGGCGGCGACTTCACCGCCGATCTCAATGGCACCATCCACGCGGTGGATTCGTACAACAATGCCCGTCAGGGCATGAGCATCATGCAGGCAAGATCCTTCCGCATCACAAACTCCTCATTCCGCAACACGGGCCTGACCGACGGGGCCTACCCTACCCACGCGCCCGCCGCCGGGGTGGATATCGAGCCAGACGGGACGCCGGCCGACGGCGTGACCGCAAGAACCGGAGACATGGTCTTCGATGCCTGCCGCTTCGTGAACAACAAAGGCTCGCAGTTCGTCGGCGGCGACAATGGCCGCAACACCGAGAACGTCACCATCCGGAATTCGGAATTCGTCGGCCGGGCCGGGAACAAGCACCCTTACGTGATCATCCTGTCGGCGCCCGGAGCCGTCATTGAAAACAATCAGATCGATACCATCGACGGCGGTGTTTATCCCTCTTTCTCGGAAGGCATTGGCGACATGAAGGCAGTGAATACGATCGTCAGGGGAAACACCATCAGGAGCAGTGGCGTCGGGCTCCAGGCGGCCGATGCGGGGGCAAGCGTCGTGATCGAGAACAACACCTTCATCAGCACGCACGGGCCTGACTACCGCGACGATTTTCCCAATATCAGGGCCGGGGTTGCCAGCTTCTCAGGCAACAAGCTTTCCTATCCGCACAAGAACTTCGGCTCCAGATCGGTGGTCGGCATCATCAAGGCAGCCACGTTCATGAACAACTCGATCACGACGGACCTGAGCGGTGGCAACTACACCATCAAGGTGGGCGCCGGTGCCGATGCTGCAAACAACGTCGTTGGTGCCCATATCCTGCTCGCGCCATAGCGGCCTCGCGCCGGCGCGCTGACCTGACTTGCACGCCATCGCGTTGCCGCCGCGGCCCATTCCTGCGGCAGGACACTAACGGACCGCACGCAGAAATGGGTACGGCCGACGTCCTGCCGCTCAGGATTGCCCGGGCGCTTCTGACTTTGCCAGCGCCGGATGCCTGAGCTGTGGCGGCGGCAGGGGCATGCCCAGATAGGGATTGATGGTGTTGAAGTCCGCCCGGTTGCTGCGCCGGGGCATAACACCGTTGAGGATGCCGCCGGCCAGCCGCGCATTGGCATGCGCCAGGCGCTTGAGTGTTTCGTCGACCTGCGCCGTCGCCGTGACATCGGCGCGCACCACCACCAGCGTGGAACCGGCCAGGTTGGCCACCAGCGTGGCATCGGCCACCGCCATCACTGGCGGCGTGTCCACCAGCACCAGGTCGAAGCGCCCCGCGCACAGCCGCAGGGATTCAGCCAGCGCGGGCAGCATCAGCAGCTCGGACGGATTCGCAGGCACCGCGCCGCGGCTGAGCAGGAACAGGCCGTTGACCACGCTCGGCTTGACCGCGTCGGCGATCGCGCTGCGGCCCGCAAGCACTTCTGCCAGCCCCGGTTCGGCAGGCAGGTCGAACCAGTCCGCCACGCGGCCGCGGCGCAGGTCCGCGTCGACAAGCAGCACGCGCTGGCCGGCTTCAGCGAACAGCACCGCCAGGTTGACCGCGGCGAAAGTCTTGCCGGCGGCGGCGGCGGGGCTGGTCACCGCAACCACGCAGTTGGGCGCATCACGCAACGCGAAATGCAGCGCCGCCCGCAGCGTGCGCAGGCCTTCCACGGCGAGCGAATGCGGGGCGCGCCGCGCCAGCAGGAACTGGTCGTGCAGGCCCTGGCGCAGCAGCCGTTCGGCGCGCGCGCGCTCGTCCTCGGGGGCGGCCGCCGTGGCGGCGTCGATCACGCTGGTGACAGAGTCGGGCCAGCCGAGGCGCACATTGGGCGGCAGCACAAAGCCGGAGGCGATGCCCAGGCGGCGCTTGGCATCGACCAGCCGTTCCAGCTCGGTCTGCTCGTTGCTGAAGGCGATATCGCCCAGCATGGCCATGCCCAGGCGCTCTTCGGCATCGGCGGCGCTGGCTACCGACGGGCGCATGCGCTGGCGCAGGTTGACCGCGGCCACGCCCAGGCACAGGCCGAGCAAGGCGCCGGCGGAAGCGAACGGCCACGCGCCGAGACCGACCGGTGTGACCGGCGCGATTGCGGCATCGACCACGCGCATCTGGGTGGAGCTGTCGGACAGCATCAGCGACAGCTGCTCGACCTTGCTGCGCAAGGACATGTACATGTCCTCGGCCACCTTGACGTCGCGCGTGAGCGCCACCGATTCGCGCTCTGAGGCCGACAGGGTCTGCATGCGCGCGTCGATCTCCGCGCGCTCGCGAGTCATCTGCTGGATCTGGCTGTCAACGGTGCGGACCTCGTTGGCCTCGGGCGTGAAGCGCTGGAGCAGCCGCGTGCGCTCAAGCCTGAGCGCTGCGATCTGGCGCTGGTACTCCATGCTGTTGCTGAGGAACGACTGCGCGTCGCGGCTGGGCTGCAGCGAACCCGTGCGCGCGCGGTAGCGCGTGAGCGCCTCTTCGGCGCGCGTGAGTTCGCTCTGCACGCGCGGCAGCTCGCCCGACAGGAACGCGAGCGTGCCGGCCGCGTCCTGGCGGCGCTTGTCGGTCTGGCCGTCGATATAGGCGCGCGTCACCCCGTTGACGAGTTGGGCGGCAAGCTGGCGGTCCGGGTATTCCCAGCTCACGCGTACGGTGCCGCCCGGCGCGGTCAGGGGGTCGGCCGCGCCGCCCAGGCTCGCCACGGTTTCGCTGCGTTCGCTTTCCACCGTGAGCCCGCGGCGCACGGACTCGGCGGTACGGGCCAGGTCGTGCCGCGTGAGCTGGAAGCGCGTACCGGGCCCGGCCTCGATCTTGTCCACGCGCAGCACAATGCCGTTGGCCATCGCGGTCTCGCCGGCCTGCCCTTCGAGCAGCACGGTGTCCTGCTGGCTCAGGCGGTAGCGGCCCTCGCCGCGCACCTCGAGCGTGAGCTGCTGGTCTACCAGCGCCTCGGGCACGGTCATGCTGGCGATCACCAGGCGCTCGCCCCCCCAGGCATAGCCCAGGCTGGCGGGCCAGGTGCCGCGCGGCTGGCCGGGTGTGGAAAAGCGCTGGACCAGCGCGCCCACCAGCGGCGCACGCAGCGGCTGCGCGGTGATATCGAGCCGCAGCCGCTCCACCACCGGACCGACCACGGCGCGGCTCTTGAGCAGGCCCGCGTCGAAGGCCGCCGGGCCCTGCATCTGGGCGACGCTGCGCATGCCGCCATCGCGCCCCTCGACCTGCACCAGTGCCTGCGCGCGATACTGCGGCGGCGCCGACAGCGCCACCAGCAAGCCTGCGGCCGCACCGGCCACGCCAGCCGCGGCGATCCAGCCGAGGTGGTCCATCAGCGCGCGCGCCTGCGTGACGCCCGGCTGGGCATCACGGCGCGGGGTGGCGCTCTCTGCCGGGCCACCGGCATATGACAGTCTGCTCACGAGTACAGCTCCTCAAATGGGATCGGCGCGGCGTATGCACGCCGCGCTTCGCAGGCCACGCGCGCCGGAGCGTGCCGCTCAGGCGCTGGCCAGCGCGGGCAGCAGGCGGTCATACTCGCGCTTGACGAGCTTGTAGCACTCGCAAGAATGCTTCTCCAGCCCACAGCGGTCGAGCACGGTGATATGGCCGCGGCTGTGGTGGATCAGGCCCAGGTCTTCCAGCTTGCCGGCTGCTTCGGTCACGCCTTCGCGGCGCACGCCGAGCATGTTGGCGATGACCTGCTGGGTGATCACCAGCTCATTGGAGCTGAGCCGGTCGATGGCAAGCAGCAGCCAGCGGCACAGTTGCTTGTTCAGGGAGTGGTGGCGGTTGCAGGCCGCGGTCTGTGCGATCTGCGTAAGCATGGCCTGCACGTACAACAGCGTCACGCGCTGCAGCGTGGGCAGGCGCGGCAGCTCGCCGCGCAGCAGGCGGGCGGGAATGCGATAGGCCATGCCGGGGCTGCGCACCTCCACCCGGCTTGGCATGGTGTCGCCGCCGGTGACCACGGGGATGCCGACCAGCCCTTCGTTGCCGACCGCGGCAATCTCGACCGTCGCGCCGTCCTCGAGCAGCGACAGCAGCGACACCACCGCGGTGGTCGGGAAATAGACGTGGACGATGCGTTGGCCGGAATCAGTCAGGAGTTCACCGGCGCGCAGACGGACCAGCTCGAAGTGCTGCGCCAGCGTCTCCCACTCGCCGCGCGGCAGTGCGCTGAGCAGGTGATTGACATGCAGATCCGATCGATGCGTAATCATTTTCGTACCCCCTGTCCAATCCCGTGTGCGGGAACAACGCTCTGCCGGCCTGGCTCGGCATGACTGCTATCCGAGAACCGGCTGGCTGCGCCACCGACCCAGATGCGGCGCTCTTTGCAAGCCAGTGCCTCTATTTAGCGTCATGGCAGCGCGCTCCGACAGTAGGCGAACGGCTGGGAAACGGTCATCCATCGGGAGGTTGGACGGAAAGGCGAGAGTGAAGCGGGCGCTGACAAAGGCACCATGCGCCCGCGGCGGCTGCGATGTCTGCCGCCGCCGCGCGAGGCGAGGCGGCCCCGCGGCTGGAAGCAGTTCCGGGCTAGTCAGCCACGGCAGGCACGCAAGGCTCGATACATGGCATGCCCTCCGCTGTCGGCATGAGATGCGGGCTATCGTGCAAAAGGCGGATGCACCGGGTTGCCGCCGGCGCCGGATCAAACCGGTTCTGTGCCGCGCGCCAGAGGCGGCACGCAGGCCACCGGTTGCCCGCCGCAGGCTCGATCAGCCGGCTCATGGCGTGAACTCGCCGAAATGCGCGGCCAGCAACGGCACACTGGCCAGGTATGAGGCTTCGAGCTGGTCCAGGCAGTCTTCACAAGGGTCCGGCTTGCGGCTGATGACCGCGCGCATCAGGCGGAACTGCATCACCATCGCCTCCGATGCCATGGTGTAGCAGGCTTGCGCCGCCTTCTCAGGCACCTCCTGCCCGTGCATCACCAGCCAGCGCAGGTAGCGCGCCAGCAGCTCGAAATTGGCGCCCAGCTGGCGCAGCACGCCCGACGCGTAGTGGTGAAAGCCCGGCTCGCCGCGCGCCATCAGCCGCTCGAGATGCTGGGGAAACACCGCGCGAAACAGGGTGACGGGGTTCTCGCGCGGACGGTTGCTCAGGTGAAAGCGCAGCAATGCCAGCGAGGCCTCGAGCAGCGTCTCGGCAGCGTGCGGGTGCCCGTTGCGGCGGACCACGTCGGCATGCATGAAGGGGAGCGCCTCGGCACTGCGCACGCCCGGTGCCAGGCGAATGATGGCGGCGTAGTCCTCGCCGGTCGCGGTGTGGTAGCCGTCGGAGTGGTAGTAGCCGACCGCGCCGGCCTCCGGGATCAGCACATCGATGGCAATGCAGGTGGGCGTGCAATGGCGCAGGTAGCCGGCGCCGCGCGGTGGCGGCAGCTGGCTGCTGTCCAGCTCCATCACGACGATATGGCCGCGCGAGGTCTGTGCCGCGACGTGCGACTCGAGTGAGTCGTAGAACGCCAGCGCGTGCACGGTGAGGCCGTACAGCCGCTCCAGGTCGGCATCCGGAAAGCGGCACTGCGTGAAGTGGTCGGCCTCGAAGTCCTGCCGCACCGCGCAGGCCAGTGCCGCGACCGGCGGCAGGTCCAGCCCGTGCAGCAGTTCGATCCAAAGGTCGATATGGCAGTTGACGTGCGACCACACCGGATTGCCGCCGCGCAACCCCGGTCCGCCCCGTCCACGCATCCTGGTGTCGCCGTGCACTAGTGACCTCCGCGCCTGCCCTGCCGTTTCATGAGCGGGTACGGACGGCCCATGCCGGGCCCGCGCGCGTGCCTCACGTGCGATACGGCAGGCCGAGCGCTGACATCAGTCATTTCCGTCTCCCCCTGAACCCGAGCCAGATTCTTGCTGCCATTGGCCGTAATGGCGATCTTGGCGCGCGCAGTTCAGGCCAGTCTGTTGGACGGCGCACAAACAGGCAGGCAGTTCAGGGGCACTCAGCCGCAAATATGCGCGCATGGTGCTTCTGGTTGATGGAGGAGGGCGAGCCGATTGGTTATCGTCAAGGAGACGTGTGGGCGGGCAGTATGGCCCGCACGCCTTCAAAGCCCGCATGGTCCCCCGGTCGGCGGGCTTCTTTTTTGGCTCGCCGGCTAGTGTCCTGTTCCGCAAATACCTTGCCATGAAATCGCCCAGTTGCCCGCCATGCGTCGTTGCTCGTCGTTGCCATGGCTACGGCTATGGCGCCTCCTCGCGCCTAGCCTGACGGCCAACTGGACGATTTCATTTTGGTAAGCGATCTACGGAACAGGACACTAGCTGCGCGATCACGAAGGGAATGGCACAGTGGCACCCGGCGAGGCCGCCGGGTGCCACTGTGCATGATGCTCGCGGGATGCCTGCAGGCTCAGGCTACGAGTGGCGGCGGCACGCGATGCCGATGCTGAGCAATGATCAGCGCCCTCAGGCTTTCCACACGCAGACGCGCTTCGCGCTCGCCGGCCGCGCGGGCCGCGTCGGCGGCGGCCAGCTCGCAGTCAAACTGACGCCCGTGCAGCTCACCGCGGTAGAGCAGCGGCTCATCGCTGCCCTCATTGGCACCCGCGTGGCAACCATCGTCCAGGCTGGCAGCCAGCCTGATCTCAAAGCAGCACGCCCACTTGCCTCTGCCTTCGCGCACAGCAAAGCCGCGAACGACGAGGAATTCCAGTCCGGCCTCCATATGACCCCCTTACTTCCCCGGGGCGGCCTGCCTGCAAACTGGGCTGGCTTCTGCCTCCGGGCGAATCAAGCATAGGCAATCGGGTGCGATGCGCACTCCTCCGGTGGATGTAGGTCTGCTCGCTCAAAGGAGGGAGGCGGTCGTCCCGTTGGCGCCCGTCAGTGACAGCGCCATGCGCGGAAAGCACTGGCCGCCGGCCCAGACCAGCGCGGTGGCTGCGCAGACCAGTTCGAGCGGAGCCGGCAGCAGGAGACACCCGCTGGCACCGAGCAGCGCGGCATGCAGCATCAGCGTGGCATCGAGGCGATCGGACAGCACCAGCCAGCGCCGTGGCGCCAGGCGTGCCTGCAGCTGGTCCAGCAACGCACGCGGGTCGCCCTCCAGCGCGCTGCAGTCGATCAGCGCAATATCGGCCGGGTCCGGCGACGGCTCCGATGACGAGGCCTGCGTCGATGCGCTCATGGATTCATGCAGCCACTGCGGCGTGCGCCACGTGATCGGCTGTGGCACGTCCAGTGCGTTCAGGCGACGCGCCAGGACACGGCACATCATTTCATTGCTGGCGATGAGGTAGGTCGGCATTGACTCGGTCTGGCAGCGGACCCGGGCCGCAGATGCGCTTGCCACCCGGTCGGGATCCGGGCCGCGGCGCGGCCCGCCTTGCAGGGCATCAGAGCAGCGCCGGCCGCCGGCAAAAGTGTCTGCAGATGCCTTTCATCACAAGGTAGCAAGCCGCCGCCGCCATTGCCTCATGCTTTTGGCCGAGAGCCGCGCGCAATATGGATGAGGCGCGGCCGGCCCGGAGCGCTCTGGCGCCACGCGCTGATCCGCGCCTGCCCCCCTTGGAACCCCGCGCCGCCACCAGTCATGCAGCCTGGCAGGTGTGGTCGGGCGCCGGCACGCGGGTCACCGGATTGGCGGGCGTGGCGGGCCCGGCCCAGTTGAGCGTGGCACCCTTCTGCAGGGCAACGTAGACGGCTTCGCCTTTGTTGCGCACGTGCAGGCGCTGGTACAGCGTGCAGGCATGCGTCTTCGCGGTGGCCACCGAGATATTCAGCATGCGGCTGACCGTCTTGATGGGATAGCCCCGCGCCAGCAGCGCAAGCACTTCATACTGACGTTCGGTGATGTTCAGCAGGTGCGCGCCGGCCGACGGGGTTTCGTGGTACGTCGCATGCGCCTGGAAATGGCGCTGGGGCGCGGGCACCGCGTGGTCGAGCACGGCTTCGCCGATGCCTGCGCGCAGCGCCACAACCCGGGCCTCGCCCTGCCCTGCGCTGCCTGCCACCGGGGCATGGCCGGCTTCGAGTTCCGGTTGCCAGGCGTGGCTGCCCTGGGCACGCGCCGGGAAACACTCGCCGCCGGCCAGCACCAGCCGCACCGCCGCATCGAGCGCATCCGCGCTGCAGCTCTTGGCCACGCAACCGCGCACCGGGTCAGGCAAGCCCGCATCCGGCAGCGATGGTGCCGCCTGATCGCTCAGGACCAGCACGCGCTGCGGGCGTAGCCGCTGGCACAGGTCCTCCAGCATGGTCCAGCCGCCGGCGTGGTCGGCAGGCAGACCATAGATCAGCAGGTCGGCATCGTACAGCCACAAATCCGAATCGACAGGGGCGAGGGGATCGATATCGATCAGGTCACCAGGAATGTGTGCTTGGGCCAGCAGATGGCGCAGACCCAGGCGCAGGAGGGGGTGAGGCTCGATCAAGAGGATGGTGGCCATGGCCGCTCTCTTATTATTGCGGCAAGTACGGACCCTGCGACAATCCGCGCTTGCTTGTCGGAAATGCTCCGCTATCTTGCGGTTGCAGTTCCATACGATCCGCCATCGCTCCAGACCGCCTTGCAGCCTTCCCGTCTGGCTGCAGGTCCGTCCTTCCCGTGGAGATACCGGATCGCCCCGTTTTGCGTGTTAACACGCTTATGTAGAAACAGTCTTAGATGCGACTGAAGTCTGATCTAAGTATTTATAACTCCTGACCTGCAGCATATGAAACGCGTAGGGCGAATGCAAGGTGATGGTGCGCTGCGGCGGGTTTTCCCCGAGCACTGCCTGACGCCAGCATACGGATCGCACAAGGCCAGCGGGGATGACTTTCCAGTGAAAACACGCATAAAATTATCGGCATTGTATTTCGCTATGCATTTTGGGGCGGATGAATTCTCGCTCGCTTCAAGTGCCTTATAAATCAAGAAGTTAGCCATTCAGCGCATACATGCCCATGATTCCTGGAATGATGACGGTCAGCCTCACCCGCAGCGAATTTGCGGCGGTGCGCGCCTATGTCCAGGGCATGCCGGCGGCCATGGTGGTGCCCCGCTACCTGGCCGACGAAACCGATGACGACGAAGACGGGGCCGAGTCTTCACTGCGGATCCTGCTTGCCCTGCGCGACCGGATGGTCCAGCTTGCGCACCTGCATGGCCGGGGAGACCTGGCCGAACTGCTGCTGGCCGGCCCCGGCCGCTCCAACCGCGGCATGGACCGCCGGGTGGACGCGCTGGCCGAGCTCGAACGGCTGGGCACGGCGGCGCCGCGCCCCCAGCATGGCGTAGAGTTGTGGTTTGCTCCGGCTTTGGCCCGGCGCCTGCGCAAAGCCGAAATTGTGACGCTTAATACTCTTTTAGCGCTCGCGAACCAACGCGGCGGCGCTTGGTGGCGAGCCGTCCCGCGCATTGGCGCGCTGGCCGGCGCGGCCGTCAACCGCTGGCTCAGCGAGAACCGCGCCGCCTTCCGGGACCCGGACGGCAAGCCGCTGCTGGGCGCGCATATCGGCAACCGCACTTTGGTCGAGCAAGGCGGGCTGGGGCCAGGGATGCGCCAGCCGTTGCCGCTCGAATGGATGACCGCGTCGCCCGCGTTGGACCTTGACGCCAGTTGCCCGTACAGCCAGGGCCTGGACGTGGTCCAGGCCTGGCTGCGCGATGCCGCCGGCGACAGCGGCAGCACGTTTTCGGCCTACCGCAAGGAGGCGGAACGCTTGCTGCTCTGGGCAGCGCTGGAGCGTCGCAAGGGCCTGTCCCAGCTCGATCTGGACGACCGCCGGGCCTACCTGGGCTTCCTGGCACAGCCCGAACCGGCCAGCCGCTGGTGCGGACCGCGCGCACCGCGCCACCTGGCCGCATGGCGTCCGTTCACCGGCCCGCTTAGTCCGGCAAGCGTGCGGCACAGCATGCGGGTGCTGGCCGCCCTCTTCCGCTGGATGCATGCCAACGGGTACCCCGGCGCAGCGCTCTGGCCAGCGCAGGTCTCGGACGGTACCGAAGCAATGGCGGCAACTGCGGCGGCGCGGCCGGACGCCACGCAGGTTCCCGCAGCCAGCCTGGCCCCCTTCCTGTCATGGCTGGAACGCCGGGGAGGCGACGGCGATGGCCAGCGCTACCGGACGGCCCATGCGGCAATCCTGCTGTTGCGGGAACACCGGCTCAGCCTGGACCGGCTGACCTCGGTCACGCGGCGTTCACTGGCCCCGAAGCAGCCGCCTGTGCGGAGCCGGGAAGACGGTATGGGAAGCGCTGCGCCAGACGGAACGCCTGGCTTTGGCCCGGCCACGCAGCACGCACTGGCCCGGCATTGGCGTGACCGCAATCTCCAGTGGGATGGCGCGGGCACCGAAGACGCCTCGCTGATCGCTCCACCCGCCGCGCCGCCGACCCGGCGCGCGCAGCGCAAGCTGGCGGCATTGCCCCAGGCCGGCTACTCGGTGCGCGGCCTTCACGCCCTGCTGTCCAGCATGCTTGAGCGCTACCGCAAGACCTGTGATCCGGAGTTTGGAGCGCGGTCGCCGCGCGACCTGCTGGCCTGAGCTCTGCGGCGGCAGTACTGCCGCCGCAGCATCATGACTTGCCTGTCCGGCTCAGAGCAGCGTCTTGTCCAGCCCGAAGCGGGCCTTCAGGGCCTCGACCAGCGCCTCGCGGGCACTGCGGTCGCTCAGCTGCACGTCCAGCATCACGCGTCCCGAGTCCCATTCCTTGATGGTGCCCAGCAACTGGCCGCTGTCGGTCCGGATCTTGTATTGCCGGCTGATTTCCTTGACCTTACGCGCCTTGCCCTCCTGCGCATGCTTGCGGATGGCTTCAACCTCGCGGCTCGACAGGCCGTCATTGATGATGCGCGCCGCCAGGTCGCGCGTGCGCTCCTCGCCCGCCAGCTTGCAGTAGAGCGTCAGCTCATAGCCCGCGGCGATGCCGATCGCGCTCGGGCGCTCGCGCATCACGCCCAGCACGGACTCGGGCAGGCGCAGCAGCGCCAGCGTCTTGTTCACGGTGCCGGCCGAGATGCCGGTCAGCTCGCAAATTTCCTCTTCCTTCTGGACCTTGCCCTCGTCCAGCAGCTGGCGCCAGGCGATCGCATTGTCCAGCGCCGACTGGTCCGAGCGTTGCTCGTTGAGCATGAACGACAGCCGGTAGAAGTCCAGGTCGCTCAGGTCGTCTTCGACAAAACATTCCATCTCGAGCTTGCCGGCGGAGGCCAGGGCTCGCTTGCGGTAATGACCGTCGATCAGGATGTAATGGCCGGAGCGCGCCGGGTCGGGCGCGGCCAGGCCGGGTGTCTTCTGGCCGTGCGTGGCGATGGATGCCGCCCGCTCCTGCACCACGGCCGGATCGTAGAGGCGCCGAGCGTTGAGGGGATTGTCGTGCAGTTGCGCCAGCGGGATTCTGATCAGCTGCCGGCCCTTGGCGGCTTCGCCGAGACTTTCAGCGCTGAAAACGGGCGTGCCATCGGCTCCCCTGCCCTGCAGCAAGCCGTTCGGATGCTGGGAAATGGCCGCTTCCGCGCGTGCGAAGCGGTCCAGCGTTTCGTTGCGGTTCTTTTCGGCCGCCATGCCGGCCAGCATGCCAGCCTTAAGGCTCTTCAGTTTGGTAGCCATGCCTAGTGCTCAATCAAAGACAGTATTTCGTCGACCATCATGTCGACCTCCTGCACCGCCTCACGTGCGCCGGCAACGCCATGCACGGTGCAGCCGATCGCCTGGCATTCCCGGAATGCCGAGCGCGACCCAATCATCGAATTCAACAACGGTACGTCGCCGTCGTCGCCAAGGATTTCAATAGCCTGGCGCGCGATCGAGACGCGGCGCTGGACCATATTGGCCATCACGCGGATCAGCAAGGATTCATTCTGGACCTGGGCGTGTTGCGCCAGCGTCTTGGCCGCTACCGCCGCCCACAGATCCGGCGGCGAAGGCACCACCGGGATAATGGCAAGATCGGAAATCAGCAGCGCGCTCGATGGCGCTGCCGAATGCACCGCCGGCGGGCAATCCACGACGATATAGTCATAATCCTGGACGAACTTGCGGACCTCGCGGTGCATGGCGCCGCCCGAGGGCGCCAGGCCGATCACGGAAGCCGGGAAAGGCCGCTCGTCGCTGGCCTGCGCCGCCCATCGGGTGGCGGTGCCTTGCTCGTCCATGTCGACCAGCATCGAGCGGGCGCCGCGCAGGCCGAGCGTGCCGGCAAGGTGCATGCTGACCGTGGTCTTGCCGCAACCGCCTTTCTGGTTAAAGACTGTGATGATTTTGGCTGGCACTGCGACCTCTCTTTCAGCGCTGAAAGCGCGGTTGATTCTTAAGGCGCAACTGTAGCCAAAACCAGGTGATGCTTCAACCGTTTTTCAAATTTACAAAATATATGTTACCGCCACTGGGAGCACCGGCCGCCATTTGGCAGCCGGAATCAGGCCGGACCGTAAAATTGCTTGAAAAGCAGGTCGGAATGTGCCTAAAGTATCTGTAGTGCGCATTACGCCGCACATGACACCGCAATCCAAAGTGGTTATGATGCGCGCTACAGTCGAGTCAAGTCGTGTCAACCTCGTCGGCTTCCGTTCGGTATCTACGAGAACTCAACGTGCTTGAACGGTTGTTTGCGTTGTGTACAAGAACTTGCTTCGAAAAGGAAATTCCTATGGCAACCGGTACGGTCAAGTGGTTCAACGAGACCAAGGGCTTTGGCTTCATTACCCCGGACGACGGTGGTGCAGACCTGTTCGCGCACTTCTCGGAAATCCAGGGCTCGGGCTTCAAGACCCTGAAGGATGGGCAGCGCGTGACGTTTGAAGTCAAGCAAGGCCCGAAGGGCCTGCAGGCTTCGGCAATCAAGCCGGCCTGACCAGCCTCGGCTGACCCGCCCGTTGCGGACCCGTCCGCGGCGGGCAAACCAAAAAAGGCAAGCGTTCAATGCTTGCCTTTTCTGCATTCAGGGGGGCGGGCATGGTGGACGCCTTCCGCTGCTGCCGTCCCGAGAGCGCGCGCAATGGCGGGCGCGGCCCGGGCCGGTAGTCAGGAGATCAGCCCAGCTTGCGTACGCTGGTCCGGGAGGGCTGCAGGATCAGTGCCTTGGACGAATCCGCATCGACCTTGGCACCGGGGTACACCACCAGCACATCCTTCAGGGCTTTGCGGAACAGCGCGCGGAACTTGCGCTCGCTTTCGGTCTCGGTGCCGAACTGCATCTGCAGTGCTTCCCACGGGATTTCCGTGCGGCGCTGGATCGTAAAGAAGCGATAGGTCAGCCACGAATACACGTCCAGCGCGAACGGCGACTGCTTCAGCGCTTTCAGGGCGCGCATGTCCACCGGCACCGGACGGTTGACCAGCTCGTTGAAGAACGGCTCGGACAGCACCACGAAGCTCTCGAACATGGACCCCTGGCCGGGCTGCATCGGGTCCCACCAGGTCGACAGTTGGTCGGCCAGCAGGTAGCCCACCCGGTCGATCGACAGCGGCTCGTGGTTGGGGTTCTGGTTCTGGCTCGGCGTCGACTTGTTCTGCACGATGGCAATGGTGGCCGAGAACAGGCGGATCATCTGCTGTCGCACCAGCGTCATGGTGCCGCGCTTGCCGCCGGTGGCCATCGGAATACCGAGGTTGTACATGAACTCGGACAGCGAATTGCCCAGCGAAATGCGCCGGTCCTCTACCGTGCCGGTGAATTCGCCGCGCTTTTTCTTCGCCATGATCTCCTTGCCGATCCAGGCCAGCATCAGCCGCGGATAGGAGCCATAGGGGTAGCCCAGCGAAACGGTCTCGGACACCAGCTTCTGGCGGCCGTTGGCGGCACGCTCGGAGCGTTGCTGCGTGAAGTAGCCAGGCTGGATCATCAGCGAGATATTGCCGCTGGTGCGGGTCCATACCGGCGGCGCGCCCTTGGGCGCGCGGTAGGGCAGCGTCACCTGAACGCTGGCGCGGCTCAGGAAGCCGACTTCGCCGCTTTGCCAGGCGTCTTCACGCTCCATGGCCTGCGCTTCGTCGAACAGACGCTGGAATTTCTCGGACGGAACCAGGTTGTTCTCGTTGCCGGGAACAATGATGCGGGAGGGTTCGGCGTCCAGGTCGAGGACGCGTCGATCCCCCGTGGTGGCCGGGGAGCGTTTGATGGGCATATTGGCGAGCTTCAGATTACCCGCCTTTGTACTCGAAGCCGCAAAGGTTGTCACGCAGAAACAGGTACGCAAAGCCTTTGCCCTGCTCGCCTGTTTTCTG